>NZ_JBSHNE010000063.1:0-21738 GCF_053646035.1 Streptomyces sp. NPDC055287 | reverse complement strand
ACAAGTCTCGTCCGGAATGCTCATACCACACCAACGAGCTTCAGGACGGGAAGCAACACCTTGATTCCCTGCAAGCCCTAAGGGCTGTCCCGTAACCGCTGGTCACGGTGAGATCACGTTTTGGCCTGAGGCCGCGCAGCCGTACGACGACCGGTGCTTGTCCTGGCAGTACGACACCGCAACGGTACTGATCTGGACGACGGCCGACCTCCTCAAGAACGTCCGCTTCGCCTGCTCCCCGGACGCACTCACACCGTGTGGACTGAGGGGCGTGAGTCATGCGTCCCAGCCACCCCCATAGTGGGTGTCTAAACGGAAGAGCCAACCCAGCAGCCGGTTGGGCGCTACCTCCAAGCCCGGTCCTTCACGGCCGGGTCACTGACTGCCTCGCGTTCCGCCGTCCCAGACCCGAACGCACCCGTCCCGACACGCCTGGTCGTCACCAACCCCGCATCGCCGGGTTGGTGACGACCACAGCCGTCAGGCCGACGCCGCTCCCGGCCCGTGCTTACCAGGGCCTGGCCGGAAGCGACCTTTCACCCCGAGAAGGAGCTGCGCCAGTGTCCGACATCGCGATGCCCCGGCCATAATCACCTGCGTCCAATCGAGTTCGCCATCACCCAGGCATCGGCCGACAGCGCCGCGGCCTCGCCCCGGGCGGGCGCCGCGCGGTGCTCGCTGAGCAGCAACCCTTCCCCCGGCCGGGAGCGCCGTTTGCCGGGGCGCAGGTGGCGGTATGGCATGGGCCAGCGCGGCATTCTGGTGAACTTCCTGCTAACTGCCCCTTGCGCCTTCGGTAACAAGTGGTGACATCATGTTACGAGCAGTGATGGCTGCTGGTCGGAGCATGCTTCTCGCTCCGTCCGGCCCTGAAGGCGGGGGTGGTTCGTATAGGCAACACGACGCGTGCGATGGAATGGCTGGCCGACGCGGCTTTGGATCCGGTCGCCTGCGCCAGGCAGTGGCGGCGTCACCTGCCAGACGTCGCCCTGCTTCCGGCCGGCCGCCGGTGGGACGTCGTGATCACACCCGAGCTCCTGGGCTTCGCCCTCCTGCGCGGCATAAGCGCCTGCCGACTACAGCCCGGCCCGGTCCTGTTCGACACCTGCGCCAGGCTCACCGGATTCTTCGTGCCCCCCGGCGCCACCACCCGCTGGTTAGCCTCCGGAATCCGCTGCGCCGGCAAAGGCGCCTGGATCGCCACGCCATGGCCGCGGCCTACACACGGACGCCTGCGATGGCTCGTCCTGCCGGATGGCACCGGCGCCCTCAATGACCTGACCACCCTCGAACACCTCTTGCACGACACAACGACCCACGAGCCGGCCCAACCTGGAGCCGGGGAGAGCGGGCGGGGACAGTAAGCCTCGTTCCGTCAGCATCCTGCGAAATCCGCCCCCCGAACGGGGTGCGGTCAGACGGACTTCACTCACGCCGGCAGGGGAACCCAGCAGCCCATGATCGAGCCCTACACACTGTCCACCGACGCCCGCGAATTCCACTGCCTTCCAGCAACCACCCAAGCCCAACGGTGCACCCTATGCGGCGAACTCCGCTACCACGAAACCGAATTCGGCTCCGACCAATGGCCAGACCACGCCATCTACTGCCCAGACGCCACCCCCGCCCCACCACGGACAGAGATGCCCCGTGAATGCCCCCGGGGCGGTCCGCAGGTCCGCCCTCGTCTCGATCCTGTGACAGTGCCCCGGTGTCACCATTCCCTCGACGCTGCGCGCACGTTGTCAGACAATGACGCAAAATGACGATGCGGACCCCGTCGAGCCCCTAAACAACTGGCCCCGACATGTCCACCCCCCTGAGACGTCGGTGGCCGAAGCGGCCGGGCTGACGCGTGCACTGCGATTCCTACGACTCCTCCTGCTCACCCTGGCCATCCTCGCCGCCGTTCTGAGCTTCGCCACAGCACTGGCCAACCTCGCCCTGCCCTGACAACAGGCCCACCACTCCAGTCAGCCCCATAGCCGAAACCGGTGACACATCCGCCCCGCCAAGCCCCCGCCGCCCCCATGAGGCATGCGGCGGGGACAGGCGGTCGTGCAGAGACTCGCCCACTAGGTGTATCGATCACAAGCGTTGTTGACACTCGCAGGTCTTGATCATGGCGAAGACCTCCGGTGTGGTGGAGCTGTCTAGGACTGCGCCACACCGGAGGTCTTCGTGTCCCACCGTAATGCTCGGCTGACCTCTGGGGGAGGTGGCATGTGCTGTTCACTGGTCGGCGCTTGCGGACCTTGTACCGGGGCCCCGCCTTCGGACGCGTGTCGCTACTTTCGGTTCCGGGCGGCCAGCGATCGGCCGGCACCGAGTCCGACCGCTAGGGCCAAAGCGGTTTCGACACTGGTGAACCACCAGATCAAAGCGACGGCCAGAGTCAAGGCGCCGAGCTCGAAGAGTTCCCCCTGCCCTCTTTCTGAAGCAGGGGCAACCCGCTCCCGACGTCCCTTGTCCATCCGCGACAACTGAGCTGCGGCACACACGGCGCACAGCGCTACAGGGAAGAAGGAGTTGACACCCTCGTGCGTGATCGCACGAGCAGAGATTGGGGCAGTCCCGTCGCAAGCACCTCGGGTAACCCCAGGGTGCGCGATGGTGCACGGACACTTGCAGTCACCGACCGACGTATCCGGCCACACCTCAACCCGTGACGGCGCCCATCGTGTCTGCCGCTCGCCGCCTGGGCCGACGTAGCCATCGAGGTCGCGCATCCCGCCCCTTCCGCAGCCTGAGCGGGACTGTAGTCCTCGGGGAAGCTGCCCTCCACCATGCAGGAGCCTTGCCGACCATACGACGGAGCGCTCTCGCCCCTCCTTGCGGCTGCTGGGCGACTGCCTGGCTCGAGGCGGCGCTGATCCAGACCGCGATTGGCACTTCGACCTGGCCAGTCGACGACACACGTCACGTCCACCGCATGCCGATCTGGGACAGCTGCTCCACCCGTTCGGGCATCAGCGTCGCTGCCCTGCTCCGCTGATTCCCGATCCAAGCCCCCAGCTTGAGCTCCCGCACCTCCTGGTCCTCGCCACTACCGCCGTTCCCGTCGCCGTCGTCGCCGCCGACGATCCGCTCGATGTGCTTCCTCGGCACCCGGAGGTGTCCCTCGCGTTCGTAGTGCTGACTCTCACTTCAGCGCCTGAGCGGCTTCTCATCGTGGTGCCTGCGGAAACGGGTCCTGAGCGGCCCTTCCTCGGCAGGTGGACGAGACGATGACGGACGCCTCGTGCGAATGCCCAGCACAGCGAAGCGAGAGTCAGCACCCCGCTGCCTCCTGAACCAGGGCGACACGCGGGGGCCCCGTCGATCACGCCGTCGTGGCCAACGTCATTCAGTAGACGCCACAAGAGGCTCCCTGCCCGATTTCGGGCAGGGAATGGGTAGTTGATGCCTTCGGTACTACAGTCTCAGCATGATCACTGCCTCCGCACTGGGGTCCTTTGCGCTGATCGTGGGGCTCCTCACCCTCACACCCGGCCTCGATACCGCCCTCATACTGCGCACCGCTGCCCTGGGTCGCCGCACGCGCGCCTGGGGCGTCGTCCTCGGCATCCAGACCGGCACCCTCGTATGGGGTGTGCTCAGCTCGCTCGGCATCACTGCCGTACTGACCGCCTCCCACCTCGCTTACGAGATACTCCGCTGGGCGGGGGCCGCGTATTTGGTGTGGATGGGAAGCCGAATCCTGGTGTCGACCCTGCGCCGGCGGCCTGGGGCGGATCTCGCTCAGGCCGACGCTGCGGACGAGCCGGATGCCGACGACAGCTTCGGGAGCGGCTGGCGCCAGGGCGCTCTGACGAACCTGCTCAACCCCAAGGTGGGTGCCTTCTACATGGCTGTCTTGCCGCAGTTCATTCCGGCCGGTGCCGCGCACCTGACGACCGGCACTCTGCTGGCCTGCGTGCACATCCTGCTTGGCTCGCTCTGGTCGGGCGTACTGATCGCATTCGCCCGGGCGCTCCGCGGCAGCCTTCGGCGCCCCTCAGCACGCCGGATCCTCGACCGGATCAGCGGCACGGTCATCGCTGGCTTTGGCGTCCACCTCGCCCTCGGCGACTGATCATCATCGCTCCACGCCGAACGCGGCCACGCCGCGGTCAAGATCGGTCCGCGAGCACCGGCTTGTCAGCCCTTTCTGCCAGCATGTTGTCGTGACAACCGCATCTCCCGATCAGCGCCCTGACGAGTCCACCCTGGAGTTCCTACGCTCCGCAGTCGAGCCGGAGTGGCGCGAGCCGGCACTGGGACGCGAAGCCGTCTCGTCGTGGGAATCCGAGAACGGAGTGGTTCTTCCGGAGCCGTACCGGAGCCTGGTCGCCGAGATCGCCAACGGGTCATCCCTCGGGCCACCGGAAGACGGCGGCCTCCTGCCTCTCGGCTGGCTCCCACCGGACTGGCCCGACCAGGGAAATCGGAATCCCGCCGCCCTGTTTCCGCTCCAGGAGACTTGGGCCTGGGAAGGCCAGCCCCTTGCCGACGACCATCACGAGCGCGTCGCCGACGTCTACAACCACGGCTCCATCGTTCTCGGCACCGACGATGGACTCTCCTACTGGGTCCTCGTCGTGACCGGTCCCCAACGAGGCAAGGTCTGGCTCCTCGCCGACGTCGGCGCGTACCCGTATCCCATGCCGGAAGCACTCGGCTTCCTGGAGTGGGTGCAGCGCTGGCACGCTGGCGACGGCTGGTGGGACTGACCACAACCCGCACAGAGCCCGATTCACTACGAGGGCAGCGGGCTCGAGCGTCGCCGGGCCGTCCTTGAGGACCTGTTCACTTGGGCAAGCTCACCGCCAGGCAGGCTTGCCCGGCCGCGCTGATACGCAAGCGGGCCCGGCCTCCGACAGACCGGAGGCCGGCGGGCTCGAGTGGGTGCGGCTAGGACCGGCAGGGCCGCTCCATCCCGATCGCTTCGGCGACGTCCTCGGGCGTCTAGGGCCTGTTTGATGGGTCGGTGACGGCCCGCATCGCGGATCGTTCTCGGCTGTGTGGAGCGGGGTGACTTATCCGATGCAGAGTGGGCTCGACTGGAATCGCACCTGCCAAGGAACATCGGGCGGGGTGGGCGGTGGAAGTGTCACCGCAAATTGATCAAAGGGATCTGTTCATGCTGCGCACGGGTATTCCGTGGCGGGATCTGCCAACCCGGTTCGGCAAGTGGCAGACGGCGTATGACCGCCATCGCAGATGGTCAGCGGACGGCACCTGGGAGAGGATCTTGCGGGCCCTTCAGGCCAGCGCCGACGCCGAGGGACGGATCGACTGGTCCATGGTCGGTGTGGACTCAACTATCTGCCGTGCTCACCAGCATGCGGCTGGCGCCCGGAAACGTGAGCCGCTGGTCCCGGGCAAGCGAACCCGCCCCCGGGTGGCACCGCCCGGATGAAGCCCTGGGACGCTCCCGGGGCGGCCTGACGACGAAGATCCACCTGGTCAGTGAGCTTCTTCGATGTGGCCACCGATCGGGTGACGGTCCGTGAAGCGAAACGAGCGAGGCCCCCGGGCTGTTGATCGAGATGTCTGACGTCTCAATTACGTTGCTCGGGGGCCCCGTTGGTCGTCCATCCTGCCGCAATCGACCTGCCGCACGCACTCGTGGAGTGGGTCACCATGCTGATCGTCACCCGTGAGGGCGACCGGCGCTGCAAGCTCCGTCCGTCCCAGCGCGCGATGGTGGCACTGGTGTACCTGCGCGAGCACACCACTCTGGCGAAGATCGCCGCGGGGTTCGGAATCAGCGAGTCCACCGCCCATGCCTACATCAGCGCGGTCGTCGACCTGCTCGCCGCGCGTGCGCCGGGTCTGCTGAGGACGCTGCGCGAGCATGATCCCGACTTCGTCCTGCTCGACGGAACCCTCGCCGAGTGCGACCGGGTCGGCGACGGCCGGGCCGACTACTCCCACAAGCACCGGCGCCACGGCGTGAACGTGCAGGTCGTCACCGATCCCGGCGGCCGGCTGCTGTGGCTCTCGCCCGCCCTGCCGGGCCGCACTCACGACCTGACCGCCGCCCGCACCCACCGGATCATCCGCATCTGCGAGCGCCAGGGCGTTCCCATCGTGGCCGATCTCGCCTACCAGGGCGCCGGTCCGTGGCTGACCACGGGCATCAAACGCAGGCCCCTGCAGGAAGTGACCCCCACTGAGAAGACCCGCAACCGTGCCCTGGCCGCCACACGGGCACCCGTCGAACGCGGCATCGCCCGCCTGAAGTCCTGGCGGATCTTCCGCAGGTCCCGATGCAGTCCCAACCGCATGACGTCAATCGCCAAGGCCGTCCTCACACTGGAGCTGCAACGCTGAAGAAGCTCAGTGATGAATTCGGAGGCCGGTCGGAGGCAGCGGACAGGCCGCCGGCCGCCGGAGGGATTTCCGGCGGCCGGCGGCCCGTTGAAGGGCTGGGGAACGGTGTCCTCGGCGCGGGTCCCTGTCACTCGCAGGGATAGCTGGTGATGCGGACGGTGTACGCCGAGGAGACCCAGCGGTTGGTGCCCACCTTGCGGAAGCCGTTGGTGGTGGACGCCGACGCGAGGATCGTGGAGCCGTTGGCGTAGGACCCGACGACCGAGTAGCCGGTGCCGGGACCGCTGCGGATCAGCAGACCGCCGCTGGCGTTGACCCTGTAGTAGCACTGGGTGGCGAGCACACCGGCCGGCGCGAGCTCCACGGCCGCGCCCGTCGTGCGGGCGGGTGCGGCGGCCTGGGCCGTGAGACCGCCGCCGAGGAGCGCGGCGGCGGACAGGGCCGCCACGGCCGCCGTGCGGGCGGCGGAGCGACGCGGTGACATGGTGCGGCGTGCTGCTGTGACGGTCATGGAATCGATTCCCCTTGCGTCGTCGGTTCTGGGTGCGGAACACGTACGTAGGAGCAGGCCCGGGCCGGCCGAGCGGTGTCACCGCTCAAAGACACCGGAGCCGCGCACGACGTTAGCGCCATCGGGGGGATCAGCCGCCTGACACACGAGAACTCCCCAACCGGAACGGGGGAAGTGGCCCGTTCCGGTTGGGGAGTCCGTAAGACGCTGAATCAACGTAATTGAGACGTCAGACATCTCGATCAACAGCCCGGGGGCCTCGCTCGTTTCGCTTCACGGACCGTCACCCGATCGGTGGCCACATCGAAGAAGCTCAGTGAAGGCGGCCGACGCCCACTTGCCCTGCTGGTCACCCCGGGGCAGTGGGGTGACGGCCCGCAGATGATCTCCGTTCTGGGGCAGTTGCGCGTGCTGAGACCTGTCGGCGGACACCCGCGTACCCGCCCCGACTGCCTGAGCGCCGACAAGGCGTATTCGTCGCGCCACAACCGACGTTACCTGCGACGACGCCAGATCCGGCACATCATTCCCGAGCGTCGCGACCAGCGGACCCACCGCCGCAACCGCGGCAGCGCAGGCGGCAGGCCGGCTGGCTTCGACCGCGAGTTGTACGCGCGCAGGAACGAAGTCGAGAGGTGCGTCAACGCACTCAAGAACTTCAGGGCCGTAGCAACGAGGTACGACAAAAGAGCGTACGTATTTCAAGGCACTGTCACCGTCGCAGCGGTGCGTCTCTGGCTGCGAACCTGACCAATCGAACAGTTCCTAGGGCTGGGGCTGCCCGTCCTGAACGGTGCGATAGGAGTGCCCGAGAGGCAGGGGTGGGTCAGCGCCGGGTCGTCGGGGGTAGCTGGATCGTCGCGCATGCCGGGCCACGCTCTGTGAGGGACTCGCAGTCCTGGGATCCGCCGGCGGCCACGGCGCCGATTTCGATGCCCCACGCTTCCGCCGGCACGGTAATCGGTGAACTGACCCGCTGTTCCACCACGCCCTTGTCATCGGGCCTGAGGTAGCCGCTGTAGAAGTCGACGTCGAAGGGATCCATTTCTTGGTTCACGGCGTCTGCGTAGACCTCGATGGCCGCCCATGTGTCAACGCCGTCGGCGCGCACGGTGAAGGTCAGTGTCAGATCCGACCGGTGACCCTTCAACTCGACGTCGGTGATGGTGGGGCGTCCATTCCCCCCGGCTGCCTTCGACGCGCCGACGACCGCCACGCTCAACGACACCATGTAAAAGATCACCCCGAGAATGAGCACGACGGTCTCCCACAGAATCCCCCGGGGCGTCGGGCGGATCAGCAGTGCCGCGATGCTGCACACAATGGCGAGGATGGCGCAGAGCGAGGCCACGTAAATTGGCCACGATTCGTTGTTGAGTGCGACGAAGACAATGTCGCTCGTTAGCCCGAGCGTTGTCATGATGCCTGCAACAGCGACCAGGGCACCGGCGAGGATCTTGGCGACATCGTCCAGCCGCTTCCCGACCCTGGCCTGGTCCTCCTCGGGCCTCGGAGCGGTCTGGTGTCTATCGCCCGGAATCTTCATCCCACTCATGGTGGTCGAGGGGCGGCGTGTCAGACCCCCTCCGCGCCGGGGATTGGGCCGAAGGGGCGAAGGACCGCGGACAGGCCCCACGCCCAATGTCCCTTGGCAGGTCCGATTCCAGTCGAGTCCACTCCTCATCGGATAAGTCACCCCGCCCCACACGGCCGAGAACGATTCGCGATGCGGGCCGTCACCGACCCATCAGACACGCTCTAGTTGCTGCGGTCGTGCAGGGTGTACCCGCCGTCGACGATCTTCGCGTCGGCGGCGGGTGCCATGCACTTGGTGAGCAGCGGCTCGCCCTTCTTGGTGGCCCCGGAGAGCCCGATGCGGGCCTCGCCCTTCTCCGGGACGAGGAAGCTCACGCCCATGCGGGTGTGCGGGTGTGCGGGTCCAGCCTGGTGAGCCAGGGGTGGTCAGGGCTGGTGTGGACCAGGCGGCCGGTGACGGTGGCGGTGGGGCCGCCGGTGGTGAGGCAGTCGACCTTGAATTCGCCCCAGTAGAGCTTGCCGTCCTGGGCGTGCGAGATGCGGAAGGTGCCCCGGGAGTGCTGCGGGATGCTGCCCACGGTGTACGTGGAGCGGGCGTTGACGGACACCCGGACCTCCTGGTTCGCGACGGGTAGTCCATGCGCGCGTCGCCCTTGAGCGAGGAGACGGTGACCGTCTCCGGCGCGGGCGGCGAGGACGGGGCGGGCGCCGCGATGGCGACGGGCGCGGTGACGGCGGCCGCGAGGGCGAGGAGGGCGGTGGCGCGCAGGGTCCTGTTCAACATGCGGGGCTCCGATCGTGGGGCGTTGGGATGCCCCTTGATCGTCGTCAACGCCCGTGCCCCCGGGCATCGTTCGCAGGCAGGGTCCGCCCCCGCCGCACGGTGGAGACGGAGGTCCACCGCGGCAACTACTGAGCTTGAAGGCGTGATGTCGCATGGGGCTGACGAGGAGCGCCGTTCGGTCTGACCACTGCGCACGACGACGTCGGCACCCGTCCCTGGGCTGGCGGCGGGCGCCGACGTCGTGTCGGCGTCGGTGGTTCAGGGCGCTGGCGGCGGCAGGGTGTCGGGGCAGGGAAGGCCGCCGGGGATGCTGCAGGGAGGTCCCAGCGGGACGGGCGGCGTTGGGGGGGTGTCTTCGATCTCGAGCCGAACCTCGGACACAGGCGAGGGAGCGGTAGCACGTCCGGCGAGGAACGCTGCTGCAGCTATTACCGTGGCGGCGAGCAGGACGCCTGTGGCGCGTATGCCGCGCTTGTGCAGGGTGAAGATCTCGAGTGGCGCGGGCCGGGAGGCACTGGCGCGTCCGACGAGGAACGTTTCGACGAGCAGGGCGAACAGCACGGCAGCGATAGCTGCGGCGGTGATGAGCGTGGTGAGCACGGGGGTCCTCGAGGTGGGGACGGGTGCGGCCCGCGCCGGGAGAATTGGCGCGGGCCGCGAGGGTTCGATGCACTTGAACAGCTAGGCATCGTACTGGTGTTCAGGCTTCCCAGGGGAGGCGCCATCCGTTGGCCCCCTGCTGCAGCTGGTGTCGGCGCCGGTGCGCGCGGGGGCAGGGATACTCACACTGTGCGCACCCCTGGCGGGAACCAGGAAGCGGCCCCGGTACGGCGATCCTCAAAGGCCAGGTCTCGTTCCGCGGCACCGTCGCAGACGACGCTCGGGAACAGAACGAGCGCAACGTCCTGCTGCGCCACCCGCTGGCCGTACGCCGGTGGAAGGCAGCCCTGACCGAGCTGACCGAGCTGACCGAGCTGACCACCAGTCCGGCCAAGGCCTCATCCAACACCGCGCTGGGCCCCCTGAACGTCGACCTCAGCCAGCTGCCCCACGACGACGCCATGCAGATCATCAACGCCCGACGGTTCTACTGCGCCGTCCACCAACGCCACCTCGAATGCGACCGCGTCGTGCGCCACCTCATGCAGACCGTCGCCACCCGCAAAGACCACGCACCCCAAACCCACGCACGCCGCGAAGCGATCGAGCACGCCGACCGACTACTGGCCGCGCAACACCCCCGCGCCTACGCCCACATACGCAACGCCCTGCACCCCTACGAAGCCAGTCCCGGCCAGTTGGACCCCGCTCTGCTGCCGGCAAACGCACGCGGAGCCCTCAAGAGCCGGCTGATCAAAGAAGCCCAGGCACTCCTCCCCGAGAAGGAACCGAGCCAGACCGCCTGAGTACCACTCCAGCCTCCAAGCCCTGACTCTCCAACGTCAGCCTCGCCTCTGCCGCCGCGGCCCGACCTGCCAGGAAGTCGGACGGACGGCCCCATCGCCCCTTAAGGCCCCCACGCCGCCGGACCGAAACGTGCGGAATCAGGAACAGTGGGCGCCGCCTGGAAGCTGGCGGCGCCCGTTGACGGACCGCCGGGGGCTGGGCCGCAGGGTGCCCGGCCGGGCGGCGTTCCCCCAGCACGGGGCACCGCCCAGAGCGGGCGCCGCCGTCTTCACCCCAGCGGGTCGGCCGACTGCTACATCACCTTGGCGAAGAGGTACCTCGTATCACCCATCTCGTCGCCGGTGTGCTGCCGACCGATGAGGACCTGGTTCTCCGGGGCCTGGACGTTGCTGTCGAACTCCTTCACCGGCGCGGTCCATTCGGCGGCAATGAGGGCCATCGGATTGCCCCACAAGTCGAGGAGTTCCGCCACGTGGTAGGTCGTGGTGCCGTTCTCGTCACCACTGTGGGAGCGGCCCACGATGACGCGGCCCTGCGTTGCCGTGTATGCGGTTCCGCCGGACTCCTCGATCTCATCGCTCCGGACGACCTTGCCGACCTTGCAGTTCTGACCGTTCTGCTGCACGGTCCCGTAGTAGTAGATGGTCTTCCCTTCTTCATCACCCTCGTGGGAGCGACCAACGAGGACCGTGTTGGCGGGGGCGATGAAGTCGTGGTCCGACTCCTTTACGGGCTCGCTGGCTTTGATGTCCACAACCTTGATCTGTGTCATGGGGGTTCCTCCCGCTGTAGGTGACGGCGCCCGGAGCCTGGCCCCGTCCGATCTCGACGTTCACCCTAAGTGACCAAGATCCTCCACAGGGTGACATTTAGCCTTCTGTCCCACGGTCGTAGCGAGCGAACCCACGCCAGGCTCAACGCCATAGAGGCAGAATCGCCACCGGTTCCCAGGGAAAGTCCTCCGGGATTTGGCGAACTCGTCGGTTTCGGGTAGTCGGCGACAGCATGGTCGACGCGGCCATCCTTCAAGGCGACATCGTCACCGTGAGGCACCAAGGCACGGCGGAAAACGGCGACATCGTGGCCGCTATGCTCAACGGCGAAGCCACCGTCAAGCGGCTTCGCCGCGATGGAGCCAACGTGTGGCTAGTGCCGGAGAACGACCTCTGCTCACCGATCTGGGCGAACGAGGCAGACGTACTCGGCAAGGTCGTAGCGGTCATGCGCAGCCTGTAACCGACCCAAGTCCACGGCCCTCGACCTCACCAACCAAGGCGCGCCACATCTGTGCGACTGCGCCAGGGACAGGGCGCCCGGGCGAACACGTCGAAGCCGACACCCGCGGATGCGTCGGGTGCGGTGCGCCCACTGGTGGGACGTCAACAAGTGTCCATGGACGTCGGAAGGCTGCGGTAAGCCGCGCCGGGATGCGGCCGTTGCCCTGCTGTGGTGTGCGGCCCTGCGCAACGTGCGAATGAAAGCGCAGGGCCGCAGCCGCCAGTCCTGTCAAGAAAGCGGCCTTCCGCCAGACCGTACGACGACTGGCAGTCCACAGCACGCTGAGCCAGCTGAACGGGCGCGTCGGCCTTTCGGCTGCGGCGCTCGAGGCTCGAACTGACAAGTGGGAACCCTACTACCGGCTCTCCGGCATCCAGCCAGCGCTCCATGCCCCGAGCCGCGTAGTTGTCGCGGTGCCGGATCAGCCGCTCGGCCAACGCCCGATACAGCTCTCGCGGCTGTCGCGGGCACGTGGATCAGTTGCCGCGCGGCGGGCTGTGCCGGGCGGCCCGCACACTTTCCTCAAGCGCGGCCATCAGATTCACCACCGGCGCGCTCTCGGCCGGCTCGGTCAGCTCCTTGCCCCCGGCCTTGGCCGTGACCAGCTGCTCGAGGGCTTGGCTGTACTCGTCACGAATCTCCCGTTCCTCGATGCCGGTCAGCTCTCTGATCAGTACCTCGGCCAGTTGTAGCTCTCGGTCCGTGACGGGTGTTGGCGGTGCGAGGTCGCCGGGCTCCCGCAGCTCGTCGCGCCAGAGCAAGGTCTGGAGAACGAGGACCCCGTTGCGTGGTCGCAGCACCGCCAGACGCTCGCGACTGCGGATGGCGATCTTGCCGACACCTACGTAGCCAGTGCGGGCGAGCGCCTCGACGAGCAGAGCATACGGCCGGTCCGCACCAGGGCCATCGGGTCCGGCGTAGTACGGCTTGCCGTAACTGATCGGGTCGATGTCCTGCCCAGGAACAAAACCCATGATCTCGAAAGTGCGCTTGGTCGGCAGCGGAAGGCGCGCCAGGTCGTCCTCGGTGAGCGGGATCATCCGCCCCCCGGGCATCGAGAAGCCGCGCCCGACTTCTTCGAACGGGATTTCGCGGCCCTCCGCCGCACAAAAACGCCGGTGTTCGACCCTGCTGCCGTCCGCGGTGTGGATCTCGTGCAGCCGGACAGGATGCTCTTCGGTCGCGGCGTACAGCCGGATGGGCAGCGCGACGAGCCCGAACTGGACAAGGCCAGACCACGTTGCCTTCTGCATGTCCTCAGCGTCATGCGCCGCTGGTCGGGGCGCAATCTCCGACACCCGCCGCTTCGACGTCTCCGTAGCCGCCCGGGAGGGGCCTCGCCAACGCAACGCCCCCCATTGCGTACCCCTTGACGGTGATCCACTCACGAACGCATCGTGACGGCTACGCACGAACCCACCCCGAATGGGGCCCCACCGTGTCACTCACCTGGCGCTACCACCTACGCCCCGACGGCTCGTTCTCCCGCTCGGCGAACATCGACGGAGCCCTCGACTCGGTCACCGACGAACAGTTCGCACGCATGGACCTCGGCCGCGAGGGCGAAGAGCAGCCCAAGCGGCCTTGCTCCCGCTGTTTGGGGGACCTTCTGCTGCACTGGCACGGCCCGCTGATCACCGGCGAGTGGATGGAGCTGTGTCCGGCCTGCGACGCCGACCGGCCCGCCGCACGTGCCTTCATCCGCTGGTACCTCGCCCCGCAGAGGACGGCGGAGAAACTGCCGCAGCTCTTCGAAGACTGGGAAACAGAAACGATGCAGGCCAAAGGATGGGTCCGCATTCCGTAGACCCGGCGCTACCAGTTCTCGCCTCCTGACCTGACCCCCGCAGCGCGTGACACTCTGCGGGTGTGAACGCGCGCACAGGGCTGGTGGTTGGGTGGCACGTGGTGGGGCCCCGGGCCGGGCGCGGTTGTCGGGGCCCCTGGAGCGCGCACAATCCGAATCCGTGCATGTGCTCGCCTCGCCGGGATCAACGGCGCCGATGACCTTCGGTCACGTACCCGGTGGAGTGAAGAGGGAGGGTGACAGGCGCGGGATAGAGCCCGAATGGTCTGAGTTCGGCCCGGCAGCCCCCGATCACCAGATCGAGAACGCGCCCGAGCGCCGCGTTTCTGCTCGGCGCCTGCCCGGTGTCAGTGGCGGCTGGGATGCTGCCCGGATGGACGAGCAGATCATGCGCGGCCGGGTCTACGGAGCCGACCACGACGACCCCGATCCTGGCCCCGCAGCCCGGGCACACCTACGCCGAACTGGTGGGTGGTCCGCTGGACGGCCTGTTCCTGGACGTCACCGGCTGGACGCCCGAGGAACTGCGTGAGGGCGCGGCGCTCCCCACCGAGATCGGCCGCCACGGGCCCGGCGGCCGGGCCCTGTACGGCCCCAGGCCCGCCGACGGACCACGGTGGGACTGGCAAGGCGACATCCCCTGACCCCTCCCGCAGCCCACGCGCCGTCGCAGCCGACGGGGCAGTCTGGTGACCATGGGCGCTGCGCCGATTGTTGTGCACCCGCCGTCCGCGTCGGGCGGCCGACGGGTGACGGTGCACCGCCATGGCCGGGACGAGCCCCTGGGCCTGGCCCACTCCGACCACGACCTGGTCGTCTTCCTCGAAGGTGCTGGGCTGCTGGATGCGGAGACGTTGCTCGACGATCCGCACTGGGTCGAGTGGCACGGCGGCCACGCCCACCAGTGGACAGCCTGACCACACAGTAAAGAGAGCCGGGCTGCCCCCGGGACAGCCCGGCACCAGGCCCTCGCAGAACAGCACAACGAGTGCGCCGCATCGTGCGCACCACACCACACCGCACCGGCAGGGAGGGCAATCGCACCCGGTGTACTCCGCGGGCGCAGAGAGTGCGCTGGATCGTTCCCATCGTCGGCACCGCTCTCACCGGCTAAAAAACGCTGTCAGAGGGCCGCGCGGCGTTTGACCACGCGGTCGAGGGTGTACGCGATGGGCCAGGACACGACGACGGCCCAGGCGATGGAGAACACGACCCGGACGACGAAGTCGGAAGCATCCTGGAAAATACTGATGTTGTTCTGGATCGGCCCGGTCAGGGTGAAGGCGAGGGCGAGCCCGACGACGAACAGGCCCGCGTTGACACCGACCTTCACGGCTTCGGCGGGCTTTATCTCATCGCCGGTGGTGTCCGGGGCGTTCCGGTTCTGGGTCACGGGCTCTCCGCGCTGCTGGACGATGTGGATGCGGTACATGGGGCGCTACCGGTGTGGACGCCTCCCACCGCACATGCGTTGCTACCACCGTTGAACAAGCCGCCCTTGTCGAGGCCAGACGGGGTCGCTATGCCTACGCGCCCAGGAACTTGTGGCTGCCCGGCTGCCTCGGTCAGTGTCGCGCGGACCGGTCATCTGCCCGTGAGCCCAGTAGAGCGGCCTCACGCCGCCGTCCGTGCAGGGCTGCTGGACATAAAGGGGATACGCGGTCATGGTCGGAACCGTGAGCCCCGCACGCAGCCTGAACCTGCGCCCGTACAGCCCGGCTGACGCACTGGCCGTGCTGCGTGTGATCGAAGCGGACCGGCTCCTCGGCCAGCCCCGCATCACCCTCGCCATGCTGAGCGAGGCGCTGGAAGGCCGCTCGCCAGTGGATGGCGGTTGGTGGGCTGAGCTGAACAGGCCGGTGACCCAGGTGGCCGTGAACGGGGCCGGAGCCGTCGTGGGCGTGGTGTCGTGCGCGGTCCGTGCGAAGGACGACACGGGACAGCTCCTGTGGCTCCACTGCCGCGAGGACGAAGCGACCGCCGACGAGTTGATCCGCCACGCCGTCACCGCGCTGGCTGGCCGACGGGTGGAGGCGTTCCAGTTCGCTTCGGCTCTGTCGCTCGGCCTGGAGGCTCTACCGGTCGGCCACCGTCCCGCCACGGTCCGGGCGCTGCAGCGGGCCGGGTTCACCGGACAGAGGCTCTGGCGGTACATGCGCGCTGATCTGCCCGCCCCCACGCTGCCGCGGCTGCCGCACGTGCACATGGGCCCCGACCCCGGGGGCAGGAGCGGGCGGCGACTGGAGGCGCGCCAGGACGGCAGCGTCGTCGCTGAGGCGGTGATCGGGCCTTTCCAGGGGGTGGGTGTGTTGTGGTGGATCGAGGTGGCCGCCGATGCGCGGGGACGCGGTCTCGGCCGGGCGATGCTGGGCTCCGCTCTCGACGCGTTGACCGGCCTCGGCGCCACGGAAGTGATCCTGTGGCTGGGACGCGTGGTCGGGCGCCTGGCGCCGCTGAAGCTCTGGACGGCCGGCGCATTCCGGCAGGCTCTGGAGGATGCCCGGCAGGCCGAGGAGCCCACCGGAGCCTGACCTATCCGGGCGCGGCCAGTAGTTCGTCCGTCACCGAGGCGGGAGTTAAGTAGGCACCAAGGCCAGCCGCAGTAGGCGCTGATCCAGCCCCACGTCACACATCCGCCAAGTCATGCCGACCAACTGTGGGGTTGTGACGGCTCTTCCGTGATGTCTTCGAATGGAGAAGGACCCGTCTTTTGAGATTGGATGGCCGGATGGAACATATCGAGGCTGGGCTGGTGCCCGACATGGCTGACTCACGGACCGCCGGACTCGCTCGCCCGGTACGGGGAGTGAAGGTGCATTCCCGTCAGACGCTTGGCGCCTGCTGGCCGACGTACGGCAGGGCGGAGTTGGACTTCGAGCCGGTACCCGATGGGACGGTGTCGTCGTGCGAGTTTGCCTGTGAGGTGCTGCCGGAACCGGATGCTGAGCTTGAAGAGGCGCTCGTCCAGGGTGTAATGCGGGAGCTGGCCGGTGAAGACAGCAACAGCACCGAAGAACGACGGGGCAACTCAGTGGGCGCCCATGTCGTTGTGCGAGCCCTGTCGTGGCACCCTGCAGATTCCTGCGAAGGCGTATTCGTCCGGCTTGGTGCCCTTGCAGTGCGGGAAGCCCTCCAGTGTGTGGCAGAGGACCGTGAGCCGCGAGAGATCGTGACACGGGTCAGCTTGCTCTGATGGCCGTACTCACCTGTACCCACGGTACGAAACCTATGACTGACAGCACTTGTGCACGGGTTCCGGCGGCAGTTGGTGATCAGCCCACGCCGGATTGTTGACGAGAAGGGACGGCACTGCCAGCTGCTCCCCGGCCCGCGTCAACTATTCGCTGTGGCGGGATGGGGCCGTCCGTTTGGTTCATGCATGGCAGACGAGAGTGAGCGGGCCGTTCAGGCGGCGATGGCGGCGGAGATGCAGCATCTCGACCTGACGTGCGTGCTTCTCCCGTCCTCGTCTCGGAGCTTCTGGACCCGGAGTTCATTGAGATCGGAGCGTCTGGCAGGTGCTGGGACGCGACGTCGATTCTCACCGTGACGAGTGCCGGTTCAGTGGACCCGGAGTCTCCGGTCAAGGTCAGAGAGATGTCCGGGGCCGTACTCGCTCCGGGCCGTGGCCTACATGGACGTGACGGGCGAGAGCATCGACGCCCCGTACGGGGCACTGATCGACCTCTGCCGGGACATCGACGCCGGCCGCACGGACGCGTACGACGCGGCCGACCGCATCCGCTCCTGGCGCCTTTGACAGGCGGAAGAACCTGAGGCGACGGCAGACCTAGCCGCCTCGCGCGCGGCTACAACCGCCCCCGGGCCCGTCGCCGGTCTGCCCGATCCGCCGCCGCACCCTGGCTGCGGGGCGCCAGTATCGACGTCGGTGCGATCGCCCGGCCTCGGGGGTTTGCCGTGTGGCTTGCCCCGGCGTGGGGGAGTACTCGGAGAACCGCTACGCGGAGTCGGCGCCATCGGTCGGCGGCAGGGTGCCGAACGCCTTGATCCGGCGCTCGTGGCGCGCGGCTGCTGTGTCCCGCATTTCCGGGGGCAGAAGTGCCTGCCACTCCAGGGAATCCTCCTCGTCGGCACGGGCCAGCTCTTCGCGCCGAGCCTGGTGCGCGCGCTCCTCGCGCAATCGGGCGCAGAACAGTTCAGGGGGTGCTTCGGCCGGGTCCTCGACGCGCTCGCGGGCGAACAGCAGCTTCACGGTGACCGGCTCAGAGGCGTGGCAGACAGCCAGGAAGGCCCCAAGCAACGCCAGGCTGGCGGGGCGCTGCCCGAACAGCACCGCGCCCAGGGTGGACCTCGGCAACTTCCCGGCTGCCTCCGGCGCATTCTCGACCTTGCGCAGGGACAGCCCGGACTCTTTCCTGATCCGCTGCATGGCCCGGGCGAGGCCCGCCCGTGTGGTGATGTGACCGGGGACGTACCGGTGGCCCTCCACCGTGGCCAGTGCGAGGCGGACCGCGGCCGGTCGCTGCTCCGCCTCCTCAAGGTCGGCACCCCCCCCAGGGCGAAGGCACGCACGGCGTAAACCCCGGGTACACGTCCGTCGACGGTCCGCTGCAACGTACGAACGGTGACCGTCATCCCCCTGTCGGTGGCGATCCTCGCCAGCGCCTTGAAGGGGGACCGGCCCTTGGCCGCGAGCAACCACCGGACCAGAGCGTCGAGTTCAGTGCATTCCTCCACGCGACGGGCGGGAGGACTGGTACGGCTCACCTGCGGACCCTGCCGTGAGCACAGCAACTGTGACGCCAGGCGGCGGGCAGACTCACCAGCGCACTTGCCGCAGCAGTGAACACCCCGCCCAGCAAAGCCGGTACGGCGGGGTGGGCGATGTTGAGCACTGTGACGGCCATGATGGCGACGATGATGACCACCGCCTCGGCCGCCGAGAGGCGACCAGGAACAGAACACCTCGAACACTCGACGTCGCGGGCGGGGGCAACAGCGGCGCCGGCTGCGTGATGGGACGGAACGAGACAGGACACGGAGAACCTCCAGAGGGACTGAGCGGAAAACAGGGCACGAGCACGGCCGCGCACTGTTGCTTCACCCAGGCGGACGGGGGCGCCTGCCCGCTACCGATTCCCAATGGGGTTGTCAAACGGGGATGGTGACGCACTGTGAGCGTGTCAGTCAAGTGGGATGGGGCCGGGTGGCGCGGTGATCTCGAAGGTGCGGCCGTCGCGTATGAGGGCCCACAGGACGTTCAGACGACGGCGCGCGAGCGCGATGATGGCCTGCTTGTGGTTCTTCCCCTCGGCTTTCCTGCGTTCGTAGAACGCCTTCGAGGTGGGGCAGCATCGGGCGGCGACCATCGCGGACATGTAGAAGACTCTCAGCAGGCGTCGGCAGTAGCGTCGTGGGCGGCGCATGCTGCCGCTGGTTCGTCCCGAGTCCTTCGGGACGGGGGCCAGGCCTGCGACGCCGGCGAGCCGGTCGGAGGTGCCGTAAACGCCCATGTCGCCGCCGGTGTGGGCGATGAACTCGGCGCCGAGGACGGGGCCGATGCCGGGCATGCTCAGGATGACCTCGGCGTGGGGGTGGTCGCGAAACCGGCTCTCGATCAGGGCGTCTGTCTCAGCGATCTCCTCATCGAGGGCCATCACCTGCCTCGCGAGCTTGGCCACCACGGCGGCGGCCAGCTTCTCCCCGGGAACGGCGGTGTGCTGGGCCTCGGCGGTCTCCACCGCGGTAGCGGCGACGACGTTGCAGTTGCGCGCCTTGCGGTTCTTCAGCCAGACCGCGAGCCGGTTCCTGCCGATCCGTCGCAGGGCACCGGGAGCCTGATAACCGGTCAGCAGCAGTAAAGAGGCCTTGCAGGTGCTGTAGTCGAAGGCCCGTTCCAGGGCGGGGAAGTACTCCAGCAACTGGGACCGCAGGCGGTTGATCGCTCTCGTGCGGTCCGCGGCCAGGTCGAGGCGGCGCGAGGTGAGGATACGCAGGTCGACCGCGATGTCGTCGCCACGGCGCATGGTCTGAAGGTCGCGGCGCATGCGGGCCTGGTCCGCAATGACGAAGGCGTCCTTCGCATCCGTTTTCCCATCGCCCCGGTAGGAGCCGGAAGCGTGGTGGACTGTGCGGCCGGGGATGTAGAGGACCTTCTGCCCGTTGTCGGTTAGAAGGGCGATCATCAGTGCGGCCCCGCCGGCGTTGAGGTCGATCGCCCAGGTCACCGGCTCGCCCTCGCTCAAGGCGAGGACTTCGGCGATCAGCTGGAGCAGTGCGCTCTCGTCATTGGCGACCCGCCGCGACAGTCTCCGCTTCCCGTCGGTGCCGATCACCGTGCAGTGATGCTCTGCTTTGCCCCCGCGTCCGTTCCGGCCCACAGTTCGGGCACGGCCACCTCCGAAGTCGTTCCAGTACTGGTCCCAGCAGACGACCTCGCCAGCGTGTCCTTACCAAGCGATCTTGTCGCGCATCCCAATCGGTGGTCGAGTCGTCGCGGGGCACCGGGCGGCCAATCAGTAGAAGCCACACGTGCGGCATGAGGTTGACAGCCACACCCAGTACCCCAGGGCCTCCCGATCCTACGAGGGACCGGAATCAACCCACCAACAACATAAGGAGGTTGAGTTGATGGTGGCAGCGCTGACCGCCGCGATCCAGTGGCCCGGCGGGGTGTCGAACAACGGACGCCCCTATTGTCGGCCCGCGTTCTCCCAGCTCACGGCCCGCGTGCGACAAATCTGTCCCACGGCCTTCGGGCCCGGGACAGGGGCGAGCAGCTGCAAGGCAGGCGTACGGCGGGGCAGCACGTTCCGCGCGGCAAGACAGCGGCCCGGGCCTCAATCGAGCCGCGACGTCGCGGGCAGCCGACCAGCCTTCAGCTGACCGGCTTTCCCGCCGCGCCTTCGTGCGAGCGGAGGCGGCGCGCCAGTCCCGGCCGCGCCCATCCCTATCCTCTGGGGAAGACCAGGATCAGCTCGTCGTCGGCCTCGGCACGCCGCACCATGGCGATGTCGCTGAGAGTGAGACCGAACAGGCTCCAGCCGTCCCACACCCGCAGCCAGGGGACGTCACGTGGGCCGGTGCTGTGCGCGTTGACCTCGCTGATCTCGACGCACACCCACCGAGGCTCCTCCCAGCTTCCGGCGGGGCCCGCCCACAAGGCGTGCACGCGCATCTTCTCGGTCAGGTAGGCGCGGGCCTGGCGGACAGCGTGGGGAGCGCTGTCGGAGGGGATCCACGAGCCCAGCCGCTCCCAGGCCCTATCAGAATCCACCGCCGCGCGGCCTACCTCCTCGTACAGCGTTGTCGCGGCCTCCAGCCGCGCCTCCTGCCGGATCGCGTCGACCAGCTCGTTGACCGCGGCGGTAGGCCGAAGCCGCCGTCACCGGTTGCTGCTCCGTCGAAGGGAATCTCGCCACGCCCGAAGCCGGGGATCCGGCCGAGGGCGACGGCCAACTGCGCGCTGGGGTCGGTGGCATAGCTGATGCGCGCCTGCGAGGCTTGGCGGGCAGGGCGGTCGTCACCATCTACGGCTCCGTAGAGCCGGCTTGGCTCTTGTGGCATGTCACGCAGGCCGTGACCGAGCAGCATCGGGAACAACACGTGCTCGAGCAGCTCCTGCAGGCCGCACTCGACGTTGACCGCGTCCCCGGTGACGGGGAAGCTGCGGATTTCGGAGAGCCCGTCCGCCGTGGAGTCGACGACGTGACGGGCTTCCATGGCGCATTCCACGCACCCCGACGACCTGGCGCAGGCGCAGTACGACTGGGGCGGTACGTACATCACGCTTGCTGCTGCCCACCCGCGCGGCTCCACGGCGCTGCGGCGCCGCTTGCTGCACCTCTCCAACCGGCTCTTCTGGCATCCCTTGTGGTCCACCCCGGCCGGGCATTCGACCGCCGCCCGGGCCGCCCTGTCCCAGCCGGTACGCGCCCACACGCAAGGGAGGGATGCGCCGTGATGGGTCACCTGACCGTGAGGCAGGAGCAAGTCCTGGCCTGTATCCGGGAGTGGATCTACGAGCATAGAGAGGGGCCGACGGTCCGCGAGATCGGTGACCGGGTCGGCCTGTCCAGCACGTCATCCGGGCAGTACCAGCTCAATCGGCTTGAGCAGCACGGCGTGATCTCGCGC
>NZ_JBSHNE010000062.1:0-21781 GCF_053646035.1 Streptomyces sp. NPDC055287 | reverse complement strand
CCGAGGGAGGAGGCGACACCCCCGGTGACGAAGATGTGCTTGGTCGTCATGGATTTGGGCGGCATCGCCAAGAGGGGGCTCCCGTGGTCGCGAAGTGAGGTGCGTACCGGCTGCCGGCCCGGAATCCGGGTGGCGCCGTCGCTGCGGTTTCGGGGCGCCTGATTGTCACAGACTGGCCACCGGTCCACGGGGTACCAGCCTATCAGCGACGGGACGAGGCCGCTTCCGGCCGCGCGCCGCGTCTCCTGCCACCCGCGGCGCCCCGGGCCACCTGCGCCTCACGCGAAGCCCACCCACAACTCACGCAGAACTCACCCCTGGCTCACCCGTTCGGCAGACTCGTGTTGCCGGTACCGTCGCGCAGAGCACTTGGCTGCGACGTATCCTGCTCGGATACATCGCTGCGAGCCGGCCGGCGAAGGCACCATCACCGCCCGCTCCCGGGACCAAGAGCTCGTCGAAAATCCCCTGACCGCAAGTGCCCCAATGGGGCGAACGTGGCCGTTCGACTGGAGATTGCAACGTGGCCGGGCGCATCGAGGACTACGCACTTATCGGAGACATGCAGACCGCGGCACTGGTCTGCAGGGACGGCACGATCGACTGGCTGTGCCTTCCCCGCTTCGACTCACATGCCATTTTCGCCGGCCTGCTCGGCACCGAGGAACACGGATTCTGGCGGATCGGACCCGCTCACGCGGCCGACGCGGGACCACCGGCGGCTGCCCGCCGGCGCTACCGCGGGGACTCCCTGATCCTCGAATCCGAGTGGGACACCCCGCGCGGCACGGTCAAGGTGACCGATTTCATGCCGCCGCGTGACGGTGCGCCCCAGGTCATCCGGATCGTCGAGGGAGTCAGCGGCCGAGTGCGGATGCGCTCCGCGCTGCGGATGCGTTTCAGTTACGGGCGCGTGGTGCCCTGGGTCCACAAGGTCGACACGCGTACGGTCGCCGTCGCCGGACCCGACTCGGTCTGGCTGGACGCCGACGTCGACACGTACGGCAAGGACCTGACGACGTACTCCGATTTCACCGTCGCGCCCGGTGACCGGATCGCCTTCACCATCAGCTGGCAGCCCTCGCACAAGGCGGAGCCGCCGCTGCCGGAGCCCGAGGCCTCGCTGGATGCGACCGCCGAGTTCTGGAGCGACTGGGTCGAGCAGTGCACGTACCACGGGCCGTACCGCGAGCCCGTGATCCGCTCGCTGATCACGCTGAAGGCGCTGACGTACGCCCCCACGGGCGGCATCGTCGCCGCGCCGACGACGTCGCTGCCGGAGGAGATCGGCGGCGTACGCAACTGGGACTACCGCTATACCTGGCTCCGCGACGCCGCGATCACCCTGTCGTCGCTGCTGCGCACCGGCTACCGCGAAGAGGCGCGGGCCTGGCGCGAGTGGCTGCTGCGCGCGGTCGCGGGCGACCCGGAGAACCTGCAGATCATGTACGGCATCGCGGGTGAGCGCGAGCTGGGCGAGGCCGAGCTCGACTGGCTGCCCGGCTACGAGAACTCGACTCCGGTGCGGGTCGGCAACGGTGCGGCGCACCAGTTGCAGCTCGATGTGTACGGCGAGGTCACCGAGGCCCTGCACCTGGCCCACATGACAGGTCTGACGCGCAACGACTACGCCTCGCTGCTCCAGCTCAAGCTGATCCGCTACCTGGAGGACCACTGGGACCAGCCGGACGAGGGCATCTGGGAGGTGCGCGGCCCGCGCCGCCACTTCGTGCACTCCAAGGTGATGGCCTGGGTCGCCGTCGACCGGACCATCAAGCTGATCGAGATGGGCGACGCGGACGGCCCCGTCGAGAGGTGGCGCGAGCTGCGCGACGAGATCCACCGCGATGTGTGCGAGAAGGGCTACGACCCGGAGCGCAACACCTTCACCCAGTCGTACGGGTCGAAGGAGCTGGACGCCTCCCTCCTGCTCATTCCGCAGATGGGATTCCTGCCGCCCGACGACAAGCGGGTCATCGGCACGATCGAGGCGATCCAGCGCGAGCTGTCCACGGAGGACGGTTTCGTACTGCGCTACCCGACGGCGGGTGACGACGAGGGACTCGACGGCCTCGCGGGCGACGAGGGCGCGTTCCTGGCGTGCTCGTTCTGGCTGGCCGACGACCTGGCGATGATCGGCCGGGTCGACGAGGCGCGCAAGCTCTTCGAGAAGCTGCTGGGACTGCGGAACGACCTGGGGCTGCTCGCCGAGGAGTGGGACTCCAGGCTGCAGCGCCAGGTCGGGAACTTCCCGCAGGCCTTCAGCCACGTGCCGCTGATCGACACGGCACTGCGGCTGACGGCGAGTGGTGCGTACGGCGGCTGACCGGGCCGGGGCGCCGTCCCGGACGCGCCCGCCCGGCTAGGCCAGTTTGCCGATCACCTGACGGGCGGCACGCTCCCCTTCGGTCGCGCCGCCCTCCATGAAGCCCTGGAAGTCGTAGCTGCAGTGCTCGCCGCCGATGTGGACGTTCCCCTGTGCGGAGCCCTCGTAGCCGGCGTACCGGTGCAGATAGCCGACGGGCCAGTACGAGTACGCGCCGAGGGCGTACGGGTTGCGGTGCCAGGCGGACAGCTGGGCCTTCCCGGTCCACGTTTTCGACGTTCCCGGGAAGAACGTGTCCACTTCACGGGAACGGCGCGCCGCGAGGTCCCGTACGTAGGGGTCCGACTCGGTGGCGAAGGGCGTGTTTGGGGTGAGCTCCCTGGCGAGCCGGCCGCTGCCGTACTGGATGAGGATGCCGCCGGTCCCTGGCTGGAGCTTGGTGGTGTCCCAGGTCTGCTGTACGTCGCTGTCGGTGAAGCAGTCGCCCGCCGACACCCCCGGCCAGGGGCCCTCGCCGCGCCACGGACGCGCCGAGAACTGCATGTTGAGCTTGGTGCAGTCGCCCATCCGGGCATCGCGCACCAGGTTCGTCATCAGCGGGTCGAAGCCCGCCCCCGACAGGTCGAGACGCTGGAGTACGGGCAGCGGCACGCACAGGACGGTGTGGTCCGCGGTGACGGTCGTGGTCGTGCCCGAGTCGGTGAAGGTAAGGGTCTGGGTGCCATTGGCGTTGGCCCTTACCGCCGTGAGTTCCTTGCCCATCCGGATGGTGCCGGCCGGCAGGGATCGCGCGAGGGCGCGCGGGAGCTGATCGTTTCCGCCGGTGATGTGGTAGCGCTCGTTGGACAGGCCCCAGACGTTGAAGTGGCCCGGGTTGGGCTGGTAGCCCATCAGCAGGACCAGGGCGAGGGCCGACTGTTCGGTCGTATCGGCGCCGTACTCGACGTTGTAGGCGACGTCCACGAAGCGGCCGAGCGGCGAGGAGTGTCCACCGGGCACACGCGAGTCGACCCACTCGTGGATCGACATGTTGTCGAGCGCGGTCCCGGCAGGGGTGCTCTGATTCCACTTCACCTCGCCCGCTTCCTGGAGGTCGCGGTGAAGGGCCTGGAAGACGGCCTTGAAGTCCTCGTCGGCCTGGTCGCGCGGGTAGTACGCCCCGTTGAACCAGAGCACCTCCTCGGCGCCGTTCGGGCCGCCGCCCAGGAAGTCCTCCGTCGGCAGGTTGAAGCGGCGGCACAGTTCGAGGATCTTCTTGTGGCTGGTGTCGATCAGCTCCCCGCCGATCTCTGAGGTCTGCCCGTACGCCCAGTGGCCCCGCTGGGTCCACATGCGGCCGCCGACCCGGTCGGGGTTCGCCTCGTACAGCGTGCAGCCGTGACCCGCGTCCTTGAGGGTCAGTGCGGCGGTGAGGCCGGCTATGCCCGCCCCGACCACGACGATCCTGGGCGCCCCCGCGCCGCGTACCGCCGCCGCCCTCGCGGGCGCCGCCTGGGCGGTGACGGCCGGGCCGGCCAGGACCGCGCCGAGGCCCAGGGCGGCGGCGCGGCCGAGCAGTTCACGGCGGCTGGAGCCGCGGACCGCGGCGGCGGGCATGCGCAGCCTGCGGGCGGCGGCATGTTCGGCGGCGAGCTGTCTCAGTGCGTGCATCACGGGCGTACGGGACATGGGAGAGCTCCTCAGACGGTCGCGGCTGACTGACTGGTTTCGCTTGCGTCGGTGCGCTCGGCCGCGTCCTCGAGGACGATCCGGCCGATGATCTCGTAGCGGTCGGGCCGCCTGGTCTTGAGGTGGAAACCGAGCCCGAGGCCGCCGAAGAAGACCAGTCCGACGATCCACGGGATCAGTTCGAAGAAGAGGGAGTCGGCGGCGAGCCCGGCCGCGGTCTCCATGTTGAGCACGAGCAGGACGACGACGGCGATCATGCCGATGCCGCCGAGGAGCGGAGCGGTGAAGGTCTTGAACCAGTGCCGGTCCTCCGGGTGGTTCTTGCGGAAGTAACCGATCATCGCGAACGAGCAGAGCGTCTGGACGATGAGGATCGCCATCGTGCCGAGGATCGCCAGCAGCGTGTACAGGTGGATGTACGGGTCCTCACCCGCCAGCCAGAACGCGGCGACCAGCAGCGTGGCGATGGCGGACTGGACGTACGAAGCGATGTACGGCGACCCGTGGGAGCGGTGCGTCCGCCCGAGGGCGGGGTGCAGGAAGCCCTCGCGGCCGATCGCGTACAGGTAGCGCGACGCGCACTGGTGGAACGCCATGCCGCAGGCGAACGAACCGGTGAGCAGCAGCCACTGGAACGCGTCGACGGCCCATGCCCCGATGAACTGGTTCGTGGGGTCGAAGAACAGATCGAGCGGCGACGCGGAGGACGAGACCTTGACCGAGCCGTCGAGGCCGTTGCCCGCGATCGTCATCCAGGAGACGTAGATGTAGAAGAGGCCCACTCCGACCACCGAGATGATCGTCGCGCGCGGGATGACGCGCTTCGGGTCGCGGGACTCCTCGCCGTACATCGCCGTCGACTCGAAGCCGACCCACGACCAGAAGGCGAAGAAGAGACCGAGTCCGGCGGAGGTGCCGGTGAAGGCGTTGACCGGGTTGATGGGTTCCAGGGGTATTCCGTCGGGGCCGCCGCCCGCGACGAGGACCGCGGTGGCGACGGCGAAGAGGACGGCGATCTCGGCGACGAGCATGACGCCGAGGGCCTTGGCGGTGATGTTGATGTCGAAGTACGCGAGGACGCCGGTGACGGCGAGCATTCCGGCGGCGTACACGATCCACGGAATGTCGACACCGAGCTGGTCGGCGACGGTCGTCTGGCCGAAGTAGGCGAAGATGCCGACGATCGAGGCCTCGAAGACGATGTACGCGAGGACGGCGAGCATCCCGGACGCCATGCCCGCGATGCGGCCGAGGCCGTGCGAGATGTAGCCGTAGAAGGCGCCGGCGGCGGTGATGCGCTTGGCCATGGCGACGTATCCGACCGAGAAGACGGTCAGGACGAGGGTCGCGAAGAGGTAGCCGGCGGGGGCGCCCGTTCCATTGCCGAAGCCGACGGCGATGGGAAGATTTCCGGTCATCGCTGTGATCGGCGCCGCGGTGGCGACCGCCATGAAGACCACACCGACCAGTCCGACGGAATTCGCCTTGAGCCGCTGGACTTCACGTGCGGGTTTGTCAGACATGCCGCGCCCTCTCTGTTGTACGGGGGGCGACAGTCTTGGCCCGAGTGACGCAGACCACAATCGACACGGGGTCACTCAAAAGGGTTGCCGGAGCGACGAGTTGTCGGGCCCACGGGCCGCGAGATCTGTCCCGTAACCGCAGGGTGATGTTCCTGGAACGGACACGCGGGTAGCGTCCACCGAATGCGGTGCCTTCCTGGGGCACGGCAGGAACGACGTCACGAGGTACACGCAGTGGAAACGCAAGGCGGCATCACCGTGCAGCGGGCGCTGGAGCTGCCGGGGCTGCGCGGCGGTCTTCCCGAGGTCGTCGCGTGCGCCGACCGGCTGAACCGCACGGTGCGCTGGGTGCACGCGGGCGAGGTGCCGAACATCGCCTCGCTGCTCAAGGGCGGCGAGCTGCTCCTGACCACCGGCCTCGGCCTCGGTACGCGCCCCGCCGAGCAGCGCGCCTTCGTACGCCGCCTCGCCGAGCGCGGGATCGCCGCGCTCGTGGTGGAGCTGGGCCCGCGTTTCAGCCGGCTGCCTTCGACGATCGTGGAGACCGCACGGGCGGCGGGGCTGCCGCTCGTACAGCTGCACCGCGAGGTGCCGTTCGTCTCGGTGACCGAAGAGGTCCACACCGAGATCGTCAACGGCCACTACACACTCCTGCGGCGGGCCGAGGAGGTCCACCGCCGCTGTACGGAGGCGCTCCTCGGCGGCGGCGGGATTCCCCAGGTCCTCGGCATCCTGGCGGACTTCATCGCCAACCCCGTCTTCCTGGAGACGGCCGACGGACAGCTCCTGTACGCGGCCGCGCCCGAGTCGGGCGACGCGTGCGCCGACCCCCTCCAGGTGTGGGAGGGGCTGCGCGGCCAGCGTGAGGCGCGCGAGTCGGGGCCGCCCGCGAACGGCGTCCTGGTGGACGTACCGGGCGGCGGCCACGGCGCGGGCGCCGTACGGGCCAGGATCGCCCTGCTCGCCGTCTCCTCGCCGCTTCTCCCCGTCCACCGGATCGCGGCGGAACGGGCGGCCGGGATCCTCGCGGTCGTTCTGATGCAGGCACGCCAGGAGGAGGAGCTCGCCGCGCGCGGCCGGGGCGACTTCCTCACCGACCTGGCGGAGGGCCGCATCGCCGCCGAGGACGCACCCGCGCAGGCCAGAGTCCTCGGCTTCAAGCCGGGCGAAGGTCCGCTGCTCCCCGTCGTGATGCGGCTCGCGGCCGAGCTGGCACCGGCCGGCAACTGGGCGGTACTGGCGCGGGCCGTCCTGGAGGAGCTCTCCGCGGTCGGCGTGCCGGTCCTGCTGGGCGTACGTCCCGTGGAGGGCCGCGTGCCCCTCCTGCTGGGCCTGCGCTCGGAATCAGAACGTACGGCCGTGGCCGACCGGGTCGCGGCCGCGCTGCGCGCCGGGGTGGAGCGGGCCGGTCTGGAACGGGCGGGCGCCCATCCGCCCGTGGTCGTCGTGGGCGTGGCGGGCGGCTGGGCAGCGGCATCGGCGGGCCTGCGCCACGCGGCGGAAACCGCCACAGCGGCCCAGGGCCTGTCCGATCGCCCCTGGTACGACGCACGCCGTCTCGACATCGACCTGCTCCTGTGGCGCCTGCGCGAGCACCCGGACCTGGCCGCGTTCGTCGACCGAGCGATCGGCCCCCTCCGCGACCACGACCGTACGTCGCGCCCGCCCCTGCTGCCCACGCTGCAGACGTATCTCGCGCACGCGGGCCGCAAGGCGGAAACGGCCCGCGAGCTGCACCTGAACCGCCAGACCCTCTACAACCGCCTGGCGCGCATCTCCGAGCTCCTCGGCACGGACCTGGACGACCCGCAGACGGTCCTGGCCCTGAGCCTCGCCCTGCGCGCCCGCCGCCACACGACCTAGCCGGTCAGCTCGTCGTACACGCTGAGCACCTGGGCCACCGTCTCGTCCTCGGTCGGCCAGGTGGCGGCCTGCGCCCTGCCCGCCTCGGCAAGCCACAGCCGCCGCGCCGGGTCGCCCAGCAACCGCAGGACGGCACTCCCGAGCGCCTCACCATCCCCGTACGGAACAAGCTCGGCCGCGTCGCCCACGAGCTCCGGGACCCCGCCGACCGCCGTGGCGACCAGCGGAATACCCGCCCGCAGTGCCTCCTGGGCCAGCACGGACCGCCCCTCCCACCGGCTGGCGAGCACCGCGACATCGGCGGCGGCGAGCAGCTCCCCGATGTCCTCCCGCCGGCCGATGAGCCGTACGGGCAGCGACTCGGCCTCGATACGCCGCTGGAGGGCGCCCCGCTCGCTCCCCTCACCGGCGACGACCAGCAACGGCGTGGGAACCAGATCGCGCCAGGACCGGGCCGCGTCGAGGAGGTCCCCGTACCCCCGGCTCCGTACGAGACTTCCGACGGCCATGACCAACGGCCGGTCCACGGCGCCGAGATCGGCCCGTGCCTTGCTCTCCGCGAAGTCCGGCGCCGGGCGCGGCGCGGGCACGGTGACCGGCGCGAGCCGCGCGTCACGCGCACCGCGGCTGCGCGCCCGGTCGACGAGGTCGGACGACGTCCCCAGCACCACGTCGGCCGCCCTGGCCGCCCTCCGCTCCAGCAGCCGTACGAGATGACCGCGCGGGCCCTCGGCGTCCGCCCGGGTGTGCCAGGTGACCACCAGGGGAATCCGCCGCCCCCGCAGCGCCAGCGCGCTCCGCACGGCGGCGTGCAGGCCGTGGGCGTGCACGAGGTGGGCCCCGGCACAGGCCGCGCGCAGCGCCGAGACGGCAGCGGGATCACTGCGCCGGGGTACGGAAAGGAAACGCGCCCCGGCACCCCCGAAGTCGTACCCGCTCTCGAGCCCAGCGGGGGCCGCGACCGTCACCCGCAGTCCCCGCGCGACCAGCCCGGCGGCCAGCGACCTGACGTGCGCACTGCTGCCCGCGCTGCCACCGCCGAGCACTTGGACGACGCTCAGCGGCGACTGGCCGTACGGCGGGACCGGGGTGCTGCTCACGTCGGTCGGAGCTCCTGAGTCGGCGTCGAACGGCGGACGTAGTGCGTCGCCCAGGATGCCAGCCCGCACGCGCGTTCCGGCACCACGAAAGGGTCGACCCCCTGGTCGTACGTAACGGGCATCACCCACACGGGTGATCAATGGTCGGCCCGGGAGCGTAGGGAACGTAAGGCACGATGTGCGGGCAGAATGCCGGTTTCCGCAACAGGCCATGCATCAAGCCTGAATCAGGCAGTTCCGAACGCCGCCCCTGGAGCGGCACGCACCCGCACGGTGCCCGCCGCCCGCAAACCCCGCCTAACCATCACTCCGCGCGGCCGCCAGCAACTCCTCGGCATGCGCCCGAGCAGTCTCCGAGTCCTCCTGCCCCGCCAGCATGCGCGACAGCTCCCGCACCCGGTCCTCGCCCTCCAGCACGGTGACCCCACTGCTGGTGACCGAACCGTCAACCGTCTTCTCCACCAGCAGCTGCCGGTCCGCGAACGCCGCGACCTGCGGCAGGTGCGTCACGACCACGACCTGCGCCGACTTCGCCAACTTCGCCAGCCGCCGCCCGACCTCGACCGCCGCCTTGCCGCCGACACCCGCGTCGACCTCGTCGAACAAGTAGGTCGGTACCGGGTCGGACCCGGCGAAGACGACCTCCACCGCCAGCATCACCCGGGAGAGTTCACCACCCGAGGCCCCCTTGGCGATCGGCCGGGGCTGAGCGCCGGGATGCGGTGCGAGCAGCAGCTCGACCTCATCGGCCCCGGAAGTCCCGTACGCCACCAGCCGCCCACCGACCTCGACCCCGTCGGGGTCCTCGGTCTGCCGGACGTCGATCGTCACCCGCGCGTGCGGCATGGCCAGCGACGCCAGCTCACCCGTAACGGCCTCGGCGAACCGCTCCGCCGCCTCCGTACGCGCATCGGTCAAAGCCTGCGCCAGTCCGCCCAGTTCGTCGCGCAACGCGTCCCGCTCGGCCGTCAGCTCGCCGATCCGGTCGTCGTCACCCTCCAGCTCCGTCAGCCGCGCGACACCGTCCTCGGCCCACGCGAGCACTGCTCCGACGTCCTCGCCGTACTTGCGCGTGAGCTGGGTGAGCGCCGCCCGCCGCTCCTCGACCGCGGACAGCCGCAGCGGATCGGCGTCGAGGTTGTCGGCGTACCCGGCCAGCTCCCCGGCCACGTCGCCCAGCAGGATCCCGATCTCACCGATCCGCTCGGCGAGCACGGCCAGCGCCGGGTCGTGCGACCGCACCGCGTCCAGCGCCCGGTGAGCCCCGGCGACCAGCGTGGTCGCGTCGACGCTCTCGGGGTCCTCGGGATTCCCGGCGAGCGCGGCGTGCGCCACGGAAGCCGCCGATGCCAGCGCCTCGGCATGCCCCAGCCGCTCCGCCTCCGCGGCGAGTTCGACGTCCTCGCCCGCCCGCGGTTCGACCGCCGCGATCTCGTCGAGCCCGAAGCGCAGCAGATCCGCCTCCTGCGCACGCTCACGCGCCCGCGTGGTCAGCTCGTCCAGTTCCACCGCTACGGCGCGCAGCCGCCGGTAGGCGGCGGCGTACTTCGTATGAGGTACGGCGACGGCGTCACCCGCGTACCGGTCGAGCGCCTGGCGCTGCCGGGCCGGCCGCAGCAGGCCCTGCTGATCGGTCTGCCCGTGGACGGCGACGAGGTCGTCGGCCAGCTCCGCGAGGAGCCCCACCGGAACCGAGCGCCCGCCCACATGGGCACGCGAACGTCCCTCGGCCGAGACGGTCCTGCTGACGAGCAGCGCCCCGTCGTCGAGTTCGGCGCCGGCCTCGCGGGCCCGCACGGCGGCGGGCGCGTCGGCGGGCATGGTGATCCGCCCCTCGACGACCGCCGCCTTGGCCCCGATCCGAACGAGGGCAGGGTCGGCGCGCCCGCCGAGCAGCAGCCCGAGGCTGGTGACGACCATGGTCTTGCCCGCGCCGGTCTCACCCGTCACCGCGGTGAACCCGGGTGACAGCTCGACGACGGCGTCATCAATGACGCCCAGCGACCGTATCCGCATCTCCTCCAACACGGACACGACCTTACGAGGTCCCGGCCCCCCATTGCGACGGCCCCCGCACCGACACTCCCCCGCGCGCCCCCTCGCTCCCCCGCGACCTCTCTCGCCGGGGTGAGGAAAACCCCACCCCAGCCCGGGTGATCACCTCATGGCGCACCGCGCTCTCCGCCCCACACGATGCATTCATGAGTTCCGGATTGGCAGGATCAGCACTGCGCGGCCACCGCCCCGCGTTCGTCGGCACAGCGGTGGCGGCCCTCTTCGCGGCGACGGTGGTCAGCGCGGCGACCACCATGCTCGTCGCCACGGACACCACAGGCGTGTCCGGGGGCGTGCGGGACACGGCCACGGTCCTCCTGATCGGATCGATCTATATGTCGATTTTCGTGGTCGCTTCGACGATGGGCACGGCGGTGGCCCAGCAGTATCGCGAACTCGCCCTCGTGCGGGCCATCGGCGCCCGTCCCCGCCAGGTCCGCCGGGCGGTGGCCGTCCAGGCCCTGGTCGCCTCGGTCCCCGCCGCACTGGCCGGCTTCGTACTGGGCGGGATGCTGGCCCACCCCTGGTTCGACGGAATGCGGGGCCACGGCCTGATCCCGCCCGCCACGGAGTTCCGCACCACGTGGATCGCCCTGCCGGTCTGCCTCGCGGTCGCGGTCGTGACGACAACAGCGGCCGCCCTGCTCGCGTCGCTGCGTTTCTCCCTGCTCCGCCCTGCCAAGGCACTCGCCGAGGCGTCGGCAGGCCGCCGCGGCCTGGGCCTCCTGCGGGCGCCGCTGGGACTCGTCGCCGTGGCGGGCGGGATCCTTCTTTCCAGGCTGCTCTCCAGGCAGCCCGCGGCGGAAGCCTCCGAGGGAGCGTTCCTCGTCCTGATCCTGTTCTGCGTGGGCGCCGGCCTTCTCGGACCGCGGATCGTCGGCCCCGCGGCCCGGCTGGTCTCCGCGCCCGCTCGGCGGTTCGGCCCCAGCGCGCGGCTGGCGATGCTCAACGTCCGCTCGCAGCCGCGCCGTTTCGCCGCCGCGGTCGTGCCGCTCGTCCTCGTCGTGGCTTTCGGCCTCACCAAAATCGGCGCACGTACGACGGCCGAGCAGCGCACCGGATCAGCGGGCAGCCCGGCAGACATCTGGCTCGACTACATGGGCACGGGGCTCTACGCGGGCTTCGCCGCCATAGCGGCGGCGAACACCCTCGCGATGATCTCCTTCGAGCGCCGCCGGGACGTCGCGCTGCTGCGCGTGATCGGCACCCTCCCCCGCCAGGTACGGGCGATGGCCGCCTGGGAGGCGGCCATCGTGGCGCTCACGGCTCTGGTGCTGGGCGGGGCCATCTCACTGGCCACGCTGGCCCCGATCCTCGCGGCGGTCTTCGGCTCACCGTTCCCGTACATCCCCTGGACGCTGACCGCGGCCGTCGCCGGCGGCACGCTGCTGCTGACCCTGCTGGCCACGGGCCTGCCGGTGCGGGCGGCGATGCGCCGCCGCCCGATCACCACGGTCAACGCGACGGCGTAACCACCCCGCGGTGCCGGTTGCCACCCGTACCCGGCACCCGGCACCCGCCCGGCACACTCAGTGCGGCGCCCCGCGCCAGCCCGACACAGGAAGGGCGAACTTGGCGACGAGCCGGTCGGTGAACGACGCGTGGTGCAGCCGCGCCAGCCGTACGGGCACGGCGCCCCGCCGCACCACCACCCGCGCACCGGCGGGCAGTTCCACGGTCCTGCGGCCGTCGCACCACAGCACACCGTGCGGCGTGTGGGGCTGCACCTCCACCGCGAGCACCGAATTCGGCGACGTCACGAGCGGCTTCGCGAACAGCGCGTGCGCGCTGATCGGCACCATGAGCAGCGCCTCCACCTCGGGCCAGACCACGGGCCCGCCCGCCGAGAACGCATACGCCGTGGACCCGGTCGGGGTGGCGCAGACGATGCCGTCGCAGCCGAAGCCGGTGACCGGACGGCCGTCGATCTCCAGGACGACTTCGAGCATCCGCTCGGGCGAGACCTTCTGCACGGCGGCCTCGTTGAGCGCCCAGTCCTCGTGTACGACGTCCCCGTTGTTGTGCACGAGGACATCGAGGGTCATGCGCTCCTCGACCTCGTACGCCCGCGTGACGACCCGGTCGACCACCTTGTCGAGGTCGTCCCGCTCGGCTTCCGCGAGGAAGCCGACACGGCCGAGGTTGACGCCGAGCATCGGCACCCCGGAGGCGCGCGCGAACTCGGCGCCGCGCAGCAGCGTCCCGTCCCCCCCGAGGACGATCAGCAGTTCGCAGCCGTCGAGTACGGCGGGTGAGGCTTCCGCCACCGTCTCGACGGACCGTGGCAACGGCAGATCGGCCGCCTCCGCCGCGAGCACCCGTACGCCGATGCCGCTGCGCAGCAGCCCCTGTACGACCAGTTCCGCACTGCGGATCGCAGCGGGACGTCCGGTGTGCGCCAACAGGAAAACAGTGCGTGCCGCCTCGGAAGACTCGGCAGATCTGTCTGTCGTCGCTGTCGTCGCCGTTGTCGCTGTCGTCGTTGTCAACTCGGCCCCTCCGCCACTGCACGGTCAACATCCGCCGGGTCGAGCTCGGGAGCACCGGCCCGGAGCCACAGAAAGTACTCGACATTCCCCGAAGGCCCGGGCAGCGGACTGGCGGTGACGCCCCGTACGCCGAGACCGAGCCCCCACGCCTGCCGCGCCACTGCCCGGACCGTTTCGGCCCGGAGCTCGGCGCTGCGTACGACGCCGCCGCTGCCGAGGCGGTCCTTGCCCACCTCGAACTGCGGCTTCACCATCATCACGAGATCGGCGTCCGGCGCGGCGCACCGCACCAGCGCCGGCAGCACCAGCCCCAAAGGGATGAAGGACAGATCACCGACGATCAGGTCGACCGCCTCCCCGTCAATCGTGTCGAGTGTCATTTCCCGCACGTTGGTACGGTCCTTGACGCTCACGCGTTCATCGGACTGCAAAGACCAGGCGAGCTGGCCGTACCCGACGTCGACGGCGACGACCTGCCGGGCCCCGGCGCGCAGCAGCACATCGGTGAATCCACCGGTCGAAGCCCCGGCGTCGAGCGCCCGCCTCCCTTCGACCTTCAGCCCCAGCGGTACGAACGCCTCCAGCGCGCCGGCCAGCTTGTGGCCGCCCCGCGAGACGTAGTCGGGGTCGTCGTCGTCCTTGAGCACCACGACGGCGGCGCTCGTCTCGACCTGGGTGGCGGCCTTGGTCGCGACGGCGCCGCCCACCTTCACCCGCCCTGCGGCGATCAGCTGGCTCGCGTGCTCCCGTGAGCGTGCGAGTTTCCGGCGGACCAGCTCGGCGTCGAGGCGTCGGCGCGCGACTCCTGCCACGATCGGTTCAGCTCCTGTTGTCGTACGAGGAAGGGGGCGCCGGAGGTCCCGGTCGTGCGTCCAGCGCGGTCAGCGCCTCACGCAGTCCCCGGTGTACATCCTCGTACACCTCGATGTGCCCGTCCGCCGGGAGGTGGTCGGCGTCCTCCAGCCGCTCGAGCAGCGCGTCGACGCCGCCGTCGCCGGTGGGGGTGCGCTCCACGCCGAGAGACGCCGGTGCGGCGGGGTCGCACTCCGCGACGGCAGCGGCCCCCGCTGTCTCCTCGGCCCCGTACTCGGCGTACTCGACGCCCTCGACCTCGTGGTTCATGCCCCGACGCTACCCCGAAGCCCTGGGGTACCGTCGATCCGATGGCAACGACGGAGGAGTGCCGCGGCGCACTCGACAAACTTTCGGACAACCTGGCTCGGGCCGACGACGACGGAGTACGCAGCGCCACCGCGCTCGACCGTTCCCTGAGCTGTCACATCACGGACCTGGACGTCACGTTCACCGGCCGCCTCACGGACGGCCGAATCGTCGTACGGGACACCTTCGACGGCCCCCCGCGCGAGCGCGCCGAGATCCGTCTGGCCATGACCGGCGACGACCTGGTCGCCATGGTCGGCGGCGAGCTGAACTTCGCCAGGGCCTGGGCCTCGGGCCGGGTCAGGCTCGAGGCCGGCTTCCGCGACCTGATCCGCCTCAGGAAACTCCTGTAGCAGCCGGTCCGCCTCAGGAAGCTGCCGCAGCCGGCGCGGCCACCGCCCGCCCCCCGCGCGCCTGCCGCGCCGCCGGCACGACCAGCGGCGTCCCCGTCTCCGGGTCGTCGATGACCTGGCAGCGCAGCCCGAAGACCCGCTCCACCAGCTCCGCGGTGACCACCTCGCCCGGCGGCCCCTGCGCGACGATCTCACCGTCCCGCATGGCGATCAGGTGGGTGGCGTACCGCGCGGCGTGGTTCAGGTCGTGCAGTACGGCGACCAGGGTGCGCCCCCGCGTCTCGTGCAGTTCCGCGCACAGGTCGAGCACGTCGATCTGGTGCTGGATGTCGAGGAAGGTAGTCGGCTCGTCGAGCAGCAGCAACGGCGTCTGCTGCGCCAGTGCCATCGCGATCCAGACGCGCTGCCGCTGTCCGCCGGACAGCTCGTCGACGTAACGGTCGGCGAGCTCCCCGACACCCGTCGACCGCATCGACTCCTCGACGATCCGCTCGTCCTCGGGCGACCACTGCCGCAGCAGGCCCTGGTGCGGGTAGCGCCCGCGTGCCACCAGGTCCGCGACCGTGATCCCGTCGGGCGCGATGGACGACTGCGGCAGCAGCCCCAGCGTCTTCGCGACCTTCTTCGCCGGCATGGACCCGATGGCGTTCCCGTCCAGGAGCACCCGCCCCTGGGTGGGCTTGAGCATCCGTGAGAGTGCGCGCAGCAGCGTCGACTTGCCACACGCGTTCGGGCCGACGATGACGGTGAAGGAATGGTCGGGTATCTCGACGGACAGGTCCTCGGCGATGACCCGCTGGTCGTAGGCGAGGGTCACCGATTCCGCACTGAGGCGCTGACGCTGCACTGGCATGCTCCTGGGATTCTTCTCGGTCGTCATATACGTCCCGCCTTGCGCTCGGTGACCAGCAGCCACAACAGGTAACAGCCGCCGAGCACCCCCGTCACCACACCCACCGGCAGCTGCGTATCGCCGAAGCCCTGCTGGGCGATCCAGTCGGCGACCACCAGCAGCGTGGCGCCCATGCAGACCGAGGCCCCGAGGTTGGCCCCCGGCGACCGCGTCAGCCTGCGGGCGAGCTGCGGCGCGCTCAGCGCCACGAAGGCGATGGGCCCGGCGGCGGCCGTGGCCACCGCGATGAGCAGTACGGCGGACAGCATCAGCACCAGCCGGCCGCGCTCGACGCTCACGCCGAGGGCGTACGCCGCGTCGTCGCCCATCTCCATCATCCGCAGCGACCGCCCGTGCCCCAGCACCAGCGGGACGAGGACGGCGCACACGCCGAGCAGCGGCCACGCCTGCTCCCAGCCCCGCCCGTCGAGCGAGCCCGTCATCCACACCGTGGCCCGGGTCGCGTCGACGATGCTGGCCTTGGTGATCAGGTAGTGGTTGAGCGCCGTCAGCATGGCGGCCGCGCCGATTCCGACGAGTACCAGCCGGAAGCCGTGCACGCCACGCTTCCAGGCGAGGAAGTAGACGGCGGCTCCCGTCAGCAGACAGCCGGCGAGCGCGCCGCCCGTCACCGCGAAGGCGTTGCCCTTGAACAGCACGATCACGGCCAGCGCCCCGGCTGTCGCCCCCTGCCCGAAGCCGATGACGTCCGGACTGCCCAGCGGATTTCGGGAGATGGACTGGAAGACCGCCCCGGACGCCCCGAGCGCCGCACCGACGAGCAGCGCGACGACGACCCGCGGCATCCGCAGCTCGGTCACGATGAATTCCTGCGACGCGGTGCCGTTTCCCAGGAGCGTACGTACGACATCGCCCGGCGACATCGGGAAGTCCCCACTGCCGATGAGCACGACCCCCATGGCCAGCGCCGCGGCGGTGAGCACCAGCGTGGCGAGGAGCGCCCTGGGCTCGACCCGGCAGGAGAACCCGCCGCGGGTGCGTATCGCGCGCGCGGTGCGCGTCCGCGAAGGAGAGGTGACAGTCACAGTTGGGCCATCTTCCGGCGGCGTACGAGATGGATGAACACGGGCCCGCCGACCAGCGCGGTCACGATGCCCACCTGGAGTTCGGACGGCCGGGCGACGACCCGCCCGATGACGTCCGAGCCCAGCAGCAGCACCGGCGAGAGCACGGCGGCGTACGGCAGGATCCAGCGCATGTCGGGCCCGGTGATGGTCCGGACGAGGTGCGGCACCATCAGCCCGATGAAGACGATCGGCCCGCAGGCGGCGGTCGCGGCGCCGCACAGCAGCGTCACGGAGACCATCGCTAGCACGCGCGTGCGGGTCAGCTGCGCGCCCAGCGCCCTCGCCGTGTCGTCGCCCATCTCCATCGCGTTGAGCGGCCGCGCGATCAGCAGCGCGAGCACCACACCGACAGCGACGAACGGCCAGACCTTGCCGATGATCTCCATGTCGGCGGAGGCCAGCGAGCCGACGGTCCAGAAGCGGATCTGCTCCAGGGCGGCCGAGTCCATCAGCTGTACGGCGTTGACGTAGCCGTAGAGCGCCGCGGTCGCCGCGGTACCGGCGAGCGCGAGCCGTACGGGTGTCGCGCCCCGGCTGCCGCCCAGGATGTAGACCAGTACGGAGACAACTCCCGCACCGGCGAACGAGAACCAGACATATCCGGTCAGCGAAGTGATGCCGAGGAAGCTGATGGCGGAGACGACGGCTGCGGCGGCGCCCGCGTTCACCCCGAGGATCCCCGGCTCAGCGAGCGGGTTGCGGGTGAGCCCCTGCATGACCGCGCCCGAGAGCCCGAGAGCCACTCCGACCAGCACGCCCAGGATGGTGCGGGGCACCCGTACGTCCCGGACGATCACGTCGTTGCCGGTGCCGGAGGCATGGAAGAGGCCGTGCCACACATCGCCCGTCGCAAGCGGTTTGGCGCCGATCGCGATACTCGCGACGGCGACCAGCAGCAGCACGCCGACGGAGACCAGCAGCCCCACGGAACGTACGGCATTGCGTTTGGGTGACGCGGGGGCCTTCGGGGCCTGCACCGCACTCTGCTCGGGGGAACTCTCGACCAACACGCAGTTAGGTTAGCCTACCCTCGCATTACGACAAACGGCTGCCGTACTACGGACGCATCCCGCCAAAGTTCCCGCCCGCGTCCCTAAAGCCCCACCCTGTCCAGCGCCTTGCCCGCATCCAGCCCGCAGGTCCCGTCCCCGGCGAACGTCCAGGCCGCCGCGCACAGCGCCCGCAGCCCGTCCAGCGCCGCCCCTTCCCCGTCGGCCACCAGCTCGCCGTCCCGCACGGCAGCGGTCCACCCACCGCAGGCGAACCCGTCACCGGATTCGGACACTTCCGGCTGCCCGGTGAGCAAGCCCCGCAGATCCGCGTCCACATACGTAGGCCGGTACTTCGGCGCCGCCGCCAGCAGCTGCGCGGCGTCCGTCACCCCGGTCAGTACGAGCAGCGAGTCCACCCCACCGACGTTCGCACCCTCGATGTCCGTGTCCAGCCGGTCCCCGACGACCAGCGGGCGCTCGGCGCCGGTGCGCAGGATCGTTTCCCGGTGCATCGGCGGCAGCGGCTTGCCCGCCACCTGCGGCTCGGCGCCCGTGGCGATCCGTACGACCTCCACCGCTGCGCCGTTGCCGGGCGCGATCCCCCGCGCACCGGGAATCGTCAGGTCGGTGTTGGACGCGAACCACGGCACCCCGCGCGCGACGGCGTACGAAGCCTCAGCGAACCGGCTCCACGCCAGATCGGGCCCGCCGTACCCCTGCACCACGGCCACCGGATCGTCGTCGGCCGACTCCACGGGGACCAGCCCGCGCTCGCGCAGTGCTACCCGCAGACCGTCGCCGCCCACCACCAACACCCGTGCCCCCGCCGGAACCTGATCGGCGATCAGCCGCGCCACCGCCTGTGCCGACGTGATGACGTCACCGGCCTCCGTCGGCACCCCGAGCTCGGTGAGATGCTCCGCCACCGCATCGGGCGTCCGCAGCGCGTTGTTGGTCACGTACGCGAGGTGCATCCCGCCCTCCCGGGCCACCCCGAGCGCGTCCACCGCGTGCGTGATGGCCTCGCCACCCGCGTACACCACACCGTCGAGGTCCAGCAGAGCCGTGTCGTACGCCTCACTCAGGGCACGCGCGCTCGCGTCGGGCCGGGTCCTGGTCTGCTGGCTCATTCCGTATCGCTCCTAGATCGGCGCTTGTCCCCCGATCATCGCTCATCGGACGACCACACTTACGATGCACCAATGAGTACACCTGGTCGGCCCGAGGAGGACCACGGCCTGCGCCTGGCCCCGTTCCGTGGACTGCGATACGTCCCCGAGCGAGTGAGCAGCCTGGCCGCTGTCACGTCCCCGCCGTACGACGTGGTCGTACGGCCCGACGGCCTCCACCACCTGGAATCGGCCGACCCGTACAACATCGTCCGCCTGATCCTCCCGCAGGCCGCCACGCCCGCCACCCGCAACCAGCAGGCCGCGGACACCCTGCGCCGCTGGCTGTCGGAAGGCGTACTGGCCCCGGACCCCGAGCCCGCCCTGTACGTGTACGAGCAGCGCAGCGGCGACCTCCTCCAGCGCGGAATCATCGGCGCCCTCACCCTCACCCCGCCCGCCGAGGGCGTCGTCCTCCCCCACGAGGACGTCATGCCGCACGTCGTCGCCGACCGCGCCGCCCTGATGCGCGCCACGGCCACCAACCTCGAACCGCTGCTGCTGACCTACCGCAGCGGCGGCCAGGCCTCCGGCGCGACCGCCGTCATCGAGCGCACCATCCACCACTCGCCGCTCCTGGCCACCACGACAGAGGACGGTTTCAGCCATCGCCTGTGGTCCATCACGGACCCCGCCGAGCTGGCCGAAGTCACATCCGACCTGTCCCACCGCCAGGCGCTCATCGCGGACGGCCACCACCGCTGGGCGACGTACCTCCGTCTCCAGGCAGAGCACCCGGCGCCCGGCCCCTGGGACTCCGGCCTGGTCCTTCTCATCGACACGGCCCGCTACCCACTGCAGGTCCGCGCCATCCACCGCGTGCTGCACCGCCTGCCCGTCGCCGAGGCCCTCGCCGCGGTCGCGGACACCTTCCGCGTCCGCGAGGTCCCGGGTCCGCTCCCTCACGCCCTGGACGCTCTTGCCGAGGCGGCCACCGCGGGCAACGCGTTCCTCCTGGCCGGAGACGGCGCCTTCCACCTCATCGACCGCCCCGACGAGGCCCTGTTGTCCCGTACGGTCCCGGTCGGCCGGCCCCCTGCCTGGCAAACCCTGGACGCGACCGTCCTTCACGCCACTCTCCTCGACCACGTGTGGTCGATCCCCGACGCCCCCGAGCACATCGCGTACATCCACGGCACGGAAGCCGCCGTCACCCAGGCCGAGCGCCACGGCGGCACGGCCGTCCTGATGCATCCGGTACGCGAGGAAGTCGTCCGGGACCTCGCCCGCCAGGGCGTCACGATGCCCCGCAAGTCCACCTCGTTCGGCCCGAAGCCGGCAACGGGCCTGGTCCTGCGCAGCCTCGAACTGAGCTGAACCGCCGCAAACGTGAAAGGGCGGCACCCCGGCCGGGGTGCCGCCCTTTCACACACACGGACTCAGTCAGTCCTTGTCGTCCTCGGTCTCAGCCTCGGTCTCGGTCTCGGCCTCTTCCGCGACATCGTCCGTAACGACGGTCTCGACTTCAGAAGTGACCGGACCGGACTCCTCGCTGTCCTCGTCGAGTGCGTCGACGAAGTCGACACCGTCGAGCTGGGCGAGCCGGTCCGACGCGTCCGTCAGGCCGTCCTTGTCCGCCTCGATCGCCTTGGCGAACCACTCACGCGCCTCGGCCTCACGCCCGGCGGTCAGCAGCGCGTCGGCGTACGCGTACCGCAGTCGCGCGGTCCACGGCTGCACCGAGTTCGACGCCAGCTCGGGCCCCTGGAGGGTCACGATGGCCGCGTCGATCTGCCCCATGTCACGGCGCGCACCGGCCGCGACCATACGCATCTCGACCTGGCCCGCCTTGTCGAGCTTCTGCACCTCGGGCTCACCGGCCATCGCCATCGCCCGCTCCGGCCGACCGAGCCCGCGCTCGCAGTCCGCCATGACGGGCCACAGCTCAACGCTCCCGGTCATACGGCGGGCCGCACGGAACTCCGCGAGCGCCTCCGTGTACCGCTGAGTCGCGTACGCCGCGAAGCCCGCGGCCTCACGTACGGCAGCCACTCGCGAGGCGAGCCTCAGCGCGATCCGCGAGTAGGCGTACGCCTCTTCGGGGTCGTCGTCAATGAGGTTCGCGACCATGACGAGGTTCTTGGCCACGTCCTCGGCGAGGGTCTTCGGCAGGCTCTGGAGCTCCTGACGAACGTCCTTGTCGATCTCGTGGCCCGTGACGTCCTCGGGGATGGGGAGCCGCTTGATGGGCTCACGCTCCCGCTCGTCACGCTGCCCGCGGTATCCGTCGCGGTCGCCGCGGTCGTCGCGACGCGGGGCACGGTCGTCACGGCGGGGCCCACGGTCGTCACGACCACCACGGTAGCCACGCTCGTCGTCCCGACGCGGCCCCCTGGACCGGTCGTCGCGGGGGAAGCCACCTCGCTCGTCGTCCCGACGCTGGAAACCGCCACCGCTGGGCCGGTCATCGCGACGCTGGAACCCGCCGCCGCCACTGCTCGGACGGTCATCCCGACGCGGCGCACGGTCGTCACGACCACCACGGAACCCGCCACCACGCTCGTCATCACGACGCGGCCCACTGCTGGGACGGTCATCGCGACGCTGGAAGCCACCGCTGGGCCGGTCGTCACGACGCTGGTACCCACCGCCGCCACCACCACTCGGACGGTCATCGCGACGCTGGTAGCCACTGCCACCACCAGTGCTGGGACGGTCGTCACGACGCTGGAAGCCACCACCAGTGCTGGGACGGTCATCGCGACGCTGGAAGCCACCGCTGGGCCGGTCGTCACGACGCTGGTACCCACCGCCGCCACCACCACTCGGACGGTCATCCCGACGCTGGAACCCACCGCGATCGTCGTCCCGGCGCGGCCCGCGATCGTCACGGCCGCCACGGAACCCGCCACCGCCGCCACTCGGGCGGTCGTCGCGACGCTGGTAACCGCCACCGCTGGGCCGGTCGTCACGACGCTGGAACCCACCGCCGCCACCACCACTCGGACGGTCATCGCGACGCTGGTAACCGCTACCGCTGGGCCGGTCGTCACGACGCTGGAACCCACCGCCACCACCACTCGGACGGTCATCCCGACGCGGCGCACGGTCGTCACGACCACCACGGAACCCGCCACCACGCTCGTCATCACGACGCGGCCC
>NZ_JBSHNE010000061.1:0-22809 GCF_053646035.1 Streptomyces sp. NPDC055287 | reverse complement strand
TCCTCCGGATACGGAGACTTGCGTCCCACCTGGACATCCCTCCCTGGACCATCAAGATCCATTGTCAGGGTGTCCACTCCAAAGGATCAGCCTCAGTCCACTTCGAGCCGGCTCCGTAGGAGGAACGTGGACCGCCCCTGGGTGGATTGGGCCCCAGGGGCGGCGCCGCCGACCACAAGGCATATCCGTCGCACCGGGCCCCTGAACCCGGAGAAGTGACTTTCGGGTGGCGCGCCGAGGCCGGGGCGGAGGCTAAACGCATTTGAACGCGCTGGTGGTCATGCCAGGTCTGCGAGATTGTGCAGGTCGTCGCGGGCGAGGCTGTCGCGTTCGGGCGCACTCAGCCAGCGTGCCTGGGAGCCGCGATGGTCCTTTTCGACCCACAGCACATCGTGCACCGTCTCGGCGACCGGACGCAGGTGGCTGATGACGGCCAACAGGGTGTTGGTGCCGACGTGCGTGCGCAGGACCTGCAGGGCGCTGTCGAGGGAAGCGCTGTCCAGAGTGCCGAAGCCTTCGTCGAGGAAGAGGCTTTCCATGCGGGTGCCGCTTCGGCCGTGCATCTCCACCAGCGCGAGGGAGAGGGCGAGCGAGGCCTGGAAGGTCTCCCCGCCGGAAAGGGTGCGTGAGCTGCGGCGGGTGTGGCTGGTGAGGCTGACGATGTCAAAGTCGTCGGCGAAGCCCAGCCGTCCGCCGGAGAGCTGCTGCAGCAACTCACTGCCGTGCGCGAGCAGGGCACGGGTGCGCAGGTCGGTGAGGTGGCCGAGGAACTTCCCGTCCGTCATATGGGTGCTCACCGCCTGCCAGGCAGCTAGCTGGCGCTCGCCTGCAGCCAACGCATCTGCCAGTCGTTCCTTGTGGGGAATCTGGGACTCAGCCTTCTCCGCGTCGTTGAGGGCGTACTCGGCTTCGCTGCGCAGGGTGCCGGCCTGGTTGCTCAGGCCGTCCAGGAGGGTGGGGTCCAGCGGATCCGTGTCACCGGTCACCTGCAGCATCGAGGTGCCGGGGTAGGCGTCCGCCACCTCTTGGCCATGCGCGGAAAGCCGCGTGGTCAGCTCCGCCATGGACGCGCGCGCCGCGGTGTCGTGTCCGTCCAGCGCCGCCAGCAGCAGGGTACTGGCGGTTTCGAGGGCTGTGGCGTACTCCTTCGCGGCTGCAGGGTCGCTCGCCGCGGCTGGGGAAGGCAGTGCGGGGCGTTCGGACTCCTCGACCAGTGCTGCAGCGCTGATGGCGCTGTCAGCCCAGCGCTGCAGCCGTGCTTCGAGCTGTTGCAGGGGGTCAGTGATCTCGCGCTGCCGGCGTTCGGCCAGTTCGCTCTGCTCGGTAAGTAGCTCCTGCATGCGTGTACGCAGCTCTTCCTGCCGTTCGGCCAGGTCCTGCTGGCGGCTCTGTTCGTGCCGCACCGCTTCGGCCGCAGCTGCCAGGTGGTCCGCCGTGGGGAGTTGCGGAGGCCGGGGCAGCGCGACCTGTACGGGTTCGGGTACTACGGACAGGCTTGCCAGCAGGCTGCGTCGCTCGTTTTCCAGGTGCTCGCTCCGTTTTCCCGCCTGCTCGCGGGCTTTGCCTGAGGCCTGCGTGGCTTTTTCCAGCGAGGTGCGCTCCGCGCCCAGCTCGGCTTGTGCCCGGGACAGCTCCCTCCTGCTGGCGTCGGCCGCTTCCTGCGACTCAACGACGCGACTGCGGGCGACCTGCAGGAGGTCACCCGTCAGGGCCTCCCGCTCGGCGGCAGTCGGCTGTGCACCGTCGGCCATGCGGGCAAGGGCTGCCGCGACCGTGGTCTCCAGCTCCTCGGCGAACACCGCCGGCTGGGGGTGCTCCGTGCGCGAGGCGAGCTCCAGCGCCTGCTCACGCACCGCCGGAAGGGACGCTCCGAACTGAGCAGCGGCTTCCTCGACCTGCTGCTCGTGTTCCTGCAGGGTCCGCTGAAGCCCTTCCACCTCGTGCGTGTGACGGGCGTGTTCCTGCTCGGCGCTGCTCAGTGCAGCGGAGGCCTTCTTCACCGCGGACGCGGCCTGGGTGAGAGCTTTGCCGTCCTGCGGCTGCGGCGGCTGGTAGCCCTCGGGCAGCGGCCGGGCGCAGACGGAGCAGCCGTCCCCGGGACCCAGCCCACCGCCCGCCGTGTGCGCGGCCTCCCGGCGACGGATGCCGTCCAGCACGCCCTGCGCCTCTGCCATCGCGGTCCGCGCTTTCTCCGGGTCGCTGCTGGGAGGAGCCTGCAGGAGGGTGCTGAGCTTGCTGCTGGTGATGGTGCGGTTGGAGCGCTGCTGGGCCAGTACGCCGGCCGCTTCACCGGCGTGCCGGACGGCGGTCGTCAGCACCTGCAGCACCGCGTCGGCGGCAGCGGCATCCTCGTCAGTGTCCTGCGCCTGCCCACGCAGCTCGGCGATGTGTTTCTCGGCGTTCTCCAGTTCGTCGGCGCGCCGGGCCAGGGCTTCTTCCTCGGTCGTGAGCTCGGCCAGGAACTGGGCGTGTGCCGCTTGTCCTTCCGCGAGGGTGCTGAGCCTGCCGGGCATGTCCCTGAGGACCTGGGCGGCTGCCGCCAGGGTGTCGGGAGCCAGGCCCGCTGCGACGGCCTGCTCCTGCTCGGTAGCGACAGCCGTGAGGCCGCCCTGGACGGCGGCCTCGGCTGCGGCGTTGGCCTCCTGCAACTGCTGCAGTTCGTCCTGGGCCTGCCGGACAGCGGCCGTGATGCGGCCGTAGTCGGTCACGCGCCGCTCGGTGAGTTCAGCAGTGGCCTTCCCGCTGAGGCGGGCGTGCTGCGCCGTCTGTGCAGCCTCGGTCTGCAGCCGGCGCAGGTCGGCCAGCCGGTCGTTGAGGTCTGCGGCGCCAAGGGAGGCTTGTTCGTACCGTTCCCGGTCCGCTTGGGCCTGAGTGCCCGGGTCGGTGAGCAGCCGGGCGTCTTCCTGCCGTGCCTGGCTGATGAGGTCCTTGATTCGGCTGACGGCTCCGTCGGCGAGCTGGCGTACCCGCTGCAGCTCGTCGACACCGAAGAGGGACTTCAGGATGCGGGCACGCTCGGCGTCACGCGCGTTGAGCAGGTCACCGAAGCGTCCTTGCGGGACCAGGACGGAGGATTTGAAGGTGATGTAGTCGATTCCCAGGAGCGCGCGGAGGGCTGCGTCGACGGCGCGTGCGCCGTCGGTGTGCTTGCCGTCTGGGTCAGTCAGTCGTGCCTGGGCGCCGCGGGTGGCATGGAAGACGCGGTGTGCCCGCCATTCCCGGCCGTCCACACGGAACACGAGGTCGACGCTCATGGCCTGGCAGTCGTCGGAGCGCAGCTGGGCCGCCTGGTCGGTGAAGGAACACCTGCCGTACAGGGCGACGGTGATGGCTTCCAGGATGCTGGTCTTGCCCGCGCCGGTATCGCCGAGGATGCCGACAAGGGTCTTGCCGGTGAAGTCGATCTCGCAGGTGCCGGGGTAGCTGCGGACCCCCGAGAAGGTCAGACGGACGATCTTCATGAGGTGGTCTCCGTACCGCCGTGTGCGCCGCTGCTCCAGGGGGTGGTGATGGCTTCGGTGAGCAGATGCTCGGCGGGGGAGGGGGGTGGGACGGAGTCCGGCGTGTTCAGCAGGTCCGCGAAGGCGGCCACGACTTCGTCGGCATGCTGCCCGGGGGTGCTGGCTCCGGCGAGGTAGGCGCTGAACGCCGCAGTGACGTCGAGTTGTCCGTCGTCGGCCGCGTCGGCGCCCGTCAGGACGGTGGCGCGGGTGGCTGCGCACTCTTCCTCGAAGTCCACCAGGACGGCGCCCGGCACCAGGTCGGCGATCCGTTCCCCGAGCCGGGGGACGGGCTCGTCAGTGCGGATGACCGCCTTGAGGTAGGCGCCGGTGTACTGGGCGGCAGCGGCGCCGAGCTCCTCGAGGGTGCCGTCGAAGCGGGCCAGGCGCCGTCCGGAGTGCAGGGTGTGCGGGGTGGTGAGCGTGCGCCGGCCGGGGGCCGCGTCGACGACGGTGACGCTCTTTGTCTCCTCGCTCTCGCCGAAGTCCATCTGCAGGGGGCTGCCGGCGTAGCGGGCGGGCAGACGCCCGCTGCCGACGGGCTGGGGTTTGTGGATGTGCCCCAGGGCGCAGTAGGCGACCTGCGGAAGGGCGTCCGCTGCGGCGGCGTAGGGCTCGCGTGCCTCCCACATCCGCTCGCTGTATGAAGGAACGGCGTTGGCCACGTACTGGTGGGCGGTGAACAGCAGCACGTCACGGCCGGGGTCGTAGCCGTCGAGCAGCCGGGCGAGCAGCCCGTCCTGCAGCTCGCGCAGACCGGCCGCGTAGGCGCCCTCGGTGGTCCCGAAGCCGGGGAACAGGTGCAGATAGCGGTTGGGGTGCACGTACGGCAGGGCGGCCAGGCGGATGCGCTCGTGTCCGTCGCGGCTGTCGAAATCGAGCACGATGCCCGGTTCCGTGTCGCCCCGGCTGTGCACGAAGTGCAGGCGGCCCTGGTCGGCGTTGGGCCGCAGCGTGCACACGTAGCCCAGCAGGTCGAAGAGTTCGGGGGAGTCGTGGTTGCCGCCCAGCACCACGGTGGGTGCGATGCGCGCGAGGCCGTCGAGGCAGCGCATCGCGCGCAAGATGTCCTTGTGCGCGGGCCGGTAGGTGTCGAACAGGTCGCCGCTGTGCACAATTAGATCCGGCTGCACGGAGTCCGCTATGGCGGTGATCTCGGCCAGGACGGCGTCGAACTCCTCGTCCCGGGAGCGGCGCCCCAGGGCGCGGCCCAGATGCCAGTCGGAGGTGTGCAGGGCTTTCATGAACGGCTCTCCTCGGTGAAGGCAGCACTGCCCGATGCCCCCTGCGCAGCGGCAGTTGGCGGAGTGCCGACGACTCTACAACAGCAATCACAGGAGAAAACTGGAAAACCTTGGAATGCGGTAGGGTGGTTGCCATGCACGAGCATCTGGACGCACTCGAACAACGCATGCATCAGCTGCAGCAGGCCATGCGGCGCGCCCAACTGGCCCGTGACAGCGACCAGGTCAAACAGCTCCGTGACGAACTGCGGCGCACCCAGCGCGCCTGGGACGCCCTCTTCGCGCAGGCCGAAGAAGGCGAGGAGAGTAACGCTCCCGACAACGGCGAGAACAGCGCTCCCGCACAGGCCGCCCCCGCGGAGCCGCAAACTCTGCTGCCCGCACGCGAACAGGTCCACCAGGTCCTGACCCTGCTCGCCGTGCCCGCCGCCCCCAAACTCATCAGCACCGTCCACGAAGCCTTCTTCGCCGGCGGATTGGCCCCCTCCCGGCTGACCAGCCTGCGCCGCGACGAAGAACGCTCCTACCGCAGCGCCCCCGGCGCCCGCCCCTACTACCTCTGCCCCGCACTCACCTCCGACCTGCTCTCACCCGCCCGCGGCCTGCTCACCGTCAGCACCTGGTCCCTGGAACAGCGCATCGTCGGACCACTCAGCGCCCGCGTCCACTTCCTCACCAGCGCCCTGAACATCGCGGACGCCGCCGAACGCCTCGACACGGCCACCCTTCCACTGCCCGCCCGCCAACTCCTCGTGCGCTACGCCCAGAACATCCCCGGCGCCCAGCCCCCCCTACCGCACACCAGCACGGCCGGCACCCCCCTCGACCTGGCACTGCTGCGCCGCGCCGCCGAAGACGAACTCACCCTCCACACCGCTAGCGACACCACCACCCGCAGCCAGGCTGCCGCCCGGGCCCGCAGCCAACTCGACGCCGCAGCACTGCTGTTCGGAGGATCCTTCCAGTCCGCCCGCCGCCTGCGCTCCGTCACCTGACCGCCTGCGCTCCGTCCCCGCAAGGAAGATTCGTGAGTCAGCTCAACGACCGGCTCGCCGCGCTGCGCGGCCCCGCCCCCGCCAAAGGGCACGACGCCCGCACCCTCGCGGCCCTGACCACCAACCCGGGCTGCAACCGCCGGGCCCTGCTCGACGCCGCTGGTATCGACAAGGACGCCATCGCCGTCCACCTGGGCAAACCCCGCCCGCTCGCCAAGTCCTCCCTCGCCCTCAGGAGCGGAGCCACCTTCGAACAGCAGGTCAAGGCCGACGGCTGCGCCGAACTGCTACGCCTGCTGCGCGACGTCCTGAAACTGCCGCTGCCCGAAGCCGCCCACACCGACCTCGCAGTCGTCGGCACCCAGGACGCCTCCCACCAGATCCGCTACACCCACACCCGCAACGCCGTCCTGGAAGCAGCCCGTTCCACCAGCCCCGCCCGCACGCTGCTGGACCACCCCATCCTGCAGCTGACCGTCGCCGGCAACCCCGTCTTCCTCGAACCCGATGTCGTCGCCTTCCAGATCGACGGCGTCTTCCACATCATCGAGATAAAGTCCTTCGCCATCGTCGACGACCAGGCCAGTCCGGTGAAAGTGGGCGCCGCTGTCACCCAGGCCGCCGTCTACATCCTCGCCCTGCGCGAACTCCTCGAAAAGGAGGGCATCAACCCCGACCAGGTCTCCCACGACGTCATCCTCGTCACGCCCCGCAACTTCACCCGCCAGCCCACCGCCAAGGTCGTCGACGCCCGCAAGAAGATCGCCGCCCTCACCCGCCAACTCAACCGGCTCACCCGCATCGAACCGCTCCTCGACGTCCTGCCCGCCCGCACCACCTTCGATCTCGCCCTCGACCAGGGCGAACGGCCCACCCGCGACCCCAAAGAACTCATCGCAGCCCTGCAGACCACCACCACCCGCTACACCCCCGCCTGCCGCCACTTCTGCGACCTGGCCTACGTCTGCCGCGGCGAAGCCCGCGACGACGGCCTGATCGACGTCCTGGGCAGCGACATCCGCGACGACCTCGGCGGCGTCGATCACATCGGCACCGCCCTGCGCCTCGCCGAGGGAGTCCGTGAGCCCGCTGCGGACCAGGCCGACCTGGCCGCCGCCCTCCAGCACGCGCACACCGTCCGCACCCAATTGCGGGAGTCCGCATGAGCCGGCTTTCCACCCTGCTGCGCCTCGAGGCGGCCGAGACCGAAACGGTGCAGGACGCCAGCATGATTGGCCATTTCCACCTCACCAACCAGCCGCTGATCTTCCTGCCGCTCAACCGCTCCGGCACCGAGGCGAACCCGCTGGCCGTCATGCTCGGCAGTGATCCGGGCCATCCCCGCCTCCTCGTCGCCCCGCCAGGCGGTCGACCCCCCGCGTTCCGGGAAGAACTGGCCGACCACGTCCTCACCTACATCAACAGCTTCCAGAACACCGAACACCTGCCCGCGAAAGGCAAGAAGCCCTCTCGCGAACGTCATACCCATGCCCCTCAACTCCTGGTCGCCAACCGCAAGTCGATCCCCTACGTCCAGCGGCTCGGCCGCGCCCTGCGCTTCACGGACACGCCCGACGGAACCGATCCGGCCCGCAGCGTCAGCCGCCTCGGCCAGTGGCTCACCTTCTTCGCCGACCACGCCGAACATCCCGGCTCCGCCTTCCTGCTGGCATTGACCGACCTGCTCGCCACCCGCTGGATCACCGGCCAGAGCCGCCTGGAGGACGAGCACCTGGCCGCCCTCCTCGCCTGGATCGACCCACCACCCGGAACCACGGGCCTGCGCGCCGCCTTAGAGGCCGAAAACCCCCAAGCGCCCGGCCCCGACGGCCGACTGCACCGACCCGCCGGCCCAGCCGCCGACCCCTCCTTCGACAGCTTCGAACTCGACCCCCTGTTGACGGCCTACGACACCGCCATCAAAGAGGGCAACGCTGCCGCGACACTCCGGCTCACCGACCGGCTGCACGCCCTCCTCCACGATTACCTCAAGCCCACCTGGGACGACACCTGGCACGCCCTCGGCCTGCTGCGCACCTCACCCCTCACCCAGGACGCCCAGCGCCGCTGGGCCGCCGACCGCGACCGCTTCACCGCCTATAGCACCTACCTCGCCGAAGACGGACGCCCCCAGCCCCGCAAGGACGACCCCGTCTCCGCCGCCCGCCGACTCGCCCGCATGGAACTGGCCCAAGGCGCCTTCGACGCCCACCGCGCCCTGGAAGACCCATTCTTCATGGCCGAACGGCGCACTACCGGAGAAGCCCTCACCGGCACCGTCACCGACGTCGACGCCCACCACACCGTCCCCGGCGCCAGAAGCCCCAAACTGCGACCGCGCCTGACCCTGCACACCACCGACCCGGTACGCCTGGACGTCGGACACTTGCTCGCTGGACCCCGCAACCCCCGCGTACACCTCGCCGTGCGCGCTATCACGCCTCACGGCCGGGGGACGGACCTCCTGCTGGAGGTCACCACCCTCACCGGCACCGTGAACAAACCCAGAACCGACTCTGTCCCCGACGTCGGAGACACGCTCGAGCTCACCTTCGCCCCCGAATTCTTCAGCCGGCCCCCGTTCCCCAGCCGCGAGAACACCCCCTGGACCCACGGCGGCCCCCAGCACAACCATCCTGCCGCCGCCCTGGAGAAGACCGAGGAACCCCCGTCATGACCCAGCCCTCGATCCCGCCCGCAGAACTCGCCAACGCCGCCGTCGCCAGCATCCTCACCGCACTCACCGCCGGCACCGACCAGCCTCTGGTCGTCGACTCGCCCCCGGGCGCCGGGAAGTCAACCCTCGTCGTACGCGCCGCCCGCACCCTCGCCGCCGCCGGTGAACGATGCATCATCGTCGCCCAGACCAACCACCAGGTCGACGACCTCCTGATCAGCCTCGCCGACCCCGCAGCCCCCCGGCTGCGCGTAGGACGCCTCACCGGAGGCACCTACGAGGCACCCGAAGAAATTCTGGCCCTGACCGACACCATCATCCGCAAGGACATCAAAGACGTCCTCTCCTGCGACGTGATCATCGCAACCGCCATGAAATGGGCCTACGTTGACGGACCCCGATGGCAGTGGGCCATCATCGACGAGGCCTACCAGATGCGCTCCGACGCCCTCCTGCTGATCGCCAATCTCTTCGACCGCGCCCTCCTCGTGGGCGACCCCGGACAGCTCGACCCGTTCTCCATCGTCAGCACCCCCCGGTGGACCGGCCTGCCCCACGACCCCATGAACAACGCCGTCACCGTCCTGACGAACCACAACGACACCACCATCCACACCCTGCCCGTCTCCTGGCGCCTTCCCCCCTCAGCAGCCAGCCTCGTGTCCCGCGCCTTCTACCCCTTCACCCCCTTCCACCCCGGCACAGCGCCCGCCACCCGCACCCTCACCCTCACCACGCAAGGCCTGCACGACCCCTGCGACGCCACCGTCGAGGAAGCCGCCCGCACCGGCTGGGCCCTGCACGAACTCCCGCCCCGGCACACCGCACGCATCGACGCCGAGGCCGCCCACGCCACCGTCGCCCTGGCCTCCCGCCTCCTGACCCGCGGAGCCGATGCCATCTGCGAGAAACACCCCGACGGCCGCCGCCTCCAGCCCGCCGACATCGCCATTGGCACCGCACACCGCGAACAGGCCCGCCACATCCAGCAGCTCCTCAACTACTCCCCCCACACCCGAGGAGTACGCGCCGACACCGCCAACCGCCTGCAGGGCCGCGAATTCGCCGTCACCATCGTCCTGCACCCGCTCTCCGGCCGCCGTGACGCCTCCGCCTTCCACCTGGAAGCCGGCCGCCTGTGCGTGCTGGCCTCACGCCACCGCCACGCCTGCATCATGGTCGCCCGCGCCGGCATCACCGACCTCCTCGACCGCCACCCCTCCAACGACCCTGTCCCGCTTGGTGTCCCCGCCAAGTTCCCCGACGGCTGGGAAGCCCACCAGCACGTCCTCGAGCACCTCTCCGAGCACCGCATCCCCGCCGCCTGACCAACCCCCTTCTGAAAGCCGCCCACTGCCCATGGCACCCAACGAGCTGACGCTGCGCCCCCACCAGAGGGACGCGGTTGCCGCAGCCACCCGGAACCTGACCCAGCACCCCCGCACAAGCGTGATCGCCGCCTGCGGCACCGGCAAGACTCTGATCGCCGCCCGCACCGCTGCCCGGACCGCACCACGCGGCCGTGTCCTCGTGCTGCTGCCGACGCTGGACCTGCTGTCCCAGACGATCCGCTCCTGGCGACTGGCCGGGCGTAAAGGCACCGCCGTTGCGGTCTGTTCCGCGCGGCAGGCACTCGACCACGAACCAGTCGGCGCCGACGTCCCCATGACCACCGACCCCGGTGAGCTGGCCGCCCACATCCGCAAGACGGGACCAGGCCCGGTAACCGTTTACGCCACCTACGCCTCCCTGACTGCAGTGGTCACCGCGCACCGCGACCACCAACTGCCCCCCTGGGACCTGATCGTCATCGACGAGGCGCACCGCACGGCCGGCCGTCTCGGCAAGGCATGGGCCGCGGTCCACCACGACGACCAGATCCCTGCCGCCCGCCGCCTCTACCTGACCGCCACCCCCCGCATCTGGGACCCCGACGAGACCTCGGACGGCGACGGAGCAGAGGCAGTGGCCTCCATGGACGACGAAGACCTCTTCGGCCCCGTCGCCTACCACCTCAACCTCTCCGACGCCATCGACCTCGGGCTGCTCGCCGACTATCAGATCCTCGTCCCCGTCGTCACCGACACGGACCTGCGCGACTGGCTCGCCACGGGAGCCGGAGCCGGCGTTGACGGACTGCGCCTGGCGGGTCGCCAGGTCGCCGCCCTGCGCGCCATCCACGACCACCGGCTACGCCGCATCCTCACCTTCCACCACCGCGTCGCCGACGCCCGCGCCTTCGCCACCACCCTGACGGACACGGCCGCCACCCTCCCCACCGAACTCCGGCCCGAGGGACTGTGGGCGGACTGGATCAGCGGCAGCCACGCCCCCCAAGTCCGCCGCCGCCTCCTCCTCGAGTTCACCTCCCACACCAGCCCCGACACCCCGGCAGTCCTGTCGAACGCCCGCGTCTTGGGGGAAGGTATCGATGTCCCCGACATCGACGCCGTCGTCTTCGCCGACCCCAAAAACAGCCCCGTCGACACCGTCCAAGCCGTCGGCCGCGCCCTGCGCCAAAAACCCGGCGCTGGCAAGAAGGCCACCCTCGTCGTCCCCGTCTACCTCACCCCAGACGAAGACCCCGACGACCTTCTGGGCGCCGACGCCTACACCCCGCTGTGGCGCACCATCCAGGCCCTACGCGCGCACGACGACCGCCTTGACGCCCGCCTGTCAGACCCCCGCACCAACCGCCCCACCATGCCCGGCGAAGACCCCGAAGCCTGGCTCCGCTTCGACCGCCCCACCCAAACGGAAGAAGTCGCTCTCGCCCTCTCCCTGCGCGTCCTCGCCCCCAAGAGTGCCGAATGGCGTCGCGGCCTGACTGCAGCCCGCAGCTACCGCCACACCCACCACCACCTCGACGTCCTCCAGACCTACCAAGACCCCACCGGCTACCCCCTGGGCCGCTGGCTCACCTGGCAACGCCACCTCCGCGCCAAGGACACCCTCGACGCCATACGCGTCCACGCCCTCGAACGCCTCGGCATCATCTGGGACCCCCGCCAGCAGGCCTTCGACCGCGCACTGGCCCACGCCGCCGCCTACGCCGCCCGCCACGGCCACCTCGCCGCACCTGTCGAGGACGTCCATGACGGCTTCCCCCTCGGCCGCTGGCTGGCCACCCAGCGCACCCGCGCTGAGGCGCTCACCGACCAGCGCGCCGCCGCCCTCACCGCTCTGGACCGGTGGTGGAACCCGCCCTGGCCGATCACCTGGCAGCGGACCTACCACGCTGCCCGCCAGAGCCTGGAGCGCAACAGGACGACGGCTACCGAAGAAGAGAAGTGGCTTGAGGCCCAGCGCACCCGCTCCGACCGCCTTCACCCCGAACAGAAGAGCCTGCTGAAGGAGCTGGGACTCGCCGACCTGCCCGGCACGTCCGCCTCCCCGGCAGGGAAGAACCACCTGCCGGCACGGGAGCGTGCCTTCCAGCGCGGACTGGCCGCCGCACAGGCATTCCGCGCGAGAGAAGGCCATCTCAACGTCCCCCAGCGCCACATCGAGAAGATCGAAGGCGACCCCGTGCGCCTGGGCCAGTGGCTGAGCAACCTGCGACGCCGGCGCTCCGGCCTCAGCCAGCACAAGCAGACAGCACTGGCCGAACTCGGCCTGTAAACAAGGCGAGCCCACCACCTCGAACAACGACCGGCGCCTGCAGGGGACGAGAGGTTCAAGCCAATGGCCGGAACCGCGACCTGGTGAAGCCGCTCAGCATGCCCACACTGCACAGAAGGGAGGAACCGATTCGGCCCGGCGCGAGAGGGGGCGTACATGGCGGCCAAACGCAACAGCAGAACTGCCCGCAGACTCCGCACCGCCCGATACAAGGCGGCAGCGGGCGCGCTCGCTGCACTGATCCTGCTGGCCCTGCTGCACCCCATGATCTGGCTGTATATCGGCTCAGTCCTTGCCGCCGCGGGAGTCAGCTGGATGGCCTGGCGGCTATGGCGCACCGACAGGCTGATGCGCAGCAAGGACGCCACGTGGAGACGGCAGGAACAGATCACAGCGGGCCGGCGGACGCTGGCTGTCATCGACACACTGTCCGGAACTCAGTTCGAGGAAGTGGTCGCAGAGTTGTGCCGCCGTGACGGCTGCACACAGGTACGCACAGTCGGCGGTACCGGAGACAACGGAGCCGATGTACTCGGTCGACTGCCAGACGGCCGGAGCATGGTGATCCAGTGCAAGCGATACGCACCCCATCGAACGATCGCCAGCCGCGAAGTACGCGATCTGCTCGGAGCGAAGGTGCATTTCGCTGCGGATGTGGCCATCTTCGTCGCGACCACACGCTTCAGCCGCCAGGCCGAAGCGTTCGCCGTCGGCCACCAGATCCTCACCCTGCACCGTGACTTCTTCGGCCTGTGGAACAACGGGACACCGCTGTTGTCGCTGGCCGAAGTCAACGGACGCGGACAAGGAGGAGCCACCCACCGGTCACGCTGGAAGCAGACCTACTCCAAGTGACCTCATACCGGGCCCGTGAGCGGCGAGACGGAAAGTCTGAGCGAGGAGCCGGACGGCCGTGCGAGCCCGCGGCTCACCCAGCCTCAAAGTCGCGCCTTGCCCGCACTACGTCCTCGCGGACTCTTCCGGACAAGGCTTGGACACAGCGACATACTTCCCACCCGCCCCACAGTGCATGCCAGTTCAGATATCACCCGATCGTGCAACAGACCCGTTGTCAGAGGCGGCGTGTAGCGTCCGGCCGTGACTTACGGACTGACACGCCTGCTGCGTACCGAAGACGACTGGTCGGACTTGCTGTGTTTCCTCACCGAACTTGATCCCGAGCCGCTCAGGTCGGCCTTGCGCCTGGCTCAGGGCACGATCACCGTCCGGCGCGAGGTCCGGGTGAAGGCACGCAGAAGTGCGCCTACCGGTCGGGTCGACTTCGTCGTCCTGCTGGACGGCGTCGAGCGCGCGTTGATGGAGATGAAGCTCGGCACCGGTGCTCACGGCGAACAGTTCGCGGCGTATGACGCCTGGGCGGAGGCGAAGGGCATACCGGCAGCTGATCGCTACCTGGTGGGCCCGAATGCCGATCCGATCCCGGACGGCCCGAGTACCTGGTCCCGTCGGCTCACTTTCGACGGTCTCCTCGGCGGCTGGAACAGTTCATCGGACGACCTCGCCCGGCTGCTGGCCATCCGGGCGCATCAGCAGCTCGTGGTGCTGCAGGCCGAGGCGACCGGCCCGGCGGACCAGGCCTCGACTGCGCTCAGCGACGCACTGCGGCTGCGGCGACTGGCGCGCTTCACGCAGGCTGCCGCCCCAGAGGGCACGGTGTTCAACTTGCGGCAGCGCTCCCAGATGGGAGCTCCGAACATCTGCGCTTGGCGGGAGACGGAAGACGGCTATGTCGTCGCCGAGATCCAGCGTCTGCAGCCCAGACGCGGAACGGACAGCCCCTTCGAGATCCGCATCATGGTGCAGACGCCGGAGGCCACTTCCACCGCCAACGGATCCCTCGCGGACCGCCATCAGAAATGGCTCGCCCGCAACAGCTTCGTCCAGCACGCAGGCCACAGCGTGCAGGCACTCGTGATGGATCCGCAGGGCGACGGATTCAAGAAGAAGCCAGGACCGAAGGGCCATCCGCAGTACTACGGATACGAAGGTGGCGGGCACGGAAGTTCTGCAGTACTCCAGGATGAGGTCGACCTGAACGACATGGTCACGGCGTTCTCTGCCCTCCTGGATTACCTCGCCACCTACCCAAAGCAGTAGACCCAGCCAGAGCGCGCTCCCGACGGCGGCCCGCCCGCCGCCGATCAAGACCACGTCAGCCCCCAGAAGAAAGATGGCCGTGCCCCCTTCGATTCCCGCCAGCGTCGCGGCCGCTGACATGCGACGGCTGGGCAACGCCGAGCCCCTGGAGCCCTACCCAGGCCGGGCCCGCGAACCCTGGATGTGCCGTCACATCCCGTGCAAGCAGGTTATCTATCCGAACCGCAACAACGTGATGAGCGGGCAGGGGGCCTGCATCTGGTGCGCGCCGAACGCCCCGAAGAACCCGAAAGAAGCTGCGGCGGCGATGCTGGAACACGGCTTCATCGTGCTGGTGGACTTCCTCGGGACCGGTAAGCCGTGGCTGTCGCAGTGCGTCGCGGCCAGGCACATCGTGGCCCCACGGTACGACAACGTCACCAGCCGTGCCGGCGGCTGCCGGTTCTGCAAGCGGTACGGCCCCGGAGACCCGCACGAGGCGGTTGCCGACATGCGGGCCGTCGGCTTCCGCCCGCTGGAGCCGTTCAAGAACATCTCCTCGCCCTGGCTTTCGCTATGCGAGCGGTGCCAGAAGATCTCAGCCCCCAGACTGAACAACGTCCGGAACAGGGGCGAATGCTGCCAGCACTGCGCTCGCTACGGGCTGGACCCGGGCGCCCCGGCCCGCCTGTACGTCCTCTCCCACGCCGAATACGGCGCCGTGAAGATCGGGATCACTGGACTGCGGACCCGCGAGGACCGCGTCGTCCGGTTCCAGAGCCACGGCTGGATGCCGTTCGCTCAGATCCAGTTCACCACGGGCGCGGACGCCTACCGCGTGGAGCAGAGGGTGATCAAGCTACTCAGGGCTGAGGGGCACCCGGTATTCCTCAGCGACGCACAGATGCCGATCGGCGGCTACAAGGAGACGTTTGACGCGGCGCGGGTCTCCGTCGGACGGCTGCTCGTGCTTGCGGAAGAAACGGCAGGGGGCGGCGTCGTCAGGCCGCGGTCCGCAGGGCCCCGGTGACGCGAGCGAGCCCCCGCACTGCCGCGAGGCGCTCCGGCAGCAGCCCGCGAAGCCCACGCCACGCCATACGCACTACCCGCCGAACCCGTCTTGATCGACGAAGCTGGGATGCTTCTCATCAGCGCTCTTGGCCAGATGCAGCGGCGCAGGAAGGTTGGTGCGCCCGTCCCACATCGCCGCCTGCTCCGAGACCCGGGCGGCAAGACCGACCAACTGCTCCTCACGCCAGCCACCACGGCGGGCAACCACGTATTCGGTGCGGGTCATGGCGTGGAAGGGAGCGCCCATCTGGGCCAGTTGACCGCTGGGCAGGGTGCGACGCGTGTGTTCGGTGCCGGTGCGCTGACCGCCGGCGTGCTGGCGGGACTGCCCGGAAAACAGCCAGGACACCGCGCCCTCATAGTCGTGGCGGTAGATGATCTTCTCCGGCATGAGCGGCTGCCGCGGGTTGTTCGGCAGCCTGCCCCCACCGCCGGTGCGCCGCGACGGCTGAGGCGTGCCCTGCCCGTTGCCTACCCGCACGACTGCAACATCCCGCCCTTGGGTGATCAGGCTCTGCCCGGGAACAGTGCCGTCCCCGATCCGGTCATTGCACAGCCCTGGCCAGAGCCGCTCACGCTCCTCAGTGAAGAGAATGATCGGAAACTTGTCGCCGAGCCCCGTAAGTGCCCGGTGCACGTAGGTGCGCACGTTGGCCGGGCCCCCGTGGTCCTCCCGCAGGTGATGCCCCTTCTTCCCGATGGCACCGGCATGGTGCAGGGCCCGCGCCTGGGCCAGAGGGAGCCAACCCTGGTCGCTGTACATGAGGGTGGGCCAGTACGCGTCCTCGCCGAGTGGGATGCGCATGGCGACCAGCGTGATGGCCAGCACGGCCGGTTTGCGGGGGCGGCCGGGACGTTCATCGAAGCGGTGATAGCGGGTCCACAGACCCACTGCCACAGCCTCCCGGTCCAGAGCCGTGTCCTTCGCATTGCGGTGGAAGGCGGTGGCGGCCAGGCGGTTGTCGATGATGCCGGAATCGGAGTGCAGGCTACCGAGCGCGATCTGCACCGCGTGGTCGTCTTTGTAGGCGACGTCCGGCTCCGGCAGACCCGCCTTGAGGGCCCTGGCCCGCGCGACTTTCTCAGGCGTGTTCAGCCGGTACGGGTCGCCGGGGTCGGAGTCCATGGTGATGAACTGCGAGGGGATGCCGCGCTCGGCGAAAAGCCCTTTCAGCGCGTGCTTGGCGTCCGTCACCCCCGCTTCCTTCTCCTGCTCGCTGGGGTAGCGCGTCTCGCACAGGGCCGCGACCAGGGACCGCCCAGCACCGGGCTTGAACCAGGGCAGCGTGTTCAGAATCAGACTGCGGTCGTGGCTCCCATGGCGGACCAGCTCGGGCAGCCGCACCGCCACGAGCTCATACCCGGGCGCCAGGACCACCGGCTGCTCATCGGGCAGCTCGGCCAGCTCGGGCCGCGCGTAGTCGCGGGCCAGCTGCCCCATCACCCGCCTGTGCCACTGCGCCGACTCGTACAGCACGACGGCCCGCACCGTATCGAGGCGGGCGCTCGTCATGGCGTCGGCCATCTTGTAGGCCGGAACGTAGGGCGGCAGGCTCTCGCCCGGTTTGCTGATCTTGATGGATGTTCCGGAGTAGACGACGGGCTCCTGGCCAAGGACGTGCCCGGCGTGTTCCTCGAGCCGGGCGTGGAACATCGCCCCCGCGCCCTTGTCGATCGGGTGCTTGCCCGTGCGGTGCACCCCGCGCACCTCTGCCAGTTCGTCCAGCCCCGTCAGGGGCGGCTGGGGCAGGCGGCCGACCCCGCAGGCCTCGACGATCTGTGCCGTCGCCCCGCGGTAGCGGACGGCCGCGGGCTGCATGAATCCATCCGGGCCCTTCTCCCACCGGGTGGTGATCGGGGCCTTGAGGATGATGTCCGGGTTGACGGGATGGCACAGCAGGACGTTGCGGATGCCCTTGTAATGGGTGGCGACGCGCGAGATACGCGCCGACAGATGCGCGATGAGAGTCTTTCCGCCGGGGGCGGGTTCGACCTCGATGTGGATGCGCTCCATGGCGTAGCCGGCGATGCGCCGGCGTTTGCCGCTCTCCTCGTCGATCCACGTCCGCTCGTGGACCAGCGGGGCCTGCCACGCCAGCAGGTCGCCCTCACTGTCGAGGTGGAACCGCAGCGCAGGCAGCGACTCGTCGAGCGGGAGCGGCTGGGCGGCCAGCATGCTCGCCAGCCGCCACCCGGCCACCCTGAACGCCCAGCGGGGACCGGTGATCCGCCCCATGGCGTCGCGGTGCAGCAGCGAACTGAGCGGCTGGGGCCCCTCATCGGACAATTGCAGCAGGGCGGAGAGGGTGTCACGACCCTCATGCCCGTCCAACCGCGTCTCCCACTCCCGCATCAGAGTGCGCATCACGGACCCGTCCAGCGACCCTGGAGTGACGATCACGCTCCGTCCGGCCCACCGGCCGGTTCTGGCGGGCCGGTCGGGGTTGGTGAACACCAGCCGCTCCCCGGTCACGGCACGCGCCGCTGTCTGCAGGGACGCGATCGGCTGCACGGCGTCCTTCCCCCGTGGCCTCGGCAGCCGCCGCCAGGCCGGCGCGAACGCCTCGTCCTGCGGATAGACGTACACCGTGCCCAGCAGCCGGTCATCCAGCGCGAACGACAGGGTGAACAGGCGCCTGGGCTCGTCACTACTCACCATTCGCTCAGCTCCTCTTCCTCGTATCCGGTGGGGGAGTGCTCCGTCAGCCCCAGCAGGGCATCGGTCATGGTGGTGCGGTAGACGGCGTCGATCAGCGGCATGTGGTCCTCGGCCTGCCATTTCCCGCGCAACTGCTCAAGAAGGGCGGGCAGCGTGGAGTCGGCGGCGGTGTGGGTGAAGGCGGCGTCCAGCAGTCGCAGCCGCCCGTGGTCCCCGCCGCGGCGGGTGCGCCCGCCCAGCTGGATCAGCCGGGTCAGGATCTCCGCGACCACGGCGAGTTTGACGTCCTCGCCCAGTGACTTGAAGTAGCCCTGCCCGCTGCGGATGTCATCGAAGATCTGGCCCGCCACAATCCGCAGCCGCTCCAGCTCTGCCGCGGGCTCTGGGCCGGGCCGCCGCCGTCGGTAGGCGAGAGAGTTGACCAGGGACAGCAGCACCGGGGGGTCTTCCATCACCGGAATGGGCCGGTTGACGAGGCAGGCCACATGCAGCAGGGAGCGCCCGTCACGGTCGACGATGTTCAGACCACGCTCGACCCGTGCCATGGGGGCGATCAGGTACCGGCACCGGCCGTGACCCACGGCGTGGGGGAACTGCTCGAGCCGGTTGCTGGGGATGGGCACCCAACCGGGCGGCATCCGCTCCAGCGAGGCCATCTCCTGCGGCCGCACCGCCACACAGATCTCCGACGCCAAGACCCCCGCCTCGATCATGCCGCGGGCGAGCGCGGGACCGGCGTCGTAGGCGGTCGGCGCGAGCAGCGCATACGCACGGTGCGCGGTCTCCGCATCAGCGGCCACTGCGTCGAGCTGCGCGGGAAGGTCCTGACCGACGCTGCGCCCCATGGCCGTATAGGCGCGCTCCCGGTTTACTCCATCGGTGCCGGACACCACGATGCCCGCCCCGTTGTCCTGGCCAGCCTGCAGCTCGATGGTGAGGCTTCCATTGACGTCGTCAGGCACGTACCAGGCCGGCTCCGGCAGGAGGTGATGGCGCGGCGCGTACGGCATGAACGCCGTGGCGGACATCCCGATCACCGCCCGGCGTGTGCCGGTATGGGCGAGCGTGCTCACCTCGCCCAGGTAGGCCAGGTGAGCGTGCGGATCTCCGACATAGGACTTCAGTCGTAGCGCCGTCTGGTGCCGGTCGCCAGGATCGAACGTCTCGGAGAACGCGAACAGCGCACGCCCCAATGGACCGTAGGGGGCAGCCCGCCACGGCACGTGCGATGCCAGCGCGTCCACCAGGCCGTTGCCGGCGGAGATCCCCGCCCCCTGCAACGGTGCAGCGACACCGACGATGCGGTGCAGGATGCTGCGCATCTCCTCCAGATACGCGCGCCGGGCCGCCAGCAGCGCCAGCGAGGACAGCCGCTTCTCGTCCCTCTCGCCGGTGATTGCCGAAAACGCTTCCCCGATGCGCTTCAAGGTGGCGTGGGTGAGCCGGTCCGACCCGCCGGCCAGATCCGTGACTGAGGACAAAAGCTCCCGCAGCTCGGTCAGCCCCTCGACCTCCTCAGCGAACTCCAGCGGCCCCTCCCGCTTGTACAGCTGGTTAACCGCCTGCATCTGCTGCTCACTGGGCCGCTCCCCAGCCTCCAGCCCGAAGATCCGGGAGGCGAACATCCCATCCCAGCGGCGCGGCACCACCATGCTGCGCCGCTCCCGGTCGGGATGGATGACACCGCCGACGAGGTGGGACACGTAGGACTCGGCTAGCCACAACAGGTGGTTGATCAGCGGCCGCAGGTACTGCTCGAGGCTCATCGGCAGCCGGTGGCAGTGCCGCCGGAACTGGCTGTCGAGCTCGCGTACCGGGGTGCGCTCCGCACCGTCCTGGGCCAGTAGCACCTGACGGGCCGCCTGGTCGAAAGCCTGCGCCTGCAGTGCATCGGCCTCGTCGATGATGACCAGATGGCTGCGGTGCAGCAGGAGCTGCTCGGTGGTCATGCGCCGTCCCGGGGCAGGCCGCCCCGCTACCGGCGCGTGGATGTGTCCGGTGAGGAAGTTCGCATGGTTGGTGACGAGGATGTCCGCCGACGCCGCGGCCCGGTGGTGGCGGAACTTCCCGCAGCCGCCGCGCCATGGGCAGGACAAGGTCTTGTCCGCTTTCGGCCCATTGGGCTTGAGCTGGTCGCACGGCTCCTGGCCCGGGATCCACGTGTCCACCGCTTCGGAGGAGGTGGTGGCGTGCCCGGTCAGGGGACAGCTGTAAGACATCTCCCGGTACACCCAGGTCCTGAAGTCCGCATCGTCCTGCGGGTTACCGGCCGTCTGCTCGGCCAGCTCCATCATGGAGGCGGGGGAGACGACCGGCGTGACCTGCGCGGAGACCCTCAGATCGGCCAGATCCTGCCGCAGCCGGTACACCGTGGCCAGGACCTGCGCGCTCTGCGGAACGACGAGAGAGATCACCCGGCCCTGCTGGGCGCACCACAGCGCGACGAGTTCACTCAGGACGTTCTTGCCCATACCGGTGGGGGCGTGGAAGACCCGCAGCGGCCCGGCCTGGACGCGCAGGAGGTCGCCCACATCTGTGCCGTCGCGGTTGCGGGCGTGCCGCCTGATGTCCGCGACCGCCTTGCGCCGGTAGTTCTGCCCGCGCAGCGCATCGAGTCGGCCCGCGATCTCGTCCAGGTCGGCGAAGGGGACCGCCACCTCGGCCGCGACCGGGGCGTCGCCCAGCTCGTGCACGACGCTGGGAGCAGGGGACCCTTGGTAGTCGAGGTCGTAGAAGACATCCACCACCCGGCCGGACGGGCTGAGCGGATCCCTGATCCGCAGGTCGCTGACGTAAGAGCCGGGCGGCGCAGGCTTGGGCAGCAACTGCCCCTTGGCCGCGTTGTCCTCGAGCTCGTCCAGCAAGGCATCGATGAGGGCTTCCTCATCGCCCACGGGCAGGATCAGCACCTGCTCATTCCCGTCGGCCGGGGCGAACTCGACCGCCTCACCGCTGTCCAAGGCCGCTGCCGTCTCCGCGACAAACACTGAATGGTGGGCAAGGACAGCCGGCCGCTGCCGCAGCATCCGCGTGATCCGCACCTGATCGGCCAGAGCCAGAGCAGACCAGCCGTCCCACAGATGCATCTGCCCCGTGGCCAGGAAGTGCGCATCAGCAAGATCCACCACACGCCGCCACGCCGCCTGCACCTCCACCGCCCGGTTGGGGAACACTCGCGCTGCCAGCAGGATCGCCGCCCGCAGCGTCAGCGGCACACTGACGGAGTACCTCGCGTTCTTCGGCGACGTCATGCGCCCGTCCTCTTCAACCGCCGGGTCACGGCCGCCTTGAAACGGCTGACCGTGAAAACGCTGTAGCGCTGCCCGTCAGCAGTCCGCAGCGCATCGAGCCCGGACTGCAGCTGATTGACCTGGCTGCGCCGATAGTTGGGCACGACGACCGTCTCCCCGGCAGGCGGCCTGTCGGTGATCGTCTGCGCGTCCTGGTGGTCCTTGACATCCACCCGCCAGCGATGCCCGTCCGCCAGGTAGACGCCGACATCCCACTCGTCCAGGTTCTCCCAGCGCTCGACCCGCACCCCGTCCTGCTTCTCCAGCCACTGCATCAGGCTCACCTCACTCAGTCCGGGACAGGTGATGTACCGCCACACCCCCCAGTCCAGGCACAACACGCCCTCCGCCGGCTCCGCAGCCGTCAACCGGCCCCGCCCACCGGTCAGTACAGGCGGCCCACCCCGCTTGCCACCGCCCGGGACAAGGCCGAACCGGCTCTGATGCGGCGGATACTCACACCGCAACTGCCCACCCCGCAGCACCATCGGATACCGGCACTGCGGACATGGCCACAACCACGACGACGCCCCCACCCACACCCGGTCCGAGGGAACAGGCCGATACACGTCCATTCGCGCCGCACCACGCCGCGAGTACTCCTCGACCAACGCCCGCTCCGTGCCGTACGGCACCTCGGTCAGCATGGTCCGCGCCGATACATAGCTGGTCTGTCCATCGGAGCGGATGTGCCGGAAGGCTGCCCGCTCCGTCTGCTCAGCCGTCTGCCGCACCCACGCAGGAAGCCATGTCCCACCGAGATCGAAGTATCCGTCGTCCCCGTACAAGGCCTCCAGATAGTTCATCCCCGCCTCGAATGCCTCCTCGGTCAGCTCACCGTTGTCCGTCAGGACAACCAGATCGCCCATGGCAGAAGGGAGTTCGTCCCACGCCAACGGAGTCCACTCCCGCAAGCGCACCGGCAGCAAATCGATCATCTCGGCGGGGGTCGAAGGGCCTGCCCCTACCGGCAGGCTTGATAAGAGCACCCCATGCATACGCGACAGCTCCCGCCATGCCCGAGGCTCCTCAACTCGGTTGATCCACGCTGCACCAGCCCGCAGAGCAGCGGTAATGATCTTCCGAGCGGCAACATGTTGACTCACAGACACAGCTCATCACCCCTCCACGCCCCACCAGTGGTATTCGGGGCTCATTCCAGATGGGCCAACAACTTCCGGAACATACAGGCTGGGTCTGACAACGCACTTCAAAACCGGCGAAGACGTGCCCCCGCGGCAGCGGGGTGCTACGAGAAACCGGACATGCCGGCAGGCATGTCCCGCAGCCTCGTTCTGTTGGCCCGTCAGGGCCAAAGGCCACTCGCCCGGGTACGCCAGAGGGGGACAGCAACCGGATAACTGTCTAAAAAATCCTTACGACATCACGGCGCCGTAGGCGCCGAGACACACCGAACCCCTGCCCGGCAGGGCAGGGAACCCGAACCTCCATCCAACACCCGACCGTCATGCCGCCAGGCATGACACCTGAGCATGCGACAGCGGGGCCGCCAGGCCCCGCTTCCTTTTTCCTTGTTGGCCCGTCAGGGCCAACCCAACCAACACACAGTCATGCCGCCAGGCATGACGACACGTCACCTTACGGGCCGTCAGGCCCGTGTTGGGCCGTCAGGCCCAACTGAAGAGCCGTCAGGC
>NZ_JBSHNE010000060.1:0-22821 GCF_053646035.1 Streptomyces sp. NPDC055287 | reverse complement strand
CCGGATCCACAACGCGCTCAAGAACACCGACGGCGCCGCCGGCCTGAACATCCACGCGACCACCGCCTACGGCGACATCACCGCCCGCAGCCTCTAAAAACGCCACCCTGCCCGAAGAGGCCGAAGAGGCCGAAAAGGCCGACGAAACCGTCGGCGCGGGCGCACCTCCCACGGCGACATCGCCGTCCACCGCCCCTGCTTCACTCTGACCCTGGAAGAAGGCAAACCATGACCAGCAAGCAGCAGCCCGCCTGGACCGGCATGGTGTCGATCGATGACACCGCACTGGCCGTGACCGACACCGGTGGGCCCGGCCGTCCCGTGGTCTACCTCAACGGCTCCTACGCCGACCAGTCGCACTGGCGGCGCGTCATCACCAACCTTGGCAGCAACTACCGGCACATCACCTACGACGAGCGCGCCCGCGGCAAATCGAAGCGCGCCACGGACTACTCGTTCGAGGCCTGCCTCCGCGACCTCGACGCCGTCCTTACCGCCAGAAACGTGGACCGGCCGATCCTGGTGGGCTGGTCCTACGGCGCCATGCTCGCCATGCACTGGGCCTCCCGGAACCCGCACTGCGCCCTGGGGGGCGGTATCCGTGGACGGCGCCCTGCCGCACGAGTGGCTCGACGACGCCAACCGGGAACAGATCCGCAAGCTGTTCCGCCGGCTGAGCCCGTTGTTCCCGATCGCCCGCCCGCTCGGCCTGGCCGCGCGAATGAGCGCCGCGCAACACGCCGAGATCAACATCGAGGCCAACGAGCTCTGCGCGCCCGCCGCCCTCAACCCGGTCTTCGACCGTCTGACCGTACCGACCCGGTACGTGCTCGCCACCGGCGGCAACCTGGGCGGCGACCCGAAGCTGATGGAACAGATCCGCGCGAACCTCGACCCGGTGCTCGCCCGTAACACGAACATCCGGGTCAGCGCGAAGGTCGCCAGCAACCACTCCAAAATCCTGCGCAAGGACTTCCGAGCCGTCGCCGACGCGGTACGCGAGCTCGCCGCCACCCGCGACCACAAGGTCGGCTGAGCTGTGCCGGACGAGGATTCGAACGCTGCGTGAGTTCCGCCCCGAGAGGCGGCCGCCGAGGTCTGACAGGCGGTGCGCGGCCGCCTACCGGCCGACGCCCATCCCGCCACGACGTTCCCCCTCTCACCGCCGACATCTGCGACAGCTGGCACCCGTTCGCGCTGGAGCTGATGTCCCGCCAGTCCCTGCGCGACCCGGGCTATCGCGTCGAGTTCGTCGAGAGCTGCCTTGTTGTGCTGGACCAGGTCGGGCGCGGGGGCTGCGGACGGTGTCCAGGCCGGCTCCGAAGATCACCGAAAAGCGGGCCTGGGGGCCGGCGCTGGGTTGCGTGGGCGTCGCTCGGGAAGGTCCCGCCACGGCGAACCTGTCCGTGCCCGCCACCAAATTCCGTTGAAGTCCTGCCGCCGGTCCCGGGGTTCGCGTCCCATCACCGGTGACGGAGGCAACACGGCCTTCAGGAAACCCCACTGCTTGTCCGTCAGATCTCCACGTGCCATGCCGTGATCGTTTCACGACGGAGATCAAGATCTCAAACACGTCTCAGACGTCGTGTCATGTGGCAAGTCTGCGGTAGCAGATCGGGGTGCGGGCGATGTTCGGGATGGCGTCCCAGCCGCTGGGAGGTGTTGATGCCTTTGCGGGCGATGTGGTGCCGGATCTCGCGTTGAGACAGTCATTGCCGCAGGCTTGCTGGACCTTGCCGTAGTCGTAGCCCTGCCCTTGTCGGCGTGGAGCTCGCCGGGCTTGCGACGCCGGCGCCGTCGGCCGTGGGGGACCGGATCGGAGGTGTGCCGTTCGAGAGCGGGGTCAGGGTCTGGGGCGACGGCCGGTTGGGGCTCCGCACCGCGGAGGCGTGCGCGACTTCCAGAGGGTAGAGGGGCTCGTCGTCGATGCCGTTGTTGGGCCGCAGAGCTGGAAGGTTCTGTCGGCCGAGGACATGCAGGCGTGCCGACCCTGCGCGAGGGCTCGCCCTCGGGCGGCGCCGTGGCGTTGTTGTAGCGCGTGCTGCGGAGCGCGGGGTTCGATCCCGCACCCGTGGACGGGGGCCTTCGGGCCGCGGACCGCCGTGGCGCCAAGGGTTTCCAGAGGGCGGCGGGGAGGCCCCGTCGACGGCTTCGTCGGGCCGCGGACCTGGCGTCTCCTCGGCTGAACCTGCAGGATTGCGCCGTACTTGGCGCGGCGTGACGATAGAGGAAAGGGCTTGTTCCCAGCGGCAGTCCGCCGCTTGCCGGTGTCGCGCCGCGATCGCGGCGGGCCGTTTGCTCCGAGCTTCCCCGAACCCCTGGACATGCAGGTCGGAGGACGACGGACATGGCGGAAGAAGAGCGCTTCACCGTGCAGGTGAGCAAGAGAGAAGACCTCGGAGCCCCGAGCGACGAATCCCAGGACCGCAGGACGAACGTCACGGTGCGCCGGCCCTACCGGACGGCTCAGGTCCCCGACGTGGTCGTCGAACGCGAGGGCCGCGAGGGCGTGCGTCCGGCTCCTGGCCGGGCCACGGAGTCCGGGAAGAGCTGACGACCGGAGGGAGAGGCACGATGCTGCAGTACCTGAACCGGTGCCCGTTCGCGGTCTCGGTGGCCATCATGCGGTTCACCCCCGGCTGTTCGGACGGCGGAGACTGGACGAAGGAAGGCTGGTGGAACGTCCCACCGAACGGCTCCAAGATCCCGTACGCCGGTGATCTGGGCGACGTGAACGCCTGGTGGTGCGACTTCATCATGGGCGGTGGGCAGGTGTGGCCGGGCTCGGGGATCATCCGCGCCCTGCCGTTGCGGGCGTTCAGCTGGTGCGAATGGACGGCCAGCACCGACTCCTTCGACGCCGACATGTTCCTGTTCAACGTGGACGGCAACGACGACCAGATCTTCGAGATCGTCCCCTGAGCCCTGAGCCCTGAGCCCTGAGCCCTGAGCCCTGAGCCCTGAGCCCTGAGCCCTGAGCCCTGAGCCCGGTGGCGCCGCAGTGCCGCGGTGCCGCCCGGTTTGGCACGCTGGAACGTCAGGGGCACGTAACCTTCGGGCAGTTGGCTTGATGTGTTGTTCCCATGATGCTGTCGCTTTTTGCCGGGTGAGGCCCCTGCCGACTCCTAAAGTCTTGTAGTGCCCGGCAGACGGCATGGCCTGGGGCGGTTCGCAGAGCGTCCAGCAGCCGAAGCCCAGGAGCACCGCGGCGACGAGGCCGGCGCTGACGAGTCGGTGAATGGCGTACGCGACTCTGACGAGGCCTACCGTTCCGGCAGCGACCAGAAGCAGCCCGGCCAGGTCACGAGCGAGCCGCGCCCCGGCACTGCGGCGGCCGGGCTTGTCCTTGGGAGTCGTCTTCACCCGGGGGGCGGGGCCGCGAGGCTGTCGCGGATCACGCGGTTGCACAAGCGCATGGCGGCAGTGAGTTCGTCGTGGAGCGCACCGGAGTACGTCCCAGCTTCAAGGCGGCAGGCACTCACCAGGTCCCGGCAGTCGGACATCTGCTGCAGTGTGGCAAGGGCTGCGAAGAGTGGGTGAGTGTGCCTCTCCCAGGCGGAGCGTATCCGTCACTGGCGGCCTTTGTCCGAGTTACTGCCAGTCGACGACGATGCGGTGCATCGGAGTGTCGGGGGCGAAGCGGCCGGGTCCAGTCCTGGCGGGTGCGTTGAGCTGCTGGAGTTGGAACGTGGCTTCGGGGTCGCGGTATTCGCGGTCCCAGGTGCGGATCACGTCAGCGACGTGGGCGGCGAGTTCGTCGCTGCCGGGGCCGTGGTTGGTGACGCCGAACTCCCACAGCTTTCCGCCCTCGTCGGTGGTCTCTCCGACAGGCGGCGGGCGAGGTAGGTAACGGCACTCTTGTCGACCGCTGCCTTCGAGGAGGGATATGGGTCCTCGGTCAGCAGTGTTCCCTTGGCTGCCTGCGGGAAGAGCATCCGGATCAGACCGGAGGGCAGTGAGCAGGTGACGAACAGCTCCATCCACTCCGGCGACCGTCGCGCGGACCATCACGCCGGTCCATTCCTCGGAGCCTGGCCGGCCCAGGACGCCGGCCAGGGCGTCGGCGTTGATGTGATGTCAGGCGGGTGCCTGGAGCCGTGCGTTGCCGTCCGAGCTGAGCGGGACGACGCGACGGTCATCGTCGGCGATGCCCCGGCGTAGCGGCATGAAGGTGTGCATCTCGCTGCCGAGGGACACCCATCGGCCGTCGCGCTGCTCGTAGGCGGTGGAGCGGGACACGCTGCCCTTGAGGCGCTGGGGGACTACGAGCCGGCCGCCGGGGGAGAGCTGGTCGAGCCAGGCGTGCGGGACGCCGTGCGCGCCGACGGTGGCGATGATCCGGTCGTACGGCGCGCCTTCGGCGCCCGGCATGCCGACGATCACGGTGAACTTGAAACGCAAGGGTTGTCCCGTGAATGGCTTCAGGCACTCGCGGAGGATGTTTCCAGCTCTTCATGCGGGCGAAGGCGTGCTCGAAGCGGGTGTGGACACTGGTGGCGGGTTCTCCTCGACGGCCGCGCCCCCCGCCCGCAGACGCCCCTGCCACCGCAGCTATGTTGCCTGCCTCGGCGGATCAGTGGCCGAGATCCTCGACGCTGTCTTTCATGCCGCCCGCGAGGGTGTGGAGCGGATCTGCACCGACGCGGAAGGACCGCCCCTACGCATCGGACTCTCTGCGGCCAGCACCCACGACAGCCAGGCGCTGAAGCCGATGCTGTCCCGCGCATGGGACACGAATCCCACGCAGCCGAATCCAAGCCCGCCGCGTCCACGCAGACAAGGCACATAACGTCCCTCACCTGCGGAAACGGTTGTGGGGCAAACATATCGGCGTCCGCATCGCCGGCAAAGGCTCGACTCCAGCGAACGTCTCGGCCGCCGAAGGTGGGTCATCGAGCGCATCATGTCCTGGCTGACTGGAATTCAGGCTCAACCACCGCTACGAGCAACACCCCGGCGAACTACCCCTTCCTCGGGCTCGCGGCGTCCATCCGCTGCTGCAAACGCTTCCGCAACCTCACCATGTAGGACACCCTCTTAGCCGCCGAGGTGGCCGGCGATCGACCGGGCGGCCTCGGCATGGGCGAGGTACTCGACGATGCTGTGCGCCCGGTCGCGGGCGTTGACGACGGCGAGGTCGGACAGTCCGTCCGCCCAGTCGTCGCCCAGCGGGCACCCGATGGCCACCGCGTCGTTCGGGCACCAGACGTTGAGCCAGTCCGCCACGATGTCCGGACGCTTCGGCCCGCCGACGAGCAGCCTGCTGTACACGCTGTCCAGGCCGAGGGGACTGCCCGCCGTGGTCAGATGGACGAGGTTCACTCCGGGGGACAGCCGTGTGGTGAGATCCAGGCCGACGACCGTGCCGAGGCTGTGACTGACGAGCACCACTTCCCCCGCGTCCGGCATCGTCTCGAGTACGCAGCCGAGGACCTCGTCCCGGATGCGCCGGTCGTCGAGGTACGCAGCCACGTCACGGAAGATCAGGGCGATGGCCCAAGCATCGAGGTCGCTCCTGGCGGCCAGCCAGCTCAGCCGCTTCTGCAGGGCCCCGACCACGTCACCCAGGCCGATCCGTTCGGTGGCCAGCTGGCTCTCGTGCGGCATGTCCCACTTCGTGGCCGCCTCGCCGATGATCTCCTCGTACACCGCGCGGGCGGTGGGGGCGGTGGGCGCGACAACTTCCGCCGCCCTGGCGGTCGGCGCCTCGGCGATGTGAGGGACGGCCTCGTGCGCGGTCAGGGCCTGCACCAGCCTGTCGCCGTAGTAGGGGAACCAGACGTCCGCCGGGTCGACCGGAGGGAGCCCGGCGCGGACGAGCCCCTGGTTGAGTCCGGCCGCCCATTCGCGGCGCACTTTCTCGGGCTCCTTGCCTTCCTGGGAGCGACCGTGAAGGAAGACCAGATGCCGTTTGCCGCCGAACGCGCCGTCCCGGGCGCGCAGGCCCGCACGCGCGGTGGCCTTCTCGACGGCCGGGCGCCACGCTGCGACGGCGGGAGCCGGAGCCGCCACCGGACCGACGGCGGCCTCCGCGTGGCGCAGCCCCGACTCCGGGCCCATCTCGGCCAGCAGCGCCTGCTGCCGGGAGGCGAGGGGCAAGGCGGCGAGGTGCTTCAGGATGGAGCTGATGCGTACGCCCTCGTTGGACACCCAGTCGATGGCGTCGTCGCCGTCACCGGGCTGCCAGACCTGTCCGTCACGGCGCAGGACGCGGCCCTGTTCGTCGGTCCTGGGCACACCGCTGTGGTGGAGCGCGACGACCTCCCACTGATCGTTGAAGACGGGAGAGCCCGAGTTTCCCGGCTCGGTGTCCGTCTTGTAGTGGAGGAAGTCGTCGAGCCGCACCTGGAGCATGTTGTCGCGTACGGCGATCTCCTTCAGGCGCCCCATCGGATGGCCGATGACGTTGACCGGCTCGCCGATCACCAGCTTTCCCATCTGGGCGCTGAGCCGGTTCCAGCCGAACGTCTCCCCCGTGGGCCGCAGGTCCGGGCCGGGGGCGACCAGTACCAGGGCGAAGTCGAGGCGTTGGTCCGCCGCGAAGAACCCGTCCGGGGCGAGCTCCAGCCGCGTCGGCGGCTGGGGTGTGTTGTCGACGGTGACCTGGGCATCGAACTCCACGAAGCACTGCCGGGCGGCCTCCGCGTCGGTGAGCACGTGATGGTTGGTCATCAGCAGGCTTGGCGACACCAGGAAGCCGGTGCCGATAGGCAGCTCGCGGCCGTTCTCCCGCACCGAGATCCGCGCGACGGTGCGTGCCGCCCGGGCGCCGCGCGGCAGGAAGCTCCATGCCTGCAGTTCCTTGGACACCCCGAGGATGCGTTCGTACGCGGCGGTCGCCGCCAGCGGTTCCGCCCGGACGGCCTCCACCACCATGGCGGCGGGCACCGCCTGGCGGTCGAGCAGTCGGGCCGCGCGCGCCGCGAGTGCCTGCTCCGAATCCGGGAAGGTGACCCCGGCGTCCTGCCGCTGCTCGACCGCGCGCCGCTCGTCGCCGGTCTCTTCGTACCGCGCGGCGGCCGCCGCGGCCTGGCGCTCCCGTTCCTCGCGGGACCTGTCCGTCGCTGCCATGTCAAGTCACCGTCCTTCCGAAGGTGTGCGCCACGGCACGAAGGCGTTCGTCAGCCCCGCGAGAGCCGTACGCAGCTCCGGGTGGTGGCGCAGCAGCACTGTGATCATGCTGTTGTCGTCGATCCAGGCCATACCGGCCTTGGAGTACACCTCGGGGGTGTAGTACTCGGTGAAGAAGCGGTCGCTGTTCAGTCGGCGTGAGGCCATCAGGATGAAGATGCGGAACGCCGTGTCGCTGAAGGCGAATCCGGCTGGCAGCTTCTCCGCGTACAGCCCGACCATGAGGTCGACCTTCTCGATGTCGCCGTCGTAGAGCCGCTGGATCTGCTCGGCCCACGCCCGGTTCTCCGACAGCTCCCGGAAGTTCGCCGCGGGCTTCAGCCGCAGCAGCCGCCGGAACTCGTTGTAGCGGGGGACGCCCAGCTCCCGGGAGCGGAGGATGTCGGTGGCGGCGAGGTCCTGCAGTTGTCCGTCGGGGCGCTCGAACTCCTGCAGGAACCTGGGGAAGTTGTGCAGGGTGACCAGTCCGGGGTGGAGGGTGCCGAAGCTGTAGAGCAGATCGGCCATCTCGGTGGTTTCCAGGACCTTCAGCGCCCCGGGGCCTGAGATGTCGCGGAGGGTGCAGTGACGCAGGCTCGTGTCGTCGGCGGCGGAGCGCAGATGCCACTCGTCGCGGATGAGCGGGTGCATGCGGTAGACGGCCACGAATTCCTCGGTGAGGGAGTACGGGACGCCGTAGTGGTCCGTTTCGCCGCCGGGGATGCCGCTGACGACCTCGCTGTCGCTGATCCGGCCGAAGAGGTTGTGGACTCGCTCGCCCGCGATGCCCCACCAGTTGGCGCGCAGGGCCTTGACGGTGGTGGGGTGGCTGATCACGGCCGGTGTCCACTCCACGGTGTGGATCTTGGCGAGGAGCGCTGCGTTGACGAGCCGGGCGCGCTGGAAGAGTTCCTCGTCGTTCCAGGACGGGTAGGCGCCGTGCAGGTGATCGCAGATCGCGTTGTGCTCACGGGCGAACAGGTCGTGCATCATGGCGAGGCCCAGCCAGAAGCCGGGAATGCGCGAGGGGTCCCGGGAGGGGTCCGAGGGGAACGGGGACTGCTCGTCGTCCCACAAGTGCAGCTTGCCGAGCTCACCGGCGCGCATCAGGCGCTGTTCGGTCTCGTTCGTCCCGTAGATCTGCGACGCGTCCCACCAGTGGGAGGACACGTTGACGCGGGTGTCGGGCGTCCCGGCGGGTGCCTGCGGGTCGCGCGTCGGGTCGTCCGGTGTCCGCATGATCCGCATGGGGTGTTCCGGCCACGCGTCGTCGTCCATGAGGGGGACTTCCCAGGGTCGTTCCGTGGGGCTGGTCCCGTGGCTGAACCAGTCGCGGACCATGAACTGAAGCCAGGCGGCGACCAGGGAGTTGACCGATTCGGCTGGGGTGAGCTCGTCGCGGGTGAGCAGGGAGCGGCTGACCTCGCGCGGGTTCGGCGTGGACAATACGTCCTCGGGTGTGGCCGGTGCGATCCGGTCCAGCGGGACGTTCCGGCCGAAGCGGGTGCCCGCCATGCCCGTTCGGGGCTCGTCGAGGTCGTTGTGACTGCCGTCCGAGGTCCGGTTGACCTTGTGGGTCTCGGCGGGGGGTGCGGGATCGGGCAGATCGACCGAGGGCAGCCGACCGGTGTCGTGGAGGTTCTTCTGCCGTAGCTTGACGCGCAGTCCGAGGAGCGTCAGCAGGCCCGCGATGACGGGCAGTCTGTCCCAGCCGATGCGCCGGTCCACGTATTCGGCGCCGGCGATGACGATCCGCCAGGGCAGTGACGTACGGTATCCGGCTGCGGAACGTCGTGCGGCGCGTCGTTGTTTACTCATCGCGGTACTCCTTGAGCGGTTGCGAGGAACATGTCGCTCGCCTGCTCGCTGATCATGTCGATGGGGGCGGCGAACGAAGAGTCCGGCAATGCGGGGGAAGACCGAGGCGTCGACGATCCGCAGGCGGTCCACTCCGTGCACCCGGAACTTGCCGTCGACGACGGCCGAGGGGGCGTCCGCCCCATCCTGCAAGTGCAGGGCGCGTGGTGGCCAAGGCCTCGTCCTGCACGAAACGGCGGACGTCGTCGCGGCCGTCGATCTCCTCGCCGGGCCACAACTCCTCGAGGATCACGTAGCCGGCCACGCGGTTGATCCCGTGCACGAACTCGACAGCACCGGCCATGGCTTCGAGATCCACGGACTCCGTGTCCGGGACCTCGCCGAAGGTGGAAGTTCACCAGCGGGGTGTCACGGGGATCGGTGGAGCGCAGCCGTACCGGGCCCCCGCTGTTGCGGGTGCGATTCTTGAGGATCGCCCTGGTGAGGCAGTCCCGATGGCGTGTCAGGTCGAGCGAGTAGCCGGGGTAATAGCCCCGGAAGTCGGAGGGGCCGCTGAAGATGAACAGGTCGGGTGCGTCCAGCTCCGGACGGGACTTGCGGGTGACACCGACGACGGTGCCATTGGTCGTGTACAGACCTTCGCCGCGCCGCCAGGACTGGTAGCAGCGGTCCGGTTCGGTCCCGGACTGCGGCGCGTGGAAAACGCAGTTTTTGAGGACGGAGAACTCGCGGTCCATCCGGCTGACCACGCCGACCTCGTACCGGTCCTGCAGATGGGCGCCCACGCCCTGGAGGTCGACCCGTACGGGGATGCCGTGCCGCTGCAACTCCTTACGCGGCCCGATGCGCATTAGCCGCTGGAGCGTGTTGACCAGTTCGCGGGCGTCGAGGGCGGTCGGCAGCCGGCCGTCGAATCCGTGGCGTGCGTCGTTGCGGTACCGGGCGCCCGTGAAGGGCAGGCCCTTCAGCAGCGCGGCCAGCAGCGGGTTGGTGGGCGGCTCCTTGGGCCTCGGCCGGTAGGTGCAGCGTTCCAGCCGCTCGAAGTACCGGCGCACAGCCGTGCTGTGCCACGTCGCATCGCCCGTCTCCTCCGCGATCGCGTCCCAGTCGCGGTTGTACGGATGGACGGTGACCAGCGCGTGGTGCGCGGTACAGCCGCCGACCGTCCCGGCACGCGGGTGGAGGATGCCCCGGTCCGGGACGAGTTTGCTGTCGCGCTGTTGCTGCCGCTCGTCGGCGTAGTGCCGTACGAAGTAGTTCCAGCACTGGACGGGGGCCTCGGAGGCGTCCGCGTGGAAGGCGGGCACCAGGTAGTTGTCGTTCTCCGGGGCGCCGTCCGCGTCGAGCAGCAGGATGCGCATGCCTGCGGCGGCGAGGTTGGCCGCCAACGGTCCGCCTCCCGCCCCGGCGCCGACGACGACGTACTCGAAACCCGTCTCGGCCGGGGAAACGGCACCGGGTCCTCCTGTCACTTCCGCTTCCCCTTCACCGAGTTGGCGAGCGAGGTGACGGCCGGGACCGTGTTGGCGGCCGAGATGAGCGTGGCCAGCGCCGCGGTACGCGGTGGAAGTCGGCCGCTCAGGCCCAGCGTGGCCGCCGTCGTGGTGTCACTTCCGTGGATCAGGACGCCGTCGCGCAGGTCCTCCCGCAACCGCTCATCGCGGTTGGTCAGGAGATCGAGGCCGAGCAGGATCGCAAGGATCCCGAAGAGCCGGAAGGCGTACACGGCCGCCGGACTCTGCGGCTCACGATCGGGGTCGAGGCGCCGGATGAGCAGGTCGGGTGCGCGCAGTCCGGCGGCCCCTCTGAAGAGCCGGACTCCAGCGAGTGCGTAGACCGGGACAGCGAGAGAGCTCACTTTCTGGGGGGCCATCAGGTCTCCTGACGGTGCGGTGATTCTTGTCGGGAGGGGAACTATCGCCGCCCCCCGACAAGGGAGAAGAACACCCCGGAAACAACCCAATTACCACGTTATGGTAGCCATGGCTCCCCTGCACCTCGAGCCCCAGGGCTTTACCGGTGTCTCCGACGCGCATGCGTGTCCTGGCGGCTCTGGAGGCGGGCCTTCGGCTGGTGACGGGGGCGCCGCTTGCCCGACCGGTTCACCGCCGCCCGCTCGGTATCGGTGATGAATCCGCTACCCATGTCCAGTATCCCGTTGGGGTGCCCCGGCGTGGGAACAAGCAGCTCAAACGGGCCCTCCTTCCTGTCCGTGTTCGTCGCCCTGGCCGACCCCGCATCGGGGGTACTGCGACAAGAAAATCACCCAGGGCAAACACCACACCCAGGCCATCCTCTGCCTCGCCGGATGCCTGTCCGACGTGCTCTTGGAAGGGGCCGATGCCGCTGGACGGCAGGGCCTGGCTGTCGGCGCCTGCAGGTCGGTTGCCCAGGCGTCGCGGTCGTCGGGGCACTCCAGGTCTGTCTCCCGGGGGTATCCGGTCCACCGGTATCCGTCTCGACGATGGTCTCGCTCAACAGGCGTCTCCTTGATCATCGGATCTGCCGTTGATTGGACACTCTCGCCCCCCGTGGTTGCCTGACCGGGCACACTGGTGTTCTCGGGGAGCATGAGCCCCCGCGGGGAGGGAGAGTGCTGTGGATCCTGCTGTTGTGACCGTCGCCGCCACCGCCGCGACCACGCTCGTTGCCGCCATGACCACGGATGCCTGGGGGCATGCCAAACACGGCGTGGCGCGGCTTCTGAGGCTAGAGCGGCGTACCGAACAAGCGGACAGCGCTGAGGAGGAGTTGGAGCAGGCGCGCACCACCGTTCTCGCTGCCCGTGACCACGGCGACGCGACGAGGGAACGCGCCGTGCTCGACCTCCTGGCGGCGCGGCTCGGGGCGGTCCTGGAGGCGAACGCGCACCGTGCGGACGAGGTGGAGGAGATACTGCGCCACCTGCTCGCCGCGAACCCCTCCACGGACGCGGACGCGCAGATCCACGCCCTCACCGAAGTGCTGAAGCCGCCCGGGAGCACCGTCTACAACCAGTGGGTGGACAACGGCGGTGGCGGCGCCCAGGGCCCTGGGGCCGCGGTGACCGTGAACCATCACCATCACGCGCCTGGCACCCCGGCTCCCGGGACCACGGGCCGGCCGTGACGGAGAGCCGGTACGAACAGTGGGTGTCGTCGGGCGCTGCGGGGGCGCAGGGGCCGTACGCGACGGCGACGGTCAACAACTACTTCGGCACCCGATTGCCCACGATCGAAGAGTTACCCGCTCCGACCGCCCCCGAGGCGGCCTGGCTGATGGCGCAGCCCAGTCGGCTGCTCGACGCGCGCAGCCACGTCGTGCCCTTCACGGGCCGGAAGGCCGAGTTGGACCAGCTGCGGGAGTGGCGGGACGCAGAGGGGGCCCGCCTGTCCGTGCTCCTTCTGCACGCCCCCGGCGGGCAGGGAAAGACGCGGCTCGCCACCGAGTTCGCCGAACGCTCCCGGGGCCCGGAACTGCGGGCGGACCGGCGGTGGCACGTCCTGCAGGCGGGGTTCCGGGGCGCCACCACCGGCTTCTCCCCAGTCAGCCACGGGATCACCGCCTCGCCCGACGACGCGGCCGGGGTGCTCCTCGTCGTCGACTACGCCGACCGGTGGGTGCACAGCGAGCTGGAACGCCTGCTGTCCGAACCCGTTCTCCACCAACAACAACCCACCCGCGTGCTGTTGATCGGGCGGACCGTTCGCTGGTTCGCGGCGCTGCGTGGCTCGCTGGGCGAACGGCGCGCCACCGTGGGCGACATGCTTCTTTCCGACCTGGCCGTGGACCGGCCGCGCATGTTCGCCGCGGCCCGCGATCGCTACGCCGCACCCGATCTGTACGGCCTTCCCGACGCCGAGGGCGTACGGCCGCCCGGCTCGCTGGACCACCGCGACTTCGGCCTGACGCTGACCCTGCACATGGCGGCCCTGGCCGCCGTCGACGCCCACGCACGCGGGGAGCGGCCTCCCGCCCGGCCACACGAGTTGTCGGCGTACCTCCTGGACCGCGAGTGCCTCGCGTGGCAGCGGCTTTCCGAAGCCGGGGTCCACGGGCAGGACTTCCGGACCCGGCCCTCCACCATGGCCAAGACGGTGTTCACCGCCGCCCTCACCGGAGCGGTCAGCCACCGCACCGGCACCAGGGCCCTGCGGACGCTGGAGGTGCCCGGTGACCCGCAGGACCTCATCGTCGACCACCGCTTCTGCTATCCGCCCGCCGACCGCGAACTGGTTTTGGAACCGCTGTATCCCGACCGGCTGGCGGAGGACTTCCTCAGTCTGCTGATGCCGGGGCACGACATCACGGGCGACGACCCCGACCCGTGGACCCTCGATGTCCCCGCCGCCTTGACGGAAGAGGTCAGGCTCCGGTCCGTCGTGGCCCCGCGCACTGTCACCATGCTGGCGTCCGCCGCCGCCCGCTGGGCGCACGTGGGCCGGAAGGTGCTGTATCCGCTGCTGCGGGCCGATCCCGGCGTCGCGATCGAGGCGGGCAGTCCCGCCCTGACCACGCTGGCCGAGCTCGGCGGCACGAGCCCGTACGACGACCGCCTCGACCCCGAGCTGCTGTCCGTCCTGGAGGCCGTCGAGGCCCGGTTGCCGGACGGCCGCCACGCTGACCTGGACGTCGGGATCCTCGCGATCGTGGAAGTCCTGGTGCCCACGCGCCTGGCCGCCACCAGCGACCCTGCTGCACTTGGTCGGCTGCACGGCACGTTGGCGTGGCGCCGCGCCAACGCCGGACGCAGGCAGGAGGCTCTCGTCGCCACCGAGGACGCCGTCCGCCTGAACCGGCAGGCGGCCGGCGCCGATCCCCGCTACCGCCGCCATCTGGCGGTCTCGCTCACCGACCTCAGCAACCGGCTGTCCGCCGTGGGCCGTGAGGAGCAGGCGCTCGCCGCGTCCGAGGAGTCCACCGCCATCAGCCGCGATCTGGCCGGGGCCGACCGGGATGCCCTGGTGGCGTCGCTGATGAGTCTCGGCGCCCGGCTGCAGGCCCACGACCGCCGCGAGGAGGCGCTGGCCGTTACCGAGGAGGCCGTGACCGTCTGCCGTGGGCTGGCCGAGGCCGACCCCGACGGGCACCGGTCCGAACTCGCCGGGTTGCTGAGCAATCTCAGCTTGGGGCTGTCCGTCATGCGCCGCTACGAGGAGGCGCTGACGGTCATGCGGGAGGCCGTCGGCCTGCAGCGGCAGTTGGCCGAGGCCGACCCCGCCGCGGAGCGCCACCGCCTCGCCGCGTCCCTCACCAACCTCGGACACGTTTCCTTCAAAGCGGGCCGCAAGGAGGAGGGCCTGGCCGCCGCGGGGGAGAGCGCCGCGCTGTACCGCCGGCTCGCCGAAGTCAACCCCGCCGCCTTCCAGCCCGATCTGACGAAGGCGCTGATCAACCTCGGGACCAGCCTGTGGAGCACGGGGCGCAAGGAGGATGCACTCGCCCCGGTCGAGGAGGCCGTGGCCATCCAGCGGCGGATGGCCGCGACGCATGCCCGGGCCCACCGGGCCGGTCTCGCCATGGCGTTGAGCGGACTCGGCGAGCAGTTGGCCGCGGCGGGCCGTGCGGCGGAGGCGCTGGGCGCAACTCAGGAAGCCGCCGATCTCTACCGGCAGCTGGCCGAGGCGAACCCCACCATCAACTCTCCCGAGCACGCGCGCGTACTGAGCGATCTCGGTCACCGGCTGGCCGTCGAGGACCTCAGGGAACAGGCGCTGGCCGCCACCCAGCAGGCCACCGAGCTGTATCACCGCCTTGCCGAGGCGCACCCGGCCACCGACCTCCCCGATCTGGCCCGTTCGCTGCGCAACCTCAGCTGGACGTTCACCGCGGTGGGGCGCATCGACGAGTCCGTAGCCGCCTGCGAGCGGGCCGCGGCCGCCTACCGGGATGCCGGTGACCTCCGTCAGGCGGCGGAAGTCCTCTTCGAGGTCGGCCGTGCGCTGATCGCCATGCGGCGGTTCGAGGACTCCGCGGCCCTCAGCGAGCGGGCGGCCGCCCTCTACGCGGAAACCGGCGACCGCACTCCCGAAGCCGCGGTGCTGGTGAACCTGAGCCTCGCCCTCGCCGAGGTGGGAAGGGGCGACGAGGCCGTCGGCGTGTGCGAACGGGCCGTGGCCATCTTCCACGAGACCGGCGAACGGCACCTGGAGGCAGCGGCGTTGACGAACCTGAGCCACGCACTGACGAGCCGGAATCTCTTCGCCCAGGCCGCCGCGGTGAGCGAACGCGCGACGGCCGTCTTCGAGGAGACCGGCGACGACCGCCAGGGCCAGCCGCTCCACAACCGCGGCAACGCGCTCCTCTCCATGGGCCGGGCGGAGGAATCCATCCTCCCGACCCGGCAGGCGGCGGAGATCTACAGCGACAAGGGCGACCTCCACGGCGAAGCGGACTCGCGCTTCAACCTCGGCGACGCCCTGTCACGGACCGAGCGGTACGAGGGGGCCGCCACCGCCTACGAACGGGCTGCCCGCCTCTACCAGGAAATCGGCGACCGTACGCAAGAGGCGCGGGCACGCTTCCGGCTCGGGACCGCTCTGATACGCACGCAGCAGTACGAGCAAGCCGCCACCGCCAGTGAACAGGCCGCTGCCCTCTTCCGCGAGACCGGCGACCCGCAGGGCGAGGCAGCGGCGTTGACCAACTTATCCGGTGCCGCTGCACACATGCGACGGTGGGACGAGGCCATTGGCGCAGGGGAGCGGGCCGCCGCCCTCTGTCGCGAGACGGACGACCCGAAGGGTGAAGGCGACGCCCTGGCCAACCTGAACGAGGCCCTGACGGGCGCGGGGCGGTACGAGCAGGCCGTCGACGCCGGTGAACGGGCCCTGGCCCGCTACCTCGAACTGGGAGACCGCGAACGCCAGCGCGTGCTGCTCCACTGCCTCGGCACCAACCTCTTCGCCGCCCGGCGCCCTGGGGAGTCGGTCACCGCCTTTCAGCGGGAACTCGCGATCTGCCGGGAGACGGACGATCACCCTGGTGAAGGCCCGGCGTTGTACGGCCTCGGTACCGCTCTCGTGGACGCCCACCGCTTCCAGGAGGCAGTGGCCGCCCTGGAACAGGCCACCGTGCGCTACCGCGAGGCCGGCGACCGCAAGGGCGAGGGCATGGTCCTTGACCGGCTCGCGGCCGCGCTGCGCGGCCTGGAACGGCAGGACGAAGCCATCACGGCACTGCAAGGAGCCGCCGCAGCCTTCCAGGAGACGGGGGACCGCACCGGCGAGGCCCAGGCGCTGGGCGAACTCGGCAGCGCCCTCGGCGAGGCGGCACGCGACCCGGAGTCCACGACCGCCAGCTGCCGGGCCGCAGATCTCTACCGCGAACTTGGCGACCGCGGCCACGAGGCCCTGGCCCTGGTCAACCTGGGCGACGCCTTGGAAAAGCAAGGCCAGTTCGAGGAGTCCATCCGCCAGTGCTCGCGAGCCGCGACGCTCTACCGCGAGACCGGTGACCGACTCGGCGAGGCCGTCGCGCTGCGCCACCTCGGCGGCGCCCTCGCATCGGCGGGGCGCGCGGACGAGTCCATCACCGCGTGGCAGCGTTCCGCCGACCTCTGCCGGGAGTCGGGCGACGCCCGGGGCGAAGCCCTGACGCTGTACGCCATGGGCGGCACCCTCCTGGACCTGCGCCGGTTCAAGGAGGCCGTCGCCGTCAACCAGCGGGCCACGGAGGTCTTCCGGGCCTTGGAAATCGCCCCGGCCGAGGGAAGCGCGCTCCTCAACCTCAGCCGAGGCCTGCTGGAGCTGGGCCGCTTCGAGGAGACCATCACGGCCTGCAAACGAGCCGCCGTCCTCCAGCGTGCGATAGGCGACCGCCCCCGCGAGGGGCAGGCGCTCTACCACCTCGGCAAGACGCTCTTGCGGGTGGGCCGGCCCGAGGAGGCCGTCCCCGCCTGCGAGCAGGCCGCCGCCGTGTACGGCGAGATCGGTGACCGCAGCGCCGCGGGCTCGGCGCTGTACAACCTCCTCGACGCGCTCCTGAAGACGAAACGCTTCGGGGAGGCCGTCGCCGCCGGCCGCGGAGCCGCCGCCGAGTTCGGCGCGGCCGACGACGGGACCGCCGAAGTCCAGACACTGTTCCACCTTGTCACCGGCCTGCTGGAATCCGGGCAGAAGAACCTGGCCCTCCCAGTACTCCGGCAATACCTCATCACCTGCCGGCAGACCGGAGACCGCCCTCGTGAAGCTCAGGCCCTCCTGCTGCTCGGCGCCACGTTCGTCGATGTCGGCCAGTACGAGGAGGCCATCGGCATCACCCAGCAGGCGGCCGACCTCTACCGGGCGCTCGGGGACCCCGGCGGTGCGGAACTCACGTTGAGCCACCGGCAGATCGCCCTGCGGGCGCTGGGCCGGAGCGATGGGCAAGACCATTGACGCCGGTCCAGTGACCCGAGTCGTTGATGCGTCGGTAGTAGCTGGCGAGGCTGTCGAGGATCTGGGCGGCGATCTTGTGCCATCCGTAGCGCCAGGGGTTGGTGTGACGCGTGCGCAACTCGCCGACGCCGAATAGAGGTGTATCGAGACGTTCCTGCCGGTCGGCAGGTTCGGTCCGTACCCCGCGGGATGGGACTTGGGTGCCGCCAGCTCTCCTCGCTGGAGCTAGTAGGAACCCTCCAAGCCCGGCTAGACATCGTTGTGCCGGTCAAGATCACCGTGTTCATCCGCACGGCCGCAGACTTGCAGGACGGGGTGGCCGAGACGGCCGCCGCGTCCTTGTCCGTGACTACACCTGGGACACCACACCGTGAGCGAACGCGTCATCGCGCCCAAGAGCCGGGGCTTCCTGTTCCTCGACTCCCATCCTGACGGCTGCCGACAGCTGGTGGAAGCGATGTGGCAGGCCGTCCCCGCCCCGCTCACCGCCGAGGGCGAAGGGCCGGTGGCTCTGGTCATTGGTTCGTCCGCCGGGTATGGCCTGGCGGCTACGATCGCGGGCCTGGCCCGTGTCGGTATCCGTGGCATCGGCGTGTGCTTCGAGAAGGCACCCGCGCGCCGCACCGGCACGGCCGGCTGGTATCGCACCGCCGCCACCGCCCGGCTCGCCCAACAGCACGGGCGGGACATGGTCTTCCTCAACGGCGATGCGTTCAGCGACGCGATGAAGGAGCAGGTTGCCGACCTCCTCGCCCAGCGGTTCGGGGGACGACTCGACTTCCTGATCTACTCGGTGGCCGCGCCTCGCCGCACCGACCCGGACACCGGCAACGTGTATGCCTCGGTCCTCAAGCCGCTCGGCTCGCCGTACACCACCAAGACCCTCGTCTTCGACGAGTACGGCGCCCCGGAGGTCAAGGAGGTCACCACCGCCCCGGCCGAGGGCGACGACATCGAGCAGACCGTGGCGGTGATGGGCGGCACCGACTGGGAACGCTGGATCACATTCCTGGCCGACCGGTCCCTGCTCGCCGACGGCTTCACCACCGCCGCCCTGTCCTACATCGGCTCGCCACTCACTGCGGCGATCTACAGGCAGGGCACCATTGGCGCCGCGAAGGCCCATCTCGAAGCCACCGCACGCACGTTGGACGAGCGTCTCGGCAAGACCTTGGGCGGCCGGGCCGTTACCTCGGTCAACGCCGCTGCCGTAACCCAGTCCTCCACCGCCATCCCCGGCATCGCCCTGTACGTCGGGCTGCTGCGCGGCGTCCTCGGCGACGCCATGGTGAACCCGACCGGTCAACTGGTGGAGCTGTGGGACCAACTGACCGGCACCCGCCCCCTCGACCTCGACGACGAGGGCCGGGTCCGCCTCGACACCTGGGAACTTTCCCCCGCCGTGCAGAACGCCGTCGCCGAACGCTGGAGCACCGCCACCAGCAGCACCATCACCGAACTCGCCGACCTCGACTGGTTCAGCGACGAAGTCCGCCGCCTCTACGGCTTCTCTGTCCCCGGCGTCGACTACACCGCCCCCTTCCAAACCGACGTCCCCTGGCCCACCCCCACCATCTGACCCGTGCCACGAACGCCCCCGCAATCCTTCACGCGCTGGTCGATCCGCTCGCCGATCACCTGCGGCGCAACATCGCCCGCCCGGTCCGGATGGCCGCGAGGCATTGCGGTGCTTACCGGCCCGCCGAGGGATCTCCTTCCAGAGGACGAAGGCCTGGAAGGAGTCACCGGATGTGGACTTCGACGCCAAACTGGACCGGATCGGGTACGCGATCAACGAGCGACCCGGCCGCACATTCGCCTTCGACGAGTTCGGGCCGCTGGGCATCCGCCCGACAGCCGCTTCCTGCTGGGGCGAGGAGAACCGTCCCGACCGACTGCCGGCCACCTACCGCCGCACCCACAGAATCACCTACTTCCACGGCTCCTACTCGGTCGGAGACGACCAGATGTGGGGCATCAGCCGACGCCGCAAGGGCATCGACCACACCTGGGCGGCGATGAAATCGATCCGGACCGCTCTCGCCAACGCCCATCACCCGAACCACACCGTCCAGACCCGGGCCGTCCCCGCCTACCTGCGCCGGCGCCTCAACACGCCCGCCACCCCGACGTCCTCGCAGTACCATGACGCGAACGCGCCCGCATCCGCAGCGAGAAAGGCATCCGCTGGGGCGGCAGACCACTACCCCTCGCCGCCTGACACCCAACCCGGCAAAGGTTGGTTCACGGTCACAGCACTAGGGCGTGTATCGGGTCGTGATCAATGAGCATTGCAGCCTCCGGGGTGGGCGCCCCGTCTGGGGTGCGGGGCCGGGCGATCCGCGGCTGCGCCGTGTGGGCGCGAGTGACCGGAAGCGTTGCCGCAGGCAGGCAGCGGCGGGGCCCGAGGGCCTCGGCTGCGTGCCCGCTGGGACGGTGTGTCAGACCATGGCGAGCCGGTCCACCAACAGCTCCACCCTCGGCTCAGCGTCCTCGGGCAGCAGGCGGCCCGCTCGGGTCAGGGTCGCCAGGCCGTGCAGAGCCGCCCAGAACACCTCGGTGAACAACCCCGGGTGGACGCCGTCGCCGGCGACCTCGGCGAGGCACTCGAGCAGGGCGGCGAAGGCGTCCTTCAGCGGCTCGGGGGTGTCCTCCTGCGCGTACGCCAGGCCGCCGTCGAGCTGGAACAAGGCGTCGTAGACCGCCGGGTTGCGCTCGGCGAAGTCGAGGTAGGCGCGGGCGAGGGCGGCGACCCGCTCGCGCGGGCCGTCCGCGGCGGAGGTCGCGGCCCGCAGCGCCGCGGCCATCTCGGCGGCGCCCTCCAGGGCGACGGCGCCGATGATCTCGCGCTTGCCGCGGAAATGGCTGTAGAGGACGGGCTGGCTGTACTCGATGCGCTCGGCGAGCCGGCGGGTGGTGACCGCGTCCCAGCCCTGCTGCTCGGCGAGTTCGCGGGCCGTCGCCACGATGAGGCGCTCGCGCTCCGCCCGTTCGCGCTCCTTGCGTTCCTTTACCGACATGAATCGATCCTAGCATCGCTAGACAACCGAGCGTTAGCAGTACTAGCGTTGCCCCATCATCTAGCAATGCTAGTTCACGGAGGGATCGTCATGCTCAACACACTCGAGGTCGTCACCACCGTCGTCGTCGGCCTGATGGTGGGGGTGGAGTTCTCCGTCGTTTTCATCATGAACCGGATCCTGGACGCGCTTCCCGAGGACAGTGGCCAACTCGGCCACGCCCACGGCGGCCGGATGCTCGGCGCCCTGATGCCGTTCTGGTACATAGGCTCGCTCGTCCTCAGCGCGATCTGGGCCGTCGCCGGATGGCACCACCACGGCGCCGGACTCGTCGTCACCGCCGCCGGACTGCTGATCCTCAGCGTGGTCATGTCGATCCTGCTGCTCGTCCCGATCAACAACCGAAACAAGACCTGGACCCCCGAGAACCGGCCCGCCGACTGGAAGGAGCAGCTGCACCGCTGGAACCGCTACCACTACATCCGCGTCGCCGTCATCGTCGCCGCGTTCACCCTGCTGGTTGCCGCCCTCGCCTGATACCACCGTTGCCCAGACATGCACTGGTTCGCCCCCGTATATCGACGGCTTTTGCCCCGTCGGGGTGAGCCGGAGAGGGCATCGGATTTCTGACCCCGCGGGCCGAGGCCGCGCCGGTGGCCAATCTCCACTCCTCGGGGGCGGCTGACCACCGAAATCCCGACATTCGGGAAAGCAGCTGCCGCTCAGATCCCACAACTGCGATCCCGGCAAGCTGTGCCCCTCGATCGGCCGCGTCCACTCGATCGGCCGCGTCCACGCGGCCTGATCAGGCCCCACACGACTCGGCAAGCTCCACGAAGGTCACCAAGCTGACGAAGACTCGCATGGAGAAGAACAATGTCGCTGAAGAAGATCAACACCGTCCTGGCCGCCTCCTTCATCCTCTTCATCCTCTGGTTCGGGACGGAGTACATCCTGAGCCCGGAGACGACGGCGCCGGGCTACGGCCTGCCGAGCTGGCCGTCCGGCGACGGCGACGGCTTCCTGATCATCAAGGGAATCCGCGACGTCGTCTTGGCCCTGGTTCTGGGCATCCTGCTGGTGACGGGTCACCGCCGGGCGCTGGGCTGGGTGCTGCTGATGGAGGCACTCGCCGCGTACGGCGACATGACCAACGTGCTGGCCCACCACGGCTCCGTGGCCACCGCGCTCGGCGTCCACTGCCTGACCGCGACAATGATGGTGGTCAACGGCCTGCTGATCATGCGCGAGACCCGCAACGTCGCGGCCGCTCCGGAAACGCCCGCCCCGCAGCCCGCCTAGTCTTTGAGTCAGGAATTCTGTTCAGATATGAGGCGAGGCGTTCGAGGATCTCGTCCGCGGTCTTCGTCCAGACATAGGGCCGCGGATCGGTGTTCCAGGCAGCGATCCAGTGGCGGATGTCCTTCTCAAGAGCCTGGACGGACTTGTGGACGCCTCGCCGTATCTGCTTGTTGGTGAGTTCGGCGAACCATCGCTCGACGAGGTTCGGCCAGGACGACCCGGTCGGTGTGAAGTGCAGGTGGAAGCGCGAATGGGCAAGCAGTCACTTTTTGATGGCAGGTGTCTTGTGGGTGGCGTAGACGCCCCTATGTTTCGTCAAGCGGCGAAGGAACGCGGATGGCCGTCATCGGCTGGATGTGACGGTAGATCTCGCGGGCTACGTAGCGTTTGAGGCAGCGGATGATCTCGCGCTTCGACATGCCTTGTTTGGTGCGTCGTTCCAGGTAGGTGCGGGTGCGTTCGTCCCAGCGGATGCGGGTCATGACGATGCGATAGAGGGCGGCGTTGGCCTGCCGATTACCGCCGCGGTTGAGTCGTCGGCGCTGGGTCTTGCCGGAGGACTGTTCGACCGGGCTGACGCCGCACAAGGCGGCGAAGGATGCCTCGTTGTGGATCCGGTCGGGGTTGTCGCCGGCGGCTATGAGGAGGGCTGCGGCGCTGTCGGGGCCGATACCGACGATTTCCAGCAGTTGCGGGCGGTGGGTGGTGACGGCTCGGGTGACGCGGCGGGTGAGTTCCTTGACCTCGCAGGTCAGGTGCTGGATGCGGCGGGCCAGCAGCCGGAGGGTGAACGCGGCCGCGTCGTCACTGTCGGCCAGGCCGTCCGCGCACCGGGCGATCAGCGCCGGGTTCCTGAGCCCGGACAAGGACTCGCGCAGTGCGGGATCGATACCCAGGAGTACGGCTTTGAGCTGGTTCATCGCCTGGGTGCGGGCCTTGACTGCTGATTCCTTGGCCAGTCTCAGGACGCGCATGTCGGCCGCCGGGCCCTCGCCCGTCTTGGGCGTGGTGGTGGCGCGTCCGGACAGGACCGCGCGGGCTGCAGCATCTGCGTCGACGGCGTCGGTCTTGCCCCGCTTGCGCCGGGTGGCACGATCCGGCTGGTTGACCTCGATGACCCGGATGTTCTCCCCGTGCAGGAACCGTGCCAGTGCCGATCCATAGGATCCGGTGCACTCCACTCCGGCACGATGCAGGGCACCGAACGAGCGTGC
>NZ_JBSHNE010000059.1:8822-23270 GCF_053646035.1 Streptomyces sp. NPDC055287 | reverse complement strand
CAGGCCCATCGCGCAGCGACGCGACGCAGGAGCGCCCTTGACGCGCCACCCCGGCCCACCGACACTCAAGCGCCCAGGGACGACCCGAAACCCCCGTAAACAACCAGTGGTTACCCCCGCCAAGCCCCACCCCTCCCCACCCCTCCCCACCCCCGCAGCCCCACCCCCGCAGCCCTCAGTCGAAGATCGGGCCCTGCGTGCGTGTGCGCTTGATCTCGTAGAAGCCGGGGATCGACGCCACCATCAGCGTGCCGTCCCACAGGCGCGCCGCTTCTTCGCCCTTCGGGGCCGGCGTGACCACCGGGCCGAAGAAGGCCACCTCGTCGCCGTTCGCGCCCGGGACCGAGATGACCGGCGTGCCCACCTCCTGACCGACCTTGTCTATGCCCACCTTGTGCGACGCGCGCACCTCGGCGTCGTACGTGTCCTTGTCGGCGTACTCGATCAGGTCGGCCGGAAGATCCACGTCCTCCAGCGCGCCCGCTATCGCCTCCAGGGTCGCGCCCTCACCCTTGTTGTGGAACCGCGTTCCGAGCGCCGTGTAGAGCTTGCCGACGACCTCGTCGCCGTGCAGCTGCTGGGCCGCCGTCACCACACGCACCGGCCGCCAGCCCTTGGGGCCGAGCAGCTCACGGTACTGCTCCGGCAGCTGGTCGAGCTTGTCCTCGTTCAGTACGGCGAGGCTCATGACGTGCCAGCGGACCTCCACGTCACGGACCTTCTGGACCTCCAGCATCCAGCGGGACGTCATCCACGCCCACGGGCACAGCGGGTCGAACCAGAAGTCCGCGGTCGTCTTGCCGTTCTCGGAGCTCTCCGACATGTCTCTCCTCCATCGCGCGGTCGCAACCTGACCGAGGCAACACCACAGGTCACCGGAGGCATTCCCGGCTCTCCCCCCTCAGTGCCGCGTGCGAGGATCAGGAAGTTCGAACGAGACACGAAGGAGTGCCCGTGCCCGGTGAGAATCTGTCCCGCGACGAGGCCCGTGAGCGGGCCGAGCTGCTGTCCGTCGACGGGTACGAAGTAGCCCTCGACCTGCGATCAGCGGTGGAGGACGTAGAGGACAGCGCGGATGGTGGGGCCGGCGGGGAAGGGCCCCGCACGTTCCGCTCCGTCACCACCCTTCGCTTCCGGTGCGCACAGCCCGGTGCCGGCACCTTCGTCGACCTGCTGGCGCCGTCGGTGACAGCCGTCACACTGAACGGCGAGTCGCTGGACCCCGCCGCCGTCTTCGACGGCAGGCGTGTCGCGCTCGCCGGGCTGCGCGACGAGAACGTCCTGGTGGTGGACGCCCAGTGCGCGTACAGCCGCACCGGCGAGGGCATGCACCGCTTCGTCGACCCCGAGGACGGCGAGGTCTACCTCTACACGCAGTACGAGCCGGCCGACGCGCGCCGCGTCTTCGCCAACTTCGAGCAGCCCGATCTGAAGGCACCCTTCCGGTTCGAGGTGACCGCTCCCGACGGGTGGACCGTGTGGAGCAACGGGGTCGGAGAGGTGACGGACGAAGGAGTCTGGCGCTTCGCCGGGACCAAGCCGATCTCCACCTACATCACCGCCTTCGTCGCCGGTCCGTACCACTACGAGAGCGATCTCTACCGGCGGACCCTCGGCGACGGCACGGAGCTCGAGATCCCGCTCGGCGCGATGTGCCGCAAGGGCCTCGCCCGGCACTTCGACGCGGACGACATCTTCACCGTCACGAAGCAGGGGCTCGACTTCTTCCACGACCACTTCGACTTCCCCTACCCCTTCGGAAAGTACGACCAGGCCTTCGTGCCGGAGTACAACATCGGCGCCATGGAGAACCCCGGCTGCGTGACCTTCCGCGAGGAGTACATCTTCCGCGGGAACGTGACTCGGGCGTCGTACGAGCGGCGGGCGAACGTCATCCTCCACGAGATGGCGCACATGTGGTTCGGGGACCTCGTCACCATGCAGTGGTGGGACGACCTGTGGCTGAAGGAGTCCTTCGCCGACTTCATGGGGTCGTACTCGATGGTCGAGGCCACCCGCTTCAGCAATGGGTGGATCACCTTCGCCAACAACCGGAAGGCATGGGCGTACCGGGCCGATCAGCTTCCCTCGACGCATCCGATCACGGCCGACATCCGTGACCTGGAGGACGCGAAGCTCAACTTCGACGGGATCACGTACGCCAAGGGTGCGTCTGTACTGAAGCAGCTCGTCGCGTACGTCGGCAAGGACGCCTTCATGGAGGGCGCCCGGCGCTACTTCAAGCGCCACGCGTACGGGAACACCCGGCTCGAGCACCTGCTGGCGGTGCTGGAGGAGACCTCGGGCCGGGACCTGGCGTCCTGGTCGCGGGCATGGCTCCAGACGGCCGGGGTCAACTCGCTCACGCCGCAGGTGACCTACGACGCGGCGGGGCGGATCACAGAGCTCGCGGTGTTCCAGGAGAGCGCCGCGTCCCATCCCGAGCTGCGGCCGCACCGGGTCGCCGTCGGGCTCTACCGGCGCGAGGAAGCCGGTGGCGCGCTGGTGCGGTACGCCCGGGCCGAGGTGGATGTCGCGGGGCCGCGTACGGTCGTGGCGGAACTCGCGGGCAGCGAGAAGCCGGATCTGGTGCTCGTCAACGACGACGACCTGACGTACTGCAAGATCCGCTTCGACGCGGAGTCGCTGGCCACTCTGCGTGCCCACCTCGGTGAGGTGAGTGACCCGCTGGCGCGGGCGCTGTGCTGGTCCGCGCTGTGGAACCTCACGCGCGACGCACTGATGCCGGCGCGGGACTTCGTGGACCTCGTGCTGAGGTTCGCGGGGCGCGAGACCGACATCGGGGTGCTCCAGATGCTCCACGCGTGGACGCGCTCCGCGCTGACGCACTACGCGGCGCCCGAGTGGCGCTCGCGGGGCGGTGAATCGCTCGCGGAGGGCGCTCTGCGCGAGTTGCGGCTCGCGGAGCCGGGCAGCGAGCACCAGCTGACGTGGGCACGGTTCTTCGCGGCGACGGCCTGCCGGGAGTCGGACTTCCAGCTGCTCCAGGGACTGCTGGAGGGTACGGCCAGGATCGACGGCTTGGAGGTGGACCAGGAACTGCGCTGGGCCTTCCTCGGCCCGCTCGCGTCGCACGGCGTCGCGGACGAGCAGGTGATCGACGCGGAGCTGGCGCGGGACGACACGGCGTCCGGGAAGCGGCACCAGGTACGGTGCCTCGCCTCGCGCCCTTCTGCTGCGGTCAAGGCGCAGGCCTGGGCAGCGGTCGTGGAGTCCGACTCGCTGTCGAACGCGCTGGTCGTGGCGACGATCGACGGATTCGCGCAGCCGGGGCAGCGGGAGCTGATCGCTCCGTACGCCGAGAAGTACTTCGCGGCGATCGAGCGGGTGTGGGCCGAGCGGTCCATCCAGATCGGCATGGACGTGGTGTCGGGGCTGTTCCCCGGGCTCCAGGACGACCAGGCCACGCTCGACGCGACGGACGCGTGGCTGAGCGGCCACGCGGACGCGGCTCCGGCGCTGCGGCGGCTCGTGCTGGAGGCGCGGGACGACTTGGCGCGGGCGCTGCGGGGGCAGGCGTGCGATCGGGCTGCGGCGGTGTGAGCGGTTGAGGGCAAGCCGCCCCCAGGCCCGCCGGACGCCCGCAGGACGTCTCCTCGAGCGCCGGACGGGCCGGCCGCAGGGCCGGCACCTCCAGCCCCCGGCCGGCACAGGCCCGGCCACGCCCGTGACTGACCCGGGGGCTGACACCCGACGCCCGTGGCCGGGCCCGGCAACAGACATCAACGCCCGTGGCCTGGAGTGTTCGCCCGTTCGGCGGGAGGGGTTTCGGCAATCGAACGGCCGTACTTTAGTGCGGGGTTGTCCTGGATTGTCGACGGGTGTGTAACAGCGGTTAGGGGACAGGGGGCAGGCGGGAAACCCCGGGACATGAACCACAACACCCCGGTCTCCCCCCGCCCCCTCAGCCACCTCACCGACGCCCAGCGGCGCGTGCTGTCCGCCGCACAGTTGCGTGCGCACGGTGTCTCCGCCGCCCAGGCCTCCGCGCAGTGCCGCCCGGGTGGCCCCTGGCAGCAGTTCCTGCCCGGCGTCTACGTCCTGCACCCCGGCCCGCCCACCGGTGAGGAGCGGCTGCACGCCGCCCTGCTGTACGCGGGGCGGCCCATCGCGTCCACCGGGGGCGTGCCGGTGCCGGCTCAGGGCAGGGCGGAGGACGAGGCGGCCTCGTACGGCGATGTCGTGATCACCGGGCTGGCCGCGCTCGCCCTGCACCGCTTCTCCTCCGCTCCCTCGCTGCTCTCCCTCGACCGGATCGACGTGCTGGTGCCGCGCACCAGGCGGCTCCGGTCCACCGGGTGCGCGCGGCTGGTCCGGGTGCACGCGATGCCTCAGGTCCGGCACATCGACGGCCTGCCCGTCGCCCCCGTGGCCCGCGCACTCGCCGACGCCGTGGCGCAGCTCAACGACGCCGATGCCGTACGCCGGCTGATGACCGAGGCCGTGCGCGGCTCGCACTGCGAACCGGCCGCCGTGGTCAAGGAGTTGACGCTCGCGCGGCTGCTGTCGCGACCGCATGTCGTCGACGCCGTCGACTCGCTGCTCGCCGAAGGGCGCGCCATTGCCGAGGACCGGCTGTACAGGATGGTCCGCGATCACGGACTGCCCGACCCGCTGTGGAACGTCGATCTGCGGCTGCCCGGCGGCCCCCACCTGGGCGGCGTCGACATCTTCTGGCCCGACCAGGCCGTGGCCGTGGAGCTGGACACGCGCGCGCCCCGGCAGGACGAGGACGCCCTGTGGTCGGAGTACGCCCGCAAGCGCGAGCACCTGGAGCGGCTGGGCATCACCGTCGTACACATCACGCCGAAGAAGCTGCGCGAATCGGTGGACCAGCAGGCGACCGTCGTACGGACGGCCCTGATGGCGTCCACCGACCGGGATCCGTCCGCCTATGTGGTGGTGCTCCCGCGCTGACGGTCGCGGCGCCGGCGCTCCTGGAGGCGTCGGCGACTCAGCGCTTCTTCACCAGGAGTTCCGTGTTCCGGGCGTCCGCCGGGCCCGCCAGGGTCTGCCGGGCGCCCGGCGCGTTGAGGGACAGCTCGCGGTAGAGCGCCGCCAGGCCCGTCTGGGACAGGTCGGTGTAGTCCGTGCGGTGCGGGGCGGCGGATTCGATCAGGGTCGTGAAGAGGGAGAGCGTGCCGTCGTGGTTGTCGGTCAGCTCGATGATCCGGGCGAGCTGGGGGAACTCGACGTGCGAGGCAGTGGAGATCTCCCAGAAGCTGCCGTGGGCGAGGATCTCGTTGCGGTGACTGTGTCCGTTGATCCAGGCGATGACGTTGCGGTTCTGCTTCAGGAGAGCGAGAAGCCTCTCGCCACCGCCGTCGTCGAACGTCCAGCTGTTGTGGTGGCTGAAAACGATGACGTGGTCGTCCCGGTGGGCGAGCAGCGTGCGCTTCAGCCAGTCCAGTTGGGTTCTGCCGATCGAGCCCGCGAAGTGGCCGCCCCGGTCGGTCGTGTCGAGGCTGATGCCGAGCACACCGTCGGAGATCCGGAAGGAGTAGAAGAGGTCGCCGGTGTCCGCGTTCTCACGCGTATAGCCGTGGCCTGCCGGGCCCGCGCCCGCGTACGCCGGGTCGAGGTGCGCCTCGACGTACTCGCGCGGGGTGAAGGGGGCCCGGGCCGGGTCGGGCGTGACGGAGCGCATGCGGCGGGTCTCGCGGCGCAGGAGGTCGGTGAAGTAGCTGCCGCGCGGGTCGTTGCCCTTCTTGAGTACGGCTTCGAGCGCCTTCGCGTCGTTCACCGGGAGAGACAGCAGTTTCCGGCCACCGACCGCGAAGTCGGCGAGGTAGCCGGACGCGTCGCCGTTGGCGAAGCAGCCGCTCGGCAGGTCGTCGTGGTTGCCGACGGTGGAGTACCAGGGGACGCGCAGGCCGGGACTGTTCACCGGGCGCAGCGCGGCGGCGAGGTAGCCCTCCAGGCGCGGGAAGCCGAGCTTCTTGTCGGCGTCGCGCAGTGCGGCGTCGGGGTGCCAGTACAGGGGCAGGCCGGAGTTCTGGACGCCTTCGTAGCGGGCGGGGTCCCCGGTGTTGGGGGTGATGCGGCCGCCGCTCATGGTGCGCAGGAACCAGCCGAGTTCGGCCTTGCAGTTGTTGTCCGTGTTGTCGCCGGTCGTCATCACGAAGCCGAAGTCCGCGCCGGTGACGGGGCCGCCGCGCAGCGCGTTGACACGCTCGACGAGCGCGATCGCGCCGTGCACGGTGAGCGCCTCCTGCGGGCGCCAGGCACCGGCCGCCTGGGCGCGCAGGTACTCCGTACGGACGGGGTGCTGTACGTCGGTGAGGTGGAGGTCGGTGAGCTGTACGAACGAGGCGAGGGCGGTACGCCGCTCCGCGCGTCCGGACCGGGCGGAGGCGAGCTGGGTCCGTACGACGCGCTTCCAGCCGGGGCCCGCACCGAGCCGCCGGTAGCCGGAGGCGGAGCGGCGCGGGGTGGCGACGGTGCGGAGGGTCGTTCCGGTCCAGGGCGGGGCGGGGAAGCGGGCCGGGGCGGCGGCCGGTGCTGTTCCCGGGGCGGAGTGGGCGGCGGGTGCGGCGGGTGCGCCGGCCGGCCCCGGAGCGGCGACGGTGCCGGCCTGGGCGCCGTGGTCCGGGCGGAGCGCGAGCCCGATGCCGGCCGAGATGCCGACCGCTCCGGTCGCGGCGAGGAAGGAACGGCGGTCGAGGGCGGCTTCGGCTGCGGAGCGTAGGCGTGACATGGCGCGGTCTCCCCGGGGTGCGGTCGCATCGGCCGGGCAGGGGGTGGACCGCAGGTGGGAGCCGGCGGAACCCCTTGCCCCACTGGATGGTTGACACCGGGGATGGCCTGCGCGTTAACGGCCCCGCAACGCCCAACGCCGATCACCGAACAGGGATCACTGCAGGGTCCCGGGGGGCGGGGTCAGGCACCTGGGTCTCCGCCCCGGACCCGGCTCCTCGAACGCCGGAGGGGCAGGGCAGGGCAGGGGCGGATCACCGTTTCACCTCCCCCGTGACGCCACCCGCCCCGCCGCCGGCTTCGTCCGCCAGAGCTCCATGCCCGTGTCGACGAGCTCGACGTGGTCGAGGCGGCACACCTCCTCCAGCGGGTGCCAGGCCGCCAGGTCCGTGGATCCCGTGGTCTCGTGGCGGAGCTCGCCGCCGGTGATCTCGCCCTCGTAGACCAGTCGCAGCCCCTGGAAGTCGGCGAACGCGCCGAGCCGGCGCGGGTAGCGGCGGGTGATCGAGTCGACGCCGAGCAGCCGGACCGGTTCGACGGCGTAACCCGTCTCCTCCTCCACCTCGCGGACGACCGTGTCGTACGGATCCTCGCCGTGGTCCATGCCCCCGCCCGGCAGCGTCCACCGCTTCGCCCCGTCGGGGGCCACCCAGCGGGCGAGGAGCACCCGCCCCTCCCGCACGCACACGGCGTAGGCCGCCACCCTGAGCTCTCGGTTCATTGGGTGAGGTTATGGGAGTACGCAGCAAGGGCGCCCGGAATCTGGCGATTCGGCCCCAGTGGCGCACACCGCGCAGTGGCGGATGTACGCCACGACCGTATTCCGCCTCCGGCAACTCTCCCCAAACAACCATCACTTAGGCAAGGCTGAGCGGTCATCCGGCACCGTATTCCGGACGACACTCCGGAAGGCTTCGGACCAACTCCTTCTTTCACATACACAGGGAAGCCCATGACCCTCGAATCATCCGGCTCCATACCCGGGGCCAGACCCGCGGCCCGCATAGCGCTCGCCGCCGGTCTGGTCGCCGCGCTGTGTGCGGCCGCACCGGTCCCCGCCCTGGCGGCAGGCGCCGACGACCCCCGGACCACGGCCCCCGCGCCCAAGTCCGCCGCCGCGAAGCTCGGTTCCGCCGACGCACAGCTGCTCGCGGAGGCCGAGGCCGACGGCACGAAGAACGTCACGCTGATGGTCGCGACCGCGCCCGGTGCGACCGAGCAGGTCGCGCGGCAGCTCGACTCCGTACAGGGCGGCCTGGTCGGCCGTACGGACGACAAGCTCGGATACGTACGGGCCACCCTGCCCACCGGCGAGGCGGACGCGGCCATCAAGGCCGCCGCGAAGCTCTCCTCCGTCCACGGCATCGACCTCAAGCAGGAGATCCTGCTGGACGACCCGACGCCCGCCGGTGACCGCGCCAAGGGTGCGGACACCGCCGCCGGGGGCACGTACTCCGGCCCCGGGAAGCGGACGCCCGCGAAGAACCCGTACAACCCGTCCCACGAGACGGGCGCCGTCGAGTTCGTGGAGGACCACCCGAAGGCCGACGGCCGCGGGGTCACCATCGGCATCCTCGACTCGGGCGTCGATGTCGGTCACCCGGCACTCCAGAAGACCACCACCGGCGAGCGCAAGATCGTCGACTGGGTGACGGCCACCGACCCGGTCGCGGACGGCGACGGCACCTGGCGCCGGATGACGGCCGCGGTGAACGGCCCGACCTTCACGATCGCGTCCCGTACGTGGTCCGCCCCGGCCGGCGAGTACAAGTTCAACCTCTTCCGCGAGGACGCCACCAAGGGTGGCGACATGGCGGGCGACCTGAACCGCGACGGTGACACCACCGACGTCTGGGGCGTCCTGTACGACGCCGCCTCCGGCACGCTCCGCGTCGACCTCGACGACGACGCCGACTTCGGCGACGAAGAGGCGATGAAGCCGTACAAGGACGGGCACCAGGTCCGGTACTTCGGCAAGGACGACCCGGCGACCGAGGTCGTCGAGCAGATCCCGTTCGTCGCCGAGATCCGCAAGGACGTCGTCTACAACGCGGCCGGCGCGAAGGCCGACTACGTCAACATCGGCGTCATCGAGGGCTCGCACGGCACCCACGTCGCCGGCATCACCGCCGCCAACAGCCTCTTCGGCGGCCGGATGAACGGCGCCGCCCCCGGCGCCAAGCTGGTCTCCTCGCGCGCCTGCACCTGGAGCGGCGGCTGCACCAACGTCGCGCTCACCGAGGGCATGATCGACCTCGTCACCAAGCGCGGTGTCGACATCGTCAACATGTCGATCGGCGGCCTGCCCGCGCTGAACGACGGCAACAACGCGCGCGCCGAGCTCTACACGCGTCTCATCGACACGTACGGCGTGCAGCTGGTCGTCTCGGCCGGCAACAGCGGCCCCGGTACCAACACCATCGGTGACCCGGCCCTGGCCGACAAGGTCATCTCGGTCGGCGCGTCCATCTCCAAGGACACCTGGGCCGCCAACTACGGCTCGGTCGTGGAGAAGCGGTACGCCATGATGCCGTTCTCCTCGCGCGGCCCGCGCGAGGACGGCGGCTTCGCGCCGACCATCTCCGCGCCCGGCTCCGCCATCAACACCACGCAGACCTGGTCGCCCGGCGGCCCGGTCGCCGAGGCGGGCTACAAGCTCCCGGCCGGCTACTCGATGCTCCAGGGCACCTCGATGGCCTCGCCGCAGGCGGCGGGCGCGAGCGCGCTGCTGCTCTCGGCCGCGAAGCAGAAGAAGATCGACCTGACGCCGGTCGAGCTGCGCACCGCGCTGACCAGCACCGCCGACCGCATCAGCGGCACTCAGGCCCACGAGCAGGGCTCCGGCCTGATCAACATCGTGGACGCCTGGGACTCGATCCGTGACGGCGCGACCTCGCACACCTACGGGGTCAAGGCCCCGGTCGACACGGCGATCGACTACGCGCTCAAGACGCCGGGCTTCGGCACCGGCCTCTACGACCGCGAGGGCGGCCTCAAGGCCGGGCAGAAGAAGACGTACGACGTGACCATCACGCGTACGAGCGGCCCGGACCGCACCATCGAGCACGAGCTGGACTGGAAGTACAACGACGGCACGTTCCGTCTGCCGGGCGACGGCGACGTCGACCTGCCGTTGAACAAGCCGGTCACCGTCAAGGTGCAGGCCAAGCCCGGCTCCGCCGGTGTGCACAGCGCCGCCCTCGAGGTGGACGACGAGGACACCGAAGGCGTCGACAAGCAGATTCTCGCGACCGTGGTCGTGTCCAAGGACCTGGTGAAGCCGTCTTACACCGTCTCGGAGTCCGGCTCGGTGCAGCGCAACAGCACCAAGTCGTACTTCATCAACGTCCCCGAGGGCGCGAAGTCCCTCGAGGTCGCGCTCGGCGGTCTCGCGAAGGACAGCCAGACCCGCTTCATCGGGATCCACCCGTACGGTGTGCCGGTCGACTCCACCTCGTCGATCGTCTGCTACCCGAATTACACCAACCCGGCCAACACCTGCCGCCCGGACCTGCGTTCGTACCCGGACCCGCAGGCCGGTGTCTGGGAGGTCGAGGTCGAGTCGCGCCGTACGTCGCCGGTGCTCGACAACCCGTACAAGCTGGACGTGACGGTGCTCGGCGCCGCCTTCGACCCGGCTGTGCAGACCATCCCCGAGGCCAAGGTCGGCACGCCGGCCCCGGTCGAGTGGAAGGTGACCAACGGCTTCGCCGCGCTGGACGGCAAGCTCAAGGCCGGCTCGCTCGGCTCGTCGAAGGACGCCCGTCCCTCGATCAAGAAGGGCGAGACCCAGACCACCACGGTCACCGTCGGTGAGGGCGTCGAGCGTCTCGACGTCGCCATCGGCGGAGTGTCGGACACCGCCGCCGACCTCGACCTGACGGTCAAGAAGGACGGCGTCGAGGTCGGCCAGGCCGCGGACGGCGACTCGGAGGAGGCGGTCAGCCTCGTCAAGCCCGCCGCCGGCACTTACACCATCGAGGTCGTGGGTTACGCGGTCGGCGACGCCGGCACCGAGTACAACTACCGCGATGTGTACTTCGCCCCTTCGCTCGGCCAGGTCAAGGTCGACGACGCGCAGGTCGTGAAGCTGGCCAACGGTGCTTCGGCGCAGGTCAAGGCCGAGGTGCTGGTGGCCGGTGCGGCTCCCGAGGGACGCAAGTTCTTCGGTGAGGTGCAGCTGGTGAACGCACGCGGCACGGTCGCGGGCTCCGGCAGCGCGCAGATCGAGAAGGTCACGCCGTAACAAGGGCAGTAACACCGTTCGTGGAACGGTGAGTTACGGAGGAGGGGCGGGCGTCTGCACAGGCGCCCGCCCTTCCGCTTTCGCCCCTCGGAGTCCGCCCCGCAATAGCCCGCAATAAATCGAACTGCGCATCGACTTCACATCATCTTCACTGTCACCATGGTCCCCATGACGCACATCACCAAGGGGGCCAACACCCCTGTGCCCAGCGACCTTCTCCGCGTGGCCGTGTGCCGCCAGAACGTCGCCGGGGCCCCGGCCGTGGACGCATCTGCCCTCCTGCTGGACGCGAACGGCAAGGTACGTGGCGACGCCGACCTGGTCTTCTACAACCAGCCGCACCACCCGTCGGGCACCGTGCGGCACCTGGGCACCAACGAGGGCAACGGGCAGCTCGCCGAGTGGCTGGAGATCGACCTGCCGCGCGTCGAGCCGGAGGTGCAGCGGATGCTGATAGCCGGTTCCTGCGACGGCGGTGTCTTCGGCTCCGTACCCGGCCTGTACGTCCAGGTCCTGACCGGCGGCGGTGCCCCGGTCACCCTCTACGCCGTGAACGACGCCACGACCGAGACCGCCTTCGTCATCGGCGAGTTCTACCGGCGCGACGGCGGCTGGAAGTTCCGTGCGGTCGGGCAGGGTTACGCGTCCGGGCTCGCCGGGCTCGCGACCGACTTCGGCATCGCGGTCGACGGGGGCGAGGCGCCGCAGCCCCAGCCCCAGCCCCAGCCCCAGCCCCAGGATGCGGTGCCGACGCAGGCACCGGCGCCGATGGCCATGCCCGCACCCGTCGTCCAGGACGCCGTACCCGCCCCCGTCCAGGACCGCGTGTCCCACGCCTTCGGCCCCGACTTCCCCGCGTTCGTACGCCGGGGACACGGCAACGACGTCGTCACCGTCGACGCCACCGTCCCGCCCGGGCCGGTGATCGTCGAGGCCTGGCACGAGGAGGACGGCTACTTCTGCGTCGAGACGCTCGACCACCGCAACAAGGACGACGAGCTGCTGTTCAACACCACGATCACCACCTTCCGCGGCCGGGCGCTCCTCCAGAACCGCGGCGACCGCCCGCTGCGGCTGAAGATCGAGGCGGACAACAACTGGACGCTGATGATCCAGCCGCTCTCGGTCGCCCGCGACATGACCACCGGGCTGCGCGGCTTCGGTCCCGAGGTGGTCGTGTACACCGGGCCGGTGGCCGACCTCGACGTGGAGTTCGCCGGGGACGAGGACGAGGGCGGCTACTTCGGCGTGTGCAGCGCCCCGAGCGCCGAGAAGTTCAAGGACCGCAGCGATCTCCTCGTCAACGAGACCGGCCCGCTGCGGCAGACCGTCCCCCTCACCAGCGGCCCGCTGGTGATCACCGTCGAGGCGGACGGCCCCTGGTCGCTCACCCCGCGCGCGCTGCCCGTCTTCGACGCGGCCGTCGCCCGCGTCACCGGTGTCCACCAGGGTCGAGGCGCGACCACGGTCACCCTCGCCAACCCGAACCCGGGCCGCCCCGCCGTACTCGAGTACTCCATCACGAGCGAGGGGCTGATCTCCGGCTACCAGGTCATGATCGTCGACGAGTACGAGGACGAGGAACGCTTCCTGCACGGCGACGAGAACGGCGCGCAGGGCCGCACCCTCCTCTTCCGGAAGGGGGAGCCCGAGATGCGGCTGCGGCTGGACTACGCCGTCGACTGGTCTCTGCGGCTCCTCCCCGCCGACCAGGCCCCGGCGCTCACCGGCCCGGCCCAGGGCACCGGCAGCACCGTTTTCCGCTACGACGGGCCGCCCGTGCTGCTCGGTCTCCGCCGCACGACGTCCGACAGCGACCCGCTCGGCACCCGTACGGTCCAGGCCAACGGCAGGAAGGCCACGTGCGCCGAAACCTACGGCAGGCGCCGGCCGGTCGTCGGTCCGGTCTGGGTGACGGAGGCGGGCCACTGCTACGTCCTGGTCGTCGCGGCCGCCGCCACCGGCTGGAGCATCGAGCCGGTGGCGGCGGCGAGCGCTCCGGCCTTCGGCGCGGCCGCCCCGGGGGATGCCTGGCGGAAGGTCTCGGGCAAGGGATACACCGTCGTACGCAACGCCGGGCCCGAAGCCGAGATGCTGCTCACACACGAGCCCCAGGGCCTCCTGGACCTGCCCGCCGTGTGGGCCCTCGACGAGCACCTCGAGCCCGTGCGGCGGATCACCACCTCACCCGGCCTGCACACGTTCCCCAGCGGCTTCCTGCAGATCAGGACCGGTGGTGCGTGGAGCCTGGAGATCCGGTGACCGCCGTGTGACGGCCGTGACAACCGTCACGCGGTCCAGGGGCCGGACAATGGATTGGACAAGGCGGCCCAGGACATACGCATTATGGACAGCACCAGGTCAAGCCCCCAGCAGCACGCTCGTACGCACGAAGGAGTCCTCGTGAGGGTCGGAATCGTCGGAGCCACCGGTCAGGTCGGCACAGTCATGCGCAGCATTCTGGCCGAGCGCAAGTTCCCGGCCGACGAGCTGCGCCTCTTCGCCTCCGCCCGTTCCGCGGGCTCCACGATCGAGTGGCAGGGCAAGGACATCACCGTCGAGGACGCGTCGACGGCGGACTACTCCGGCCTCGACATCGTGCTGTTCTCCGCCGGTGGCGCGACCTCGAAGGCGCTGGCCGAGAAGGTCGCCTCGCAGGGCGCCGTCGTGATCGACAACTCCTCCGCCTGGCGCCGCGACCCCGAGGTTCCGCTGGTCGTCTCCGAGGTCAACCCGCACGCGGTGGCGTCCCGCCCCAAGGGCATCATCGCCAACCCGAACTGCACCACGATGGCCGCGATGCCGGTCCTCAAGCCGCTGCACCTCGAGGCCGGGCTGACCGCGCTGGTCGCCACCACCTACCAGGCCGTGTCCGGCTCCGGTGTGGCCGGTGTCGCCGAGCTGCACGGCCAGACGTGCAAGGTCGCCGAGCACGCCGACCAGCTCACCTTCGACGGCGAGGCCGTCGAGTTCCCCGAGCCGGGCGTCTACAAGCGTCCCATCGCCTTCAACGTGCTGCCGCTGGCCGGCTCGATCGTCGACGACGGCTCCTTCGAGACCGACGAGGAGCAGAAGCTCCGTAACGAGTCCCGCAAGATCCTGGAGATCCCCGAGCTCAAGGTCTCCGGCACCTGCGTGCGCGTCCCGGTCTTCTCCGGCCACTCGCTCCAGGTCAACGTCCGCTTCGAGCGCCCGCTGAGCGTGGCGCGCGCGACCGAGCTGCTGGCCGGCGCCCCGGGTGTCGCCCTGTCCGAGATCCCGACACCGCTCCAGGCCGCCGGCAAGGACGTGTCGTACGTGGGCCGCATCCGCCGCGACGAGACCGCCGACAACGGCCTGGCGCTGTTCCTCTCCGGCGACAACCTCCGCAAGGGAGCGGCGCTCAACGCCGTGCAGATCGCGGAACTGGTCGCGGCCGAGCTCAAGGCCTGACCCTTTCGGTACGTTCGCCACGACCGGCGGGGCGGGGCTCTTCGGAGCCCCGC
>NZ_JBSHNE010000059.1:0-8812 GCF_053646035.1 Streptomyces sp. NPDC055287 | reverse complement strand
GGCGGGTTTTTCGCTTCTTTGGGGGGGGGCGTATTAGATGGCTCATTCTTTTTTGTTTGGTCCCCCCCCCGGGGGGGGTGGGGTTTTGGGCCCCCCCCCCCCCGCCGCCGTACGGGTACGTCCCGTCACGACCGCCACCGCCCCCACCAGTGCCAGCGCGCCGCCGAGCCACAGGGGGCCCGCGACGCCGTAGCGGTCCGCGGCCCGGCCGCCGAGCAGCGCCCCGAGTGCGATCGCGGCGTTGAAGACGCCGGCGAAGAGCGCCGAGGCCGGTTCGCGCCGCGTGGGTGCGGCCGCCATGAGCCAGTTCTGCGCGCTGACCGACACACCGCCGTAGGCCAGCCCCCAAACGACGAGCAGCGCCGCCGCGCCCACGGCCGAGCCGCCGCCCGCCCCGGCCGTGACCAGCACGGTCGCACCGAGCACGGCCGAGATCACGAGCAGCGTCCGCCGGGGGTCGCGGGCGGCGGCCGCGCCGCCGAGGAAATTGCCGGCGATCCCGGCGGTTCCGTACAGCAGCAGCAGCCCGCTGATCAGGCCCGCGCCGATGTGCGGTACGCGTTCCAGGGCGGGGCGCACATAGGTGTACGCCGCGAAGTGCCCGGTCACCAGGGCCAGCACCACGAGCAGCCCGGCCCGCACCGGCGGCACCCGCAGCAGCCCCGCGACCTCCCGCAGCCCGACGGCGCCCTGCGCGGGCAGCGGTGGCAGCAGCACGGCGAGCACCGCCGCCACCGCCAGTGAGAATCCCCCCATGGCGGCGAACGCCCACCTCCACCCCGCCAGTTCGCCCATCAGGGTCCCGGTCGGCACTCCGGCCACGGAGGCCACCGCGATGCCGCTGAATATCACCGCGGTGGCCCGGCCGACGCCCTCCTCGCGCACCAGCCGCACCGCGAGTCCCGCCGCGACGGCCCACACCCCGCCGATGCACACGCCGACCAGCGCCCGCGCCGCGAGCAGCATCCCGAAGCCGGGCGACAGCGCGGACAGTACGTTCGCGGCGGCGAGCAGCACCATCAGCGCGCACAGCACGAGCCTCCGGTCCGCGCCGCGCACGCCGACGGGCAGCAGGGGGGCGGCGAGCGCCGCGACCAGACCGGGGAGGGTGACGGTCAGACCCGCCGTGCCGTCGGACGTGCCGAGTCCGGCGCCCAGGGAGGTGAGGAGGCCGACCGGCAGCATCTCGGTCGTGACGACGGCGAAGGTCGCGGCGGCGACGGCGAACACGGCGGGCGGCAACGCGGCCCGACGCCGGGGCAGTTCAGTAGTTCTGTGCATGCCGTCCAGCCTCTGCCGTGCACCGGCCGGGAACAACGGCGGAGTTCTCATCCTTCTATGAGCCGGACTCATCGATCAGCCGTGTGTGTCAGGGGGGTACGTGTCGGGCCTGGAAATCCGCGAACTGGAGTGCTTCCTGGTCCTCGCCGAGGAGTTGCACTTCGGCCGCGCGGGCGAGCGGCTGTACGTGTCGCAGAGCCGCGTCAGCCAGCTCCTGCGCGCGCTGGAGACCCGCATCGGCGCCCGCCTCGTCGACCGCACCAGCCGCCGCGTGCGCCTGACCCCGCTCGGCGAGCGCTTCCTCGCCGGCCTGCGTCCCGCGTACGAGACGCTCCGCACGGTCGTCGAGGACGCCGCAGCCGAGGCGCGCGGTGTCGGCGGCAGCCTGCGGATCGGCTTCCAGGGCACGGCGGACGCCCGCCTGATGCGGGCGATCACCGCCTTCCAGGAGCGGCACCCCGCGTGCGTGACCGAGATCGCCGAGATCCCGTTCTCCGATCCTTTCGGGGCGGTCCGGCGCGGTGAGGTCGACGCGGCGATCGTGCTGCTGCCCGTGGCGGAACCGGACCTGGCGCTGGGCCCGCTTTTCTCCCGGCAACAGCAGACGGTCGCCTTCTCGGTACGTCACCCCTTCGCGGCCCGGGCCTCCCTCACCGCCGCCGAGGTCACCTCCGTCCCGCTCGTCACGGCGTCACCCCCCGCCCCCGCATATTGGCGCGAGGCGCATGCGCCGTCTCCCGCCCCGGGCCCGTCGGTCACGACCCTCCAGGAGGGCCTGACCCTGGTCGCGGCGGGGCGCGGCGCGATGCTGCTGTGCCGTCCGACGGCGGAGTACCACGGACGCGAGGACGTCGTGTTCGTACCGGTGGACGGTCTGCCGGACTCGGTGCTCGGCATGGTGTGGCACCGCGACGGCGAGACGGAGCGGGTACGGGCGTTCGCGAGGGCGGTCGCCGACGCGGAGTGACGCGGCCGGAGCACACGTCACCTCGGACACCGGGTCAGGGCCGGCGTACCTCGAAGTGGAAGCAGCCGTACTCCACCGCCCTGACGTGCACGAGCGCCACCTCGGGGTCGGCGAAGGCCTCGTCGAACGCGGCGTCGAAGCCGGCCGTCGTGTCGGCCGGGATCTCCGTCAACCGGCCGCCGACGATGTGCCCGTCCGCGTGGTAGCGGCGCACGGTGCGCAGGGCTCCGGCGCGGGCGAAGGGGTAGCCGTCAGCCGCTGCCGGGCCCCCGCACTCGTCGGCGTGGAGGAAGACGGGGCCCTGTTCGTCGTACGCCCCGGGCCTGGCCCGCGTCCCGGCCGCCCAGCGGCGCAGCGGCGCGTACGAGACGAGCGCGATGCGCTCGCCGGGCTCGCTGAGCCGCAGACAGCACCGCAGCGGCGCGCCGCCCTCCTCGTCGGGGTACGGGACGCAGGCGCGGCCGGCGTCGTCGGTCTCCCGGAGCTGCCTGAGCGCGGTGGGCTCGATGGGCCGTGCGGCGTACTTCGTGCACCTCGTGGTCGTCATACGACCAGCATCGGCACCACCCCCGGTGGCGCGCTGGCGGACTTCGGACGTCGCGCTCTGTCAGCTGCGAGCTAACTCAGCAGCCATTGCGGGAGCGGCGTGGAAGGATGGCGGAAAACGACACATACCGAGGAGATGACCGGGTGCCTGGCACGAATCTGACCCGCGAAGAGGCCCAGCAGCGGGCGAGCCTGCTCACTGTCGACGCCTACGAGATCGAGCTCGACCTGAGCGGCGCGCAGGAGGGCGGCACGTACAGGTCCGTGACCACCGTGCGTTTCGAGTCCGCGGAGGCCGGGGCGCAGACTTTCATCGACCTGGTGGCACCCGCCGTGCACGAGGTCCACCTGAACGGGAAGTCCCTCGACGTCGCCGCGGTCTTCCGGGATTCGCGGATCGCCCTCAAGCACCTCGAGGCGGGCCCGAACGAGCTGAAGGTCGTCGCCGACTGCGCGTACACGAACACGGGCGAGGGCCTGCACCGCTTCGTCGACCCGGTCGACCAGCAGGCTTACCTCTACACCCAGTTCGAGGTGCCGGACGCGCGGCGCGTCTTCGCGTCGTTCGAGCAGCCTGATCTGAAGGCGACCTTCCAGTTCACTGTGAAGGCCCCGTCCGGCTGGACGGTGATCTCCAACTCGCCGACGCCGGAGGCGCCGAAGGACGACATCTGGGTCTTCGAGCCGACGCCGCGCATCTCGACGTACATCACCGCCCTGATCGTCGGCCCGTACCACGCGGTCCACAGCTCGTACGAGAACGAGAACGGCCAGAGCGTGCCGCTGGGCATCTACTGCCGCCCGTCCCTGGCCGAGTTCCTCGACGCGGACGCGATCTTCGACGTCACGCGCCAGGGCTTCGACTGGTTCCAGGAGAAGTTCGACTACGCGTACCCCTTCGCGAAGTACGACCAGCTCTTCGTGCCGGAGTTCAACGCGGGCGCGATGGAGAACGCGGGCGCGGTGACCATCCGCGACCAGTACATCTTCCGCTCCCGGACGACGGACGCGGCGTACGAGCGGCGCGCCGAGACCATCCTGCACGAGCTGGCGCACATGTGGTTCGGCGACCTGGTCACCATGGAGTGGTGGAACGACCTGTGGCTGAACGAGTCGTTCGCCACCTACACGTCGGTCGCCTGCCAGGCGCACGCGCCGGGCTCGAAGTGGCCGCACGCGTGGACGACGTTCGCGAACTCGGAGAAGACCTGGGCGTACCGCCAGGACCAGCTGCCGTCCACGCACCCGATCATGGCGGAGATCCGCGACCTGGACGACGTGCTGGTCAATTTCGACGGCATCACGTACGCCAAGGGCGCTTCCGTACTGAAGCAGCTCGTCGCGTACGTCGGCCAGGACGAGTTCTTCCGGGGCGTGCAGGCGTACTTCAAGACGCACGCGTTCGGGAACACACGCCTGCCCGACCTGCTCGGCGCGCTGGAGAAGACGTCCGGCCGCGACCTGAAGACGTGGTCGAAGGCATGGCTGGAGACGGCCGGCATCAACATCCTGCGCCCGGAGATCGAGACCGACGCGGACGGCAACGTCACGTCCTTCGCCGTGCGGCAGGAGGCCCCGGCACTCCCGGCGGGCGCGAAGGGCACCTCCACGCTGCGTCCGCACCGGATCGCGGTCGGCTGCTACGACCTGGACGGTGCGGGCAAGCTGGTCCGTACGAGCCGGATCGAGATGGACGTGGACGCCGCCGAGCTGACGGAGGTCCCCTTCCCGGCGAACACCGGCCGCCCGGCGGTGATCCTCCTCAACGACGACGACCTGTCGTACGCGAAGGTGCGCCTGGACGCGGAGTCGCTCGCCACCGTGACCGCCCACATCGGTGACTTCACCGAGTCGCTGCCGCGCGCGCTGTGCTGGTCGGCCGCGTGGGACATGACGCGCGACGGCGAACTCGCCACCCGCGACTACCTCGCGCTGGTGCTCTCGGGCATCGGCAAGGAGTCGGACATCGGCGTGGTCCAGTCCCTCCACCGCCAGGCGAAGCTCGCGTTGGAGCTGTACGCCGACCCGTCCTGGCGCGAGACGGGCCTGGCCCGGTGGACGGAGGCGACGCTGGAGCACCTGCGTGCCGCCGAGCCGGCCAGCGACCACCAGGTGGCGTGGGCGCGCGCGTTCGCGGCGACCGCCCGTACGGACGCTCAGCTGGACCTGTTGCAGGGCCTGCTGGACGGTACGGAGACGGTGGAGGGGCTGGCCGTCGACGCCGACATGCGCTGGGCGTTCATCGGTCGGCTCGCGGCCACCGGCCGCGCGGAGGAGGACGTGATCGCGGCGGAGCTCGAGCGCGACAAGACGTCCGCGGGCGAACTGCACGCGACATCGGCGCGGGCGGCGCGGCCGACGGCCGAGGCGAAGGCGGAGGCATGGGCGTCGGTGATCGACTCCGACAAGCTCCCGAACTCCGCGCAGGAGGCGGTGATCGGCGGCTTCGTCCAGACCGACCAGCGTGAGCTTCTCGCGCCGTACACGGAGAAGTACTTCGCGGCGGTCAAGGGCATCTGGGAGTCGCGCAGCCACGAGATGGCCCAGCAGATCGCGGTCGGCCTGTACCCGGCGGTGCAGGTCTCCCAGGCCACTCTGGACGCCACGGACTCATGGCTGGCATCGGCCACCCCGAGCGCGGCCCTGCGCCGCCTGGTCCTGGAATCCCGCGCAGGCATCGAACGCGCGCTGAAGGCACAGGCAGCGGACGCGGCGACGGCTTCTTAGGCGGGGTTGGGCGGATCGGAGGGGCCGGTTCGCGGGCACGGATCGCGGGGACGGGGCCTGGTTCCGGGATTACGGCGTCCGGGCTCCGTCCGTCGTTACGTCCGGCCTGTGCCCAGGCTCCGTCCGTCCTGCGCACCTCACCTCGGCTGCTGACGGGCGGGGCTTGGCCGTCGCCCGCTCCTCCCCGCCCGCCCCGCTCGCGCCGCCCTGCCCGCCGACTTCCAGCCCGTCCGGCGTTTGAGGGCACGCCCGAAAGGCGTCCGGGAGCCCGCCGAAGGCGCCATGGCCGAACGCACCGAGAGGGCGCCCCTTTCCTATGAAGGGGCGCCCTCTCGCGCACTGTTGAAACCGCCCGACGGCCGGGCGCTGTGCCGCTGCCGTCCGCCGGGCGGGGTCTACTGGCCGGCGCTGCCGGCCGCGATGACTACCGCCGGGACTACTGGCCGGCGACGTCCTCGTAACGCGCCCGGAGCTCCGCCGCCCCCTGCTCAGTGAGCGCCCCGTGCAACCGCATCCGGGCGACACCACCGTCAGGGAACGCGTCGAGACGCACGTGAGTGGCGACAGCCTGGGCGGGCAGCTTGAAGCGGTGCAGCGTGTCGGGCTGGAGCTTGGTGCGCGGGATGATCTCGAACCACTCACCGGTCTCGCCGTTGCGCCCGCTCAGAGCGATCCAGCCGGCCGAGTTCCCCTTGAGGTACGCCGTGTCGATCTCGACGGCACGGATCGCACCCTGCGCGACGAGGCGGAACCGCACCCAGTCATTGGTGTCACGTACGCGGCGGCGGCGGTTCTCCCAGCCGTCGTCCATTTTGCGCGAGGTGCCCGGCAGGATGATCTGCGTGGGCGACGAGTAGAACTTGTCGGACGCGTCTTCGTACACACCCCCGTTGAGTACGGAGACGAGGTCGACAGTCCCAAGAAGGTCGAGCCACTCGGGGTCGGGAACGACTTCGCCGTGCACGCGAAGGCGGGCCACGCCGCCGTCGGGGTGCTGGCAGAGCCGGATGTGCGTGTAGCGGCGCTCGCTGGTGATCTCGAACCCGTTGGCGGCGTGCCCCCGCACGGGCGTCACCGGGACGATCTCTTCCCACTTCACGTCGGCGTCGAGGAGCCGCTCCGGGCTGGGAGAACCCTCCACCGCGGCGGCCTGGATGCTCACGCGCTGCGGGTAGTTGCCGCGGAAGTGGGCGGTGTCGACGACGATGCCGCGGATGATGCCCGGGGCGCCGAGGCGGACGACGGCCCAGTCGTGATCGTCCGGCGCCGGGAAGGGCTGCGCCCCGTCGACACCGCGCCGGCGACGGGTCTCCCAGCCGTCCATGATCTTGCCCTTGTGCCCGAAGTGCTCCGGGTCGAAGACGGCGCGCTCGCGGATGAGCAGGTTCTCGCGCTCGGCGAAGAACTCGTCGTTGGCGGCGATGACCCCGGCCCCGAGACGCCGGTCGGCCAGGTCGACGAGCTCGGTGAAGGGAAAGTCCCCACCCCGGTAGTCGGCGTACGGGTCGCCTCCCCCGTAGGGGGCGGCGTCGTTGGCGTGCGGGTCTTCCGAGTGCGCGGTGGCCGTGGTCGTCGTCGTCATGCACCGACTCTCACACCTGGGGAACAGTCAGGTCCATCGAAAGTTTCTGGACAAGCTTTGAAGCAGACGCGAACGGTTGGGGGTGGGGATGGGGTGAGGTGGGGTGGGGTGGGGTGGGGGATGGGGTGGTCGGGTCGGGGTCGGGGTCGAGGGAGCGGGGCTTCGGCGGTCCTGGGGCTGCGGTTGCTTCTGGCGTGGGGGCCGCCTTGGCTAAGGGTGGCGTCGGAGGCCCGGCCCTCAAGGGCGCTCCTACGTCGCGTCGCCTGCGGCGATTGCGCTTCGCTCCACCCTTGACCGCCGAACCTCCGCCGCAATGCTTAAGGGGGGCGGCCCCGGGGGGGGAGCCCACGGGTCAAGCTCGGCAAGTGGCTGGTGGTGCGTTGCCGGACGGCGGGTGTGTGAGTGGGGCGCGCTCCGCTTCGGGGGCGGTGCGGCCCCTGGCTCAGCGGGTGCGGGAACGGTCGTTGGTGCGACACCCCCATTCCTCCGCACACGCGCACCCGGGCCGGTGGACAGCCGATCGCGATGGACGACCTGCGGGCCAGTGGGTGTGCGGGCGGGGCGCGAGAGTTGAATGGGGCGACTCGGGCGAGTGTGGCGTCCACCCCCACCGGTGATCGGTTGAGCTGCAAGCTGGTTGCCGGTGGGGGTGGGTGGTGAGGCACCGATGCCGCACGGCGCCGTAATCGATGTCGCACGTGCGGCCGCCGCAGGGGCCCACTCGTCGTCCCGTCAGCCACACGGCTCACACCAGTCACGCCACCCGGCTGTCCGCGCAGGGGCCATGCTTCCGCCGTGGGTGGAAAGGCTCCCTTGATGGCAGGAAACGATACGGCTGTGGCCGGTGGGACTGGAGAGCCACTGAGGATCGCCAAGTGCCGGGTTGATCGCATTCCGACCACCCGGACCGCTCGCCGGAGCGAGCGAACCGCACCAACGCCGTATGTGGGCCCCGCCAAGCCCAGCCAACTCGCCCTTCCCTCCGATTTGTCGAGCACGGAGGGACCAGTGGGGCCGGTGTGGTGTCAGCAGGCATCACATGTCGGGTCCGGTTCACGCCAAGCCCACGCCGGGTAGTGGGTGCGCGACTAACCCGGCACGTAATGCGCCTCGCAGCCTTCCGATGCACCGAAAAGGGGCAAACTGGGCGTGCTTCTTCGCCTTCTGCCGGGTTCGTCGCACCCGCCAGGGACGGGCACCTCCAACCACCCCACCGGCCCCAGCGGCCCCACCGAGGCCACCGAGGCCGCCGAAAGCCCCGCCATCCGGAAGCCGTCCGGTCGGATCACACCGGTCCGAGCCACCGGCAGGACCACAAAGCCCGCCCCCGGACGCCCTTCCACCCACCAAGCCCGACCACATGCCCGTGGCCCGACCGACCACCGGCAGGGGCGGACGCCACACCCGCCCGAGTCCCCCCATTCAACTGCCGCGCCCCACCCGCACAACCACGAGTCCGCAGGTCGCCCCGGCCGGCCGACTGCTCACCGGTCAGGGTGCGCGTGTGCGGAGGAATGCGGATGCCGCACCAACAACCGTCGCCGCACCCGCCGAACCAGGGGCCGAACCACCCCTTAGGTCGACCGCGCCCCACCCACTCGCCCGACAGTCACCATCCCACCCGAGCCGCTCCCCCACCTGCCGTGCAGGGCGTTTTTCTTTGGGCCGTCCCCGTATAAGCGTTAGCGGTGGGCCGGGGTGGCGGGTCA
>NZ_JBSHNE010000058.1:0-24585 GCF_053646035.1 Streptomyces sp. NPDC055287 | reverse complement strand
GTACCGCTTCGTGTACTTGCTTCCCACCTGGCACTACTTCCTCTGGAACCTCACGTCCCAGTCTCCAGGTGTCCAAGATCAAGGGGAAGCTTCATGACAGACCACTGCAGTATGCCGGCTCGTCCGCGGGGGCGACGACTCCGACGCTGGAACGGGTGGCTATCAGGCGCCGATGTTCACCTTCACCGTCGATGTGGCCTGCTCAATGTCACTGGTACGCACCGTGACCGAGAGACTCCATACGCCGGACAGGGAGAGCTGGAACCCTTCGGCGGCCCAGTAGCCGCCCACGTTACGCCGGCACCGGCGATCAACACGCGCCGCCACATGCGGTCGAGGCCGTCGCCCCGAAGCCTCATGGCGACCGTCCAAAGCACACCGGCCGCGCCTGTGAGCAGCAGACGGACAAGCAGCGCCCGCCGCATCCGCCACAAGCTGCTTGCAGACAAGTTGGCCCGGGCGCACGCCCCGGCACCGAATGCCGCAGCCGCCTTGACGCGTGCTGGCCGAGACGACGGCCCCGGGCGCTGGACGGGACGGAGGAGGACGAGCCAGCGGCGGTCGGGCACCGGATCACCGGGACTGTCTCTGTGATGCGTGAGGGCCTCGCTCTCCCCGGCCATGGAGAACCGGGCCCCGCACGCTTTGAGCCGTTTCGGATTCCGGGCAGGCCGGGGCTCCGCTACAGGTGAGTGGCGATAGTCGGCATGAGGTCCTGGAAGGTGCGTCCGTGGGCGGGGCTGCCGATGGCGGCCATCTGCCAGCCGGTGCCGCTGCGCTGCACCTTGGCCATGATTTGTGCGGTGTGGCTGCCGCCGCCGGTGAGGGTGTAGCGGGCGAGTTCTTGGCCGGTGGTTTCGTCGAGGAGGCGGCAGAAGGCGTTGTCGACTTCCTGGAAGGTCTGGCCGGTGAAGGAGTTGACGGTGAAGACGATCTGGTCGACGTGTACGGGCACGCGTTGCAGGTCCACGATGACCGACTCGTCGTCGCCGCCCTGGCCGACGCCGCCGACGCGGTTGTCACCGGTGTGACGGACGGAGCCGTCGTCGCTGACGAGGTGCTGGAAGAAGACGACGTCCACGGGCTTCTTGTCGGCGAAGAGCACCGCCGAAGCGTCCAGGTCGATCTCCCGGGCGGTGAGCTTGGCGAGGAACCCCTTGCGCTGGGCGGCCTTCCAGCCCAGTCCCATCCGTACGACGGTAAGAGCGCCGCCGTCGGACTTGCTCAGGCTGATCTGCTGGCCCTTGGTCAGGTTCACGGACATGTGCTGCCTCTTCGTTAAGTCGTGGTGGCTGAATATTGTGTGCTGCTGCGGTCAGGTCTGTACTGGGCCGTTGCCGGTCCCTGTCCCGTTGTCGCGCCGTTCGGTGGTCCTGTCGCCAGGTCGCACCTGGATGATGTGAGGCTCCTGTTGGTGCTCGGCAGAGCCTTCCGCCTTCATCGCCTTGCTCTCGCTCTTGAGGATGCGTGCCGCCTTGCCGGCGTTGCGGGCCAGCTCGGGGAGCTTCTTGGCGCCGAAGAAGACAATGACGACGATCAGGAGTATCGCGAGTTCGCTGAGTCCGAACACCGGGCCCGCTCTCTGGATGTGGTGGGTGAACCGGGCACAGGGGGCGGGTCTCGCCCGCACCCCGAAAGCGCGTGCGTCAGACGTTGACGCCGAAGTCGGTCGCGATGCCCGCCAGTCCGCTGGCGTAGCCCTGGCCCACAGCGCGGAACTTCCACTCGGCAGCGCTGCGGTAGAGCTCGCCGAAGATCATGGCGGTCTCGGTGGCGGCGTCCTCGCTCAGGTCGTAGCGGGCGAGCTCGGTGCCGCCGTCCTGGTTGACCACGCGGATGAAGGCGTTGCGGACCTGGCCGAAGCTGTGGCCGCGGGCTCCGGCGTCGTGGATGGAGACCGGAAAGACAATCTTCGATACGTCGACAGGGACGGCGGCCAGATTTACCTTGATGACCTCGTCATCCCCTTCGCCCTCGCCGGTGAGGTTGTCGCCGGTGTGCTCGACCGAGCCGTCCGGGCTGGTCAAGTTGTTGAAGAAAACGAAGTGCTCGTTGGACGCGACCTTCCCGGATTCGTTGACCATCAGTGCGCTGGCATCGAGGTCGTAGTCGGTGCCGGTCGTTGTACGGACGTCCCAGCCCAGGCCGACCAGTACGGCGGACAGCCCCGGCGCCTCCTTGCTCAGCGAGACATTGCCGCCCTTGGAGAGGCTCACACCCATGTCGCTTCCCTTCTCAAGACCTGGGCCCGGGGACGGGACGCCGCCTCGGACCCTCGTATGACACCATCTGAAATCTACAGCAATGTAGAAACGAATTGGAGTGCGAACTGGGCATGTCGACGGGCGCCTTCCGGTCACGTAGCGCCTCGGCCGCCGGGTCATACAGGCGAAAGGTAACCAGTACGATGCCCCCTCGACGCTCGTACGTTGGAGCGGCGGGACGGAGAGGAGGCCGCGCCATGGTTGACGGCACGGAGAAGACGAGCCCGGAGGGGCGCGGTCGCAGGCGCCAGGGCGAACTCGAGATGCAGGTGCTGTCGGCGCTCGGCTCGGCACCCGGTCCGGTGACCGCCGCATGGGTACAGGAACAGCTCGGCGGCGACCTGGCGTACACCACGGTCATTACGATCCTGACCAGGCTGTACGCGAAGAGGGCGGTGACCCGCACCAGGGCCGGCCGGTCCTTCGAGTGGACACCGGTGGCGGACGGGGCCGGACTTGTCGCCATGCGCATGCGCAAGCTGCTCGACAACCAGGAAGACCGCGATGCGGTGCTCTCCAGTTTCGTGTCGTCCCTCTCTTCGCACGACGAACAGCTCCTGCGCTCCCTCCTCAATGAAGCTGACAATCCGGAGCGTTGACCGATGGGCGTGTTCGTCTTCCTGCCCCTGATCCTGCCGCTGACCGCACTGCCGATCGCGCGGCTGGCCGAACAGCATCTGCACCCGCGCAACGCGGCGCTATTGCTGACCTGGGTGGGGGCGATCCTCGCCGCGTGCAGCACGCTGTGCCTCGGGCTCCTGGTGGTCGTCGGTACCGCGCAGCTGCCTGGCAACCCGTTGCCCGACAGCTGGTCCGACCCCGAGGTACGGGAAGCGGTTCCATACGACGAGGTGGCCGGGAAGGCGTCCATCGGCGCCCTCGCCCTCGTGGTGGCGGCGAGCGCGCTCACGATGCGACGGCACTACGGCTTCCGTGCCCGTGCCCACCGCACGCTGGCCGCGCACCCCGACGCATCGCAGGTCGCCGTACTCACCGATGAGGTGCCGTACGCGTACGCGCTACCGGGCTCTCCGGGCCGGATCCTGGTTTCCACCGGCATGTTGTCCGGCCTGAACGAGGCAGAGCGCCGGGCCCTGCTCGCCCATGAGCGTGCCCACCTTGCCGGACGTCACCACCGCCTTCTGCTCACGGTGCAACTCGCCGGCTGCGCGAACCCGCTGCTGCGCCCGCTCCGTTCCGCGGTGGGCTACAGCACGGAGCGCTGGGCCGACGAGGAAGCCGCCCGGGTTACCGGGGACCGGCGGATGACGGCCCGCGCCGTGGGCAAAGCTGCGCTGATTTCCCAGCGCGGCTCAGTACCCGGCTTGGCCGCCTTCGCCGAGGTGGGCCCGGTCCCGCGCCGTGTTGCCGCGTTGCTGGGGCCGGTGCCGCCGGCCGGCGGCTGGCCGCCTGCCCTGACTACGGCCGGTATCGCAGCCATCGTCGCCGCAGCCGGCACGGCCGCATCGACCTTGTCCGCGCTCAACGCGGCGATCGCCCTGTTCTTCGTTCTGCAATCAGCCACCTACGGGTAAACCGGGGCACCCCGCACCGACTTGGCTGCCTCTACTCGACTGTAGAGTGCACGCACCGCACAGAGCTGCGGTCGAGGATGGACGAGCGCGAAGGCCCGGAGGGACGCCAGGTGGGTACGCAGGACAGGCGGCGCAGTCGCCGGGCACAGCCAACGCGACGGCGCCGCAAGGTGGCAGAACGGTCCGGGCTGACCCGACGCGGGCGAATAACACTGTGGACCGGCGGGGCGCTGGCCGTCCTCGTGCTGGTGACGGCCGGGGCCGGGGCCTGGGTCTACCAGGGGTTGGACGGGAACATCGGCTCCGCGGATGTGGACAACAAGCTGGGCGGCGACCGGCCGGTCAATCTGAGTCCGGGCTCGAAGAACATCCTGGTGGTGGGCTCCGACTCGCGGGACGGCAAGAACGCGAAGTACGGCAAAGACCTGGACACCATGCAGTCGGACACGCTGATGGTCATGCATCTGTCCGCGGACAGGAAATGGGCCACCGTGGTCTCTTTGCCGCGTGACTCCTGGGTGAGCCTCCCGGCCTGCGACCCAGGCACCGGTACGCCGTCCACTCCCCGCCATTCCAAGATCAATGCGGCCTTCGCCATCGGCGGTGCGAGCGGCGATGTTTCGGGAGCCGCCGCCTGCACGATCAAGACGGTGGAGCAGTCCACCGGCCTGCGTATCGACCACTTCATGTCCGTCGACTTCCAGGGCTTCAAGGGCATGGTCAACGCCCTCGACGGTATTGAGGCCTGCCCCGAGACGGCGATCCGTGACGAGAAGGCGCACCTCGACTTAGAGGCCGGTTGCCAGACCGTCAAGGGCGAGAACGCCCTCGGATACGTCCGCACCCGCTACAGCGTCGGTGACGGCTCGGACCTCGGGCGCATCGGCCGCCAGCAGGAGTTCATGCAAGCCCTCGCCGCCAAGGCTCAGCAGAAACTCACTAGCCCGACCGCCCTGTACGACTTTCTTAACTCGGCGACCAAGTCCCTGACCACTGACGAAAAGCTGGCAGGAATCAAACCGCTGACCGGTCTCGCGAACGAGATCAAGAGCATCCCGCGTGACCGGCTGACCTTCCTGACCGTGCCCAACTACGGTCGCGAGGCGGACGTACCCTCCGACAAGGCCAACGTGGTGTGGCAGTACCCGCAGGCCGCCGACCTGTTCACCTCGCTGGCCAAGGACCACGAGGTTGACAAGAAGAAGCTCGCGGCCGACTCCAAGGCACCGGTGTACGCCGCTACGGTGCGCGTGCAGGTCCTCAACGGCAGCGGGGTGCCCGGCCAGGCCGCGAAGGTCGCCGAAGCACTGAGGGCGGCGGGCTACAGCATCACCGGCACCGGCAATGCGCCGGTCTCTGCGGAGAAGACCGCGGTCACCTACCCCCAGGGCCTCGAGAGGCAGGCCGCGGTGCTCGCTTCCCGGGTGCCCGGTGTCGCGGCGAAGTCGGACGCGGGCGCCATGGCCGGCACCGTCACTCTCGTCGTAGGTGCGGACTTCACCGGCATCCGCTGACGCGACTCACCGGCTCGGTGAACCGCCGGTGGGCCTGCGGCTGAGTGCCGCAGGCCCACCGCGTTCTCAAACCTTGCCATGTGTTCAGCGCCGGGATTTGGCGCGGTCAAGGGCGGCCACGCCCACGACGGCGAGAGCGATCTGGATCAACCATTCAATCCAGTCGATGCCCTTGGAGTCCGCGACACCCAGACCGGCCGCGATGGCGGTGCCGATGAAGGCCGCGGCGATACCGACGAGGATCGTCCACAGGATGCCGATGCGCTGCCGGCCAGGCAGGACGAGCCGTCCCAGCACACCGATGATGATGCCGATCACGATCGCGCTGATAATTCCTGAGATCTCCACGTCCGCTCCTTCGGGTATGTCGTCGAGGCGCTTATGCCCCGTTTTTTACAGGTCGAACTCGTGGGGCGGCAGGTCGAGCGTGTAGCAGGCTTCGCGCACGATGGCCTGCTCGTCCTTGTCGAAGTCGCCGTCGGCGCCGCCGATGACGATGCCGATCTGGATGACAGCGCGGGCCTCGGCGGGCTTCTTCTTCGCCTTGGCGATCTCCTGAAGGACGCTGACCTTCCCGAAGGCGAAGTCGGCGGTCAGCTTGTTCAGGTTTTCGTCGAAGCGACGCTGGAGGTCGTCCGCGGCGAAGTTCTTCAGTACGTCGTTGGTGGCGATGAGCTGGGCCACCCGCTGGCGCTCGGCCGGGTCGATGGTGCCGTCGGCGGCGGCGACCAGGGCACACATCGCCATGCTCGCATCGCGGAACGCACCGCTCTTGAGGTCGTTCTTCTTCTCCATGAGCTGCGTCTGCATCGTCGACGCGGACTCCTTGAAGCGATCCCACAGGGCCATAAGAACTCCATATGCGTCAGGAGGTGCCCTGGCCGGAAGGGGGGCCGGCCCGGACACTCACATTCTTCTACAGTCACGTAGAAACTATCAGGAGGGCTTGCCGTACTTCAGCCCTCTTCGTCGTGTCCTTCGAAGAAGTCGCCCACCTCGTCGACCACTTCGGCGGCCCAACTACCCGGTCACCGGTGAGCGCCACGACGACATCAAGGGCATCATCGGCGTACGCGAACTGATGCGGCTGCCGGCCGAACACCTTGAGCAGATCACCGCCGGTGAGCTGGCCCGGCGCCCTCTGCTGCTTCCCGACACGCTGCCGCTGCCCGGCGCCGTCGAGCAGATGCAGGAACGGAAGCAGGAATTCGCCGTCGTCCTCGACGAGCACGGCGGGTTCGCCGGGATCGTCACCTTCGAGGACATCGCCGAGGAGCTGGTCGGTGAGATCACCGACGAGTCCGACCAGGTGATCGAGATCGCCGCCGCTGACGGCAACGGGTGGCTGGTCGACGCCGGCCGCCGCCTCGACGAGATCGCCCAGGCCACCGGCATCGAACTCCCAGAGGAAGAGGACTACGACACCGCCGCCGGCCTGATCGTGGACCGCCTCGGCCGCTTCCCCGCCATCGGAGACCGCCTCACCGTCGGCACCGTCCTCATCGAGGTCCGTACCCTCGACCGCCACGTCCCCGACCGCATCCGCCTGGAACGCCTGCCGGACACCGCCCCGGACGCGGATGTGCATGCCGCCCCGACCGATGAGGAGCCGACCGCATGAGCTTCCCCCTGGCCCTCTTCATCACCCTCCTCCTGCTGGTCGCAAGCGGCTTCTTCGTCGCGGCCGAGTTCGCCCTGGTCGCCGCCAAGCGCCACTGCATGGAACGCGCCGCCGCCCAGGGCCAACGCGGCGCCAAGTCGGCGCTCGCAGGGATGCGCGAACTGTCCCTGATGCTCGCCGGCGCCCAGCTCGGCATCACCATCTGCACCCTGGGACTGGGCTCGATCTCCAAGCCCGCCATCTCCCACGAGCTCGACCCCCTCCTGGAGAAGCTCGGCCTGCCCAGCGGACTGAGCTACGGCATCGCCTTCGCCGTCGCCATGACCGTGGTCGTCTTCCTGCACATGGTGCTCGGCGAGATGGCCCCCAAGTCCTGGGCCATCGCCCACCCCGAGCGCTCCGCCATGCTCCTCACCCCGCCGTTCCGGGCGCTCATCCGTCCCCACGCCGGGGTAGGCGGTTCCGTGGTACTGCCTTCATCTGCGGGTGGCGTCACTGCCGAGCATGGCCACACCGGTGACGAAGCAGGCTATGCCGACTGCGAGCAGGGGGATGCCGGGCCGGGAAGAACGTAGAGGGCAGCACCAGCCATCGTGGTGAGGGCCCGGCTGATGCCAAGGCGATGCCGATGGAGCGTTCGTCCGGGCGGCAGATCCCTCCGGCGAGATCTCGACGGCGCCGTGGCCCTCACCGGTTCGCGGTCGTGACCTTCACCGGTTCGGTGTCGGGTGCGCTGTGCCGCTGGGCCCAGTTCTCCAGGGCCGTGCGGCAGGCGCGGTCGAGGTGGTGCAGCCCGGACAGGTCCACCTCGATCGGCCGGTCCTGCGGAAGGGCCTCCAGGTTGTCAAGTATCTTCGGCAGCCGCAGGAACGTCGCGTTGCCCGACAGGTACACCTGGATCGGCCCGGCACCCTTGTCTATGACCTCTGTCTTCAGGTGCGATGCCTCCCAGGCGGTCTTGATCACCGCCAGGGCCAGACCGATGAGCACGCCCTCGAACATGTTCACGGCGACGATCGACACGGCCGTGACCACCAAGATCAACGCCTCACCCTTCTGGCCCCGCCACAGCCCGGCGATCTGGCGGAACGGGATCAGCTTCCAGCCCGCGTGCACGAGGATCGCGGCGAGCGCGGGCAGCGGGATCAGCGCCAGCGCGGAGGGCAGCGCGGCGGCGAACAGCAGCAGCCACACGCCGTGCAGCACACGCGACGCCTTGGTCTTCGCGCCCGCGTTGACGTTGGCGGAGCTGCGCACGATCACCGCGGTCATCGGCAGCGCACCGAGCAGACCGCACACCGTGTTGCCCCCACCCTGGGCAATCATCTCCTTGTCGTACTGGGTGCGCGGACCGTCGTGCAGCCGGTCCACCGCGGCCGCGCTGAACAGCGACTCGGCGGAGGCGATCAGTGCGAACGCGATGATCGTGCCCCAGATGGCCGGGCTGGCGAGCTCACCGAAGGCGTCGGCGCCGGGCGGCTGGATGACGCCGAGCAGACCCTCCACCTCGACGGTGGCGACTGGCAGGCTGAAGGCGAGCGAGGCGACCATGGCCAGCAGTACCGCGGCGAGGGCGCCGGGCACGACCTGTGCCTTCTTCGGCGTCTTCTTCCACAGCACGATCACGGCGATGGTGCCCGCGCCGATCGCGAGCGAGGCGAGCGCCTTGGTGCTGCCGAGGGCGTCGGCGAACGCCTCGGGCAGGCCGGCGATCTTGCCGATGCCGGTCTCTGGGGCCTTCATGCCTGCCGCCGCGTAGATCTGCCCGGAGATGATCACCAGGCCGATGCCGCAAAGCATGCCCTCGACGACGGAGACGGATACCGCCCGGAACCAGCGGCCGATCCTGAGGAAGCCCATGGCGAGCTGGAGCAGTCCGGCCATCAGCACGATCACGCCGAGCGCGGCTACTCCGAACTCGCTGACCGCCTCGAAGACCAGCAAGGTCAGGCCCGCGGCCGGCCCCGAAACCTGAAGACTGCTGCCGGGCAGAAAGCCGGTGACCAGGCCGCCCACGATGCCAGTGACCAGGCCCAGCTCCGCGGGAACTCCGGAGGCGACCGCCACGCCGACGCACAGCGGCACGGCGACCAGGAAGACGACAATGGAGGCGGCGAAGTCCTGCCGCAGGGAAGGAAACTTCGACATCACGGTCAGCCCCTTCACAGCGCCTCGAACGTGTCGGACTCCGCACGGTGTTCGCGCACGGCCCCGGTGTGCACCTCGTAGTACCAGCCGTGCAGCCGGAGTCTGTCCGCCTGCAGGCGCTGTTCGATGCACGGGTAGGAGCGCAGCCGCAGCAGCTGCGTCAGGACGTGGTTCTGCACGGCCTCGGCGACCGTCGGGTCGGCGGGGTCGGAGCACTTGGGTTCGTCGGCGGCGTGCGTGAGCCAGTCGCGCACGGCGGGTACGGCGTTCAGGTCGTCGCCGCGCACCAGCGCGCCGACGGCCCCGCAGTGGGAGTGGCCGCAGACCACGATGTGCTGGACGCCGAGCACCTCGACGGCGTACTCGATGGTGGCCGCCTCGCTGGTGGGGTGCTCGCAGGCGTACGGCGGGACGATGTTGCCCGCGGTGCGCAGCTCGAAGAGCTGGCCGGGGCGGGCGCCGGTGATCAGGGCCGGGACGACCCGGGAATCGGCGCAGGTGATGAACAGGACCTCTGGCGTCTGGCCTTGGGCGAGGCCGGCGAACTCCTCAGGGCGCTGTCCGAACGTGCGGGCGTTGTCGATGAGGGGTTGCATATGTGGTGACTCCTCCTGGCGCGCCGTGGGGGCGCGTCGGGCTTACAGGACAGGTGGGGGACTGCTCTGCTGCTCAGCAGCGGAACACTTCAAGTGCCGCCGGAGAGTGCGCTGTTGCGGATCTTGATGTGCGGAGGTGTGCGGGCCACGCCGGGTCGCGGCGGTGCGGCTGCGGACCATCTCTTCTCCTCTTGGCGCGCACGCCGAACTTCGCCAAGAAAAGTCAAAGGCAAGGTCAATGAATGGTAATGGGTAGGTGGGGTGGGAGGTCTGAACTCGCAGTGTTTCCGACTAAAAACAGCTAGAAGCCGACGGAAAACCGCCCGAGGGTCGGAGGGGCGTGAGGCGTCGGCGGAGTGCGCCACGGGCCGGGTGGGCTTTCTCAGGCATGACTCCCTGGCCCTCATGCCGACGGCGTCCAAGACTTCGCCCGGTGACTTCGTGAGCGGAGCGCTGGAGTTGCGCAGGAAGCTCGACCAACTGATCAATGCTGCCGTGATCGCGGAGCGGGAGTGCGGAAGCACCTGGGAGCAGATCGCCCAGGCCGCTCAGATGACCCGGCAGTCGGCCCACGAGAAGTGGGCCCCCCAAGTACGGGCCTGGGCGGCAACCGGTCGCCAAATCCGACCGGCGAAATCGACTGAGCGCTCCATGGACACTGCGCGCTGGCTCGACAGCCAATACACGCGGATGTGGGCCGATGAGCCGGACGCTGTCACCGCAGGACTTGATGCCAACCGTCACCCCGGCTCCGACGCCTATGAAGCCGCGCAAAGGAAGCGGGGCACAAGCCTGCACGCCAGGCTTCTGGAGCTGCGAGAGCAAGCCAAGACGCTCGATGCCCCGTACCACGAGCTCAAGGACGCCGAAGACGAAGACGGTCTCCTGCGCCTGGCAGGCGTGCTCACCGCCACCGCCGCCAATCACGACGCCCAAGCCGGCGTCTACGACCAGCTCGTCACCGCCGAGCCGTCCCTGTCCGACGAACACCGCGACGAGGCCGAGCACCAACGCAGCAACGCCCGCAAGCACGCCCTGCTCAAGCCCCTCACCCCCATACCGGCCGGCACAGCGGCGGCGTCAGCGCTCCCGCGCTCCACCGGCTCACCGGACGCTGACCAGGCCAGACGCCCGCGAATCCCCCGCCCGATGCGGGGGACTGCTCGGCGAATGCGTCCGGTTCCCCCCTTTGGCAGGGCGGGCCGATACGAAAGTCAGGCTGGCCAAAGCTCCGAGACGGGGAACACCGACCAGTCCCAGGCCCCGTTGGTGTCCGTGTCGGCGAGGAGCACCAGGTCCTCCTCGCTCACACGGGCCCGCCCGCAGGCCACGGCGAGTTTCGCCAGGTAGGCAAGGTGGAAGTCGTCGGGGAGGTCTCTGCCGCCCTGGTTGGCCCGGTGAACCAAGACCACGGTGTCGTCCGATCCGACGCGGGCCGCGACAAGCTCCTCGGCGGACGTGCTGAGGTAGGTGATGGCGTCGGAACGGATCAGACGGCTTTTCTCCGGCTCGCTATGACTTGGACTCAGCACCCAGACGTCGGCCATGGTCCCCCTCCCGAGGGTCAGCGGTGATCATCAAGACCCATCCTCCACCCGGCCGGAGCTAACGACAGGACGACACCGGGGGTGATCGACGACGACTCGCGCACCTTCGCCCTCGCGCAAGCCGGAATCGGGGGTAGTGGGCCTCTGCGGAGACCCGCTCGTCGTCGCCTCGCCCGGTGAGAGCGACCACCCCGACGTTTCACCCGGCGGAGTGTCCGGGCCCGCCCCCACGCCCACTGCGGTGTCCGTTATAGGCTGTAGGGTCTCGCGGTTCGTGGCAGAGGGGTCCTTACTGACCAGCGGCTCTTACTCAGTCTCAAGTCGAGGGCTGTCGGCCAGTCTCACGACCGCGGCATTTCCTCAGGACGTAGTCGGCCCGCCGAGACCAGTGGGCCTCAGGTATCAGTTTGCGAAGCTGCAGCAACGGCTACTCCTGCGTCCGAGAACGGTTCCAGCGAGCCGTCGACGACGGCGACCTGCCCGTCCCGTGACCGATCCGGGACAGCTGGCCACTGTCCTGAGCTCTGCCCGTCGTACGCTTTTGGACACCCGCGGAGGGCGACCGACACTCGCACCCTCAAAACGCCCACCGAGGACGGATACCGTTGGGACACCAACTGGCTGAGACACCCCTGCCGCTCACATATCGCCGTCCAGGCCGGTGTGTCGGCGGTAGCGGCGCGACGGCGGCGGCACGGATCTCCGGGCGCGCCGGTCGTGTCCGTGCCCTGCCGCGAGCGCAGCAGCAGTCTCCAGGTGCAGGCCGCGCGACGCTGACCGGAACTGGTCAAGGGGCATGCGCAGCATCGCTCGGCGGCCGTGCGACCGCTCACCGTCGGACTCGATCATGCTCCTGGCGCAGGTTCGGCTCATGGTCCGCGCCAGAGGTTGGCGAAGGCCGCGTTCTCGATGGTCCGCCTCTGGCGTACGGCCTCCAGTTCCATCACCGCGTCGTGGACAGCGGCCACCACACTCGTCACCGCCTCGTCATCAAGGCCGGTCTCATCGTCGGATCGTTCGTCGTCGATGCCCACTGCGGCGGCAAGGGCAGTCAGGACGGGTTCCTTCTCTTTCCAGCGGTCGGCTGCACGGCGGCGCGCGGGCGTATCGACCGGTTCCACACGTTCCGAGCCGAAGGACAACGGGCCGCTTCGCTGCGGCTTGAGCTCACCGTTCTCCTCCAGGACGGCCTGGTACGCGGCCGAGAGGTCTCGGCCCCGGCGCCACAGCCAGTCCTCGATCCGCTCGTAGGGCGCCTGCCGAGTGAGACCTGCCGCAGCCTCGTCCAGGAATCGATCGTCCAGCGGCGGCGGTCCACCTGGCACGATGTGGTCGCCGTCCACGGCGACCACCCCCGCACCAATGAGATCGATCAGCTCGGCTCCCGCGAGTGCGAGGGACAGGTCACCCTGTCCCACGGAATACTTCAGGTCCATGGCGATGATGAACAGGTCTTTCGCCGTGGTCATGAACGGCTCCCCTCGGAGACATCGGCAAGGGTGCGTCTCCACCGACCGCGCCCGCGTCCGAGGCCGGCCCGGCGGCGGGGCCACTGTCACGATCAGTATCGTCCCGGCCGCGCGGCCGAAGCCCTCTCGCAAGGCGGTGGGGGGTTCTGCCGACGAAGCTCGCGTCGCCCGAAGCGACGTCGTGATGGCGCTCGGCCCAGTGCCATATCACCCGGCTCGCCCCCGACGGAATCCGTCTCTGCAGGTCAACTTCAGCGCCCGTGGTGCATGCCCAGGTGGTGCCCAGCTAGTCAACCACATGCTGGGCAGGGCTGACGCAGCCTTGTGCATGAGTGGCGCGACTACGTGGTGTGCAGAGGTTCCTTGAAGGACTTGCGGAACACCGGCCCGGCGAAGGGAATGATCGAGGACATCACCTTTGACTTGAACGAGGTGGGGTGCCGTTCGAGTCTGACGTCGACGCGGGTGCCGTTATCCGTGGGAGTCATCTGGAACTGCCAGCCCCCCGAGCCAAAGGGCACCGAGTCACGAGTGGTGACGGTGACCCTGTTCGTCGAGGGGTCCCATTCGTAGCGCGCACGCTCCCACGACTTGTCGTTCCCCTCGGTCACCTCCGCCCAGGTATCGCCCCGCTCGTGGACCTGGAAGTGCTCGGCATCGATGGAGGACCACTCCTCGACACGGGATGGGCTGAAGTCCGTCAGCACGCCCATCACCTCGTCCGGGCTCATCGAGGAGTTCACGTGGAAGCGTAGGGATGTCATGACCTGCTCCCTGGTTCGAGATGGCCGTTGTCTGTCGGCGGCCTTCGGTGCTCATCTCTCGCGTGCCTGGCTCGCTTCGCCGACGCTGGTTCGCAATGACCGGAACCCCAACTTCCAGAATGCACCTCCGCCGAGCACTGCGCACCAGCAGCTCCCTGGCCCGCACCTGTGTGATCGTGTCCGGGACCGGAGCTGGTCTCGCGGGGTGAAGAACGGTGCGCATCGCCGCAGGCGAACTGATTACCGCGACGGACCGCGAAGCCCGGTCGGGATCGTAGAAGTCGGCATCGTCCCGGACAGCCACCGAGCCAGCCCCACGCTGGCCGTCACACAACTTCGACCCCGTCGACTCTGCGTCGATCGAAGATGAGCCGCACTGCTGCGGATCCTCCACCGACCGCAGCGGCGACTCGCTTCACGCTTCCACTACGTACGTCACCGACGCAGAACACGCCGGGCACGCTGGTTGCAAAGGGCAGCGGCACGCGATGGTCCGCCGGGAGGGCGACATCCTGTCCGGTCAGCAGGAAGCCGTCGGAATCCATCGCCAGCTGCTGGTCGAGCCAATCCGTACATGGCGTGGCACCGATGAACACGAACACGGCGCTGACCGCAAAGGTGTTGCGCCGTTGGCTCGTCCGGTTCACTACATCAAGCCCTGTTATCTCAGAGTCAGCGGACATACCGACCACCTCCGTTTGTACCCGCACATGGATTTTCGGGTCGGCGGTGATCGCGTCGATCAGGTAGCGCGACAGCCTGTGTAGACGGGCTGGTGGCGTGCATAGCCGGGCCCGACTCAGGATTGGGCTTCTTCGGCGCCGCGGTGCCGAAGAAGCCTAGGGTTGAACGGTTCTCAAGTGAACCGCGTGTGACTCTCGGGGGATTCATGCCCACACCGCCCGCCCAGCCACCGGAACCTGCAGCGCCGGAACCCCATACAGCGCCCACGCTCGTGCCCGTTCCTTCCACTGCCGGCGCCACCGAGCCTCCCGCCCAGCCACCGGCCGCCACGCCGCCGGCTCCCGAGCCTGACACAGCAGAATCCCTCGCGGAACGCCGCGAACGACGGGCCATGCGCGCCCAATGGGCCCTGGCCACAGCCACTCTCGTCCCCGGCCTGGCCGCCGCCGGTGCACTGCTGTTCACCGCCATCAGCGTCCAGCAGGCACAGGACAACCTCAACGTCACCCAACAAGGACAGATCACCGACCGCTACAACGACGCCATTACCAACCTCGGCTCCGAATCCGAGGACGTCCGTCTCGGCGGCATCTACGCCCTCCGACGCATCATGAACGACTCCCCCCGCGACCACCCGCACATCGTCAGCGTCCTCGTCGCATACACCCGGGGTCATGCCTCCGAACCCGGGCCCATCCGCGCCGACACCCGGCCCGCGAACGACATCCGCGCCGCGCTCGGTGTCCTACGTGACAGAGACCCCGACCTCGACAGCACACGGTTCCGACTCGATCTGGCAAACACCTTCCTGCCAAACGCAGACCTGTACAGAGTGACCCTGGACGGAGCCGACCTACACAAGGCGGCGCTGCCCTACGCAAACCTGGAAAGTGCCTCTTTGAGCTCCGCGAATCTGAGCGGCACCAACCTCACCGATGCGAAACTGCCCTCCGCCCTGAAAGACGCAGACCTCGAAGGCGCCGACCTCGACAAGGCTGAGCTTGTCGGAGCTGATCTCACCGGCGCGCGCCTGTTGCGCGCCCAGCTCAACTACGCAGACTTGCAATACGCCAACCTGACCGGCGCGAAAATGGCGTTCGCCAACCTGAAATACGCGGATCTCCACGGAGCCATTCTGACGAGAGCAAACGTGTCCGGTGCAGACCTGGCAGACGTGGACCTGTCCGGTGCAGACTTGCGCGGCGCATACCTCCTGGCCGCCCGCGGCCTCACGGTGGAGCAGGTCCTTCAGGGCAAACTCTCAGCGGACACTCGCCTCCCACCTGACCTGGTCTCCGACCCTCGGGTACGCGCCCGCATAAAGCCGGGGGCGCCTGTGCACTAGCGGTCTTGAGTAAGAAGCCGTCTCTCAACCGATCATGGAACGTGCAGGTCGAACAGGGTCCCTGGTCGGGTGATCTTCCTGCTGTTCGCGCATGGGGGCCGCACCCCCGCCCCGCCGGCCCCAGGCGACGGGGCGGCGTGTACAGACCGGCAGAGCTCCGGTGCTTCAGCGTCCCAGGAAGCCGAAGATGCCGTTCTCCTTGCGCCACGCATCCGCTTCCACCTCCGCCTCCGCCTCTTCAGCGGCCCGCGCCTCCGCCTCCTGACGCCCGCCCTCCTTGGCTTAGGCACAGGCGTCACAGTCACTGCCAGGCAGTACGGCTTCCCAGCCCTCACCACTCGGGTAGACCTCACGGCCACAGGCCGGGCACGCCCAGGCGACAGCCTTCCGACCGCGCCGGGCCTCCTCCCGCCTTTGCTGCTCGCGCTCCCCCTGGGCGCGGCGCCCGCGGCCGCTTTTCTCTTCCCGGACTTGGAAGGCGCGGTAGTCGTCCGGGTTGTCCAGAGCCGCTCGGGCGGGGCGCCCGAGCGAGGCATCGCCGCGCTCGCTCAGTACAAGGCCCGGGAAGGGAAGGCCGTCGTTCCCCGGGGTCATGTCGAGGAGTTGCCGGACGGTACCTCGGTCCGGCTGGGGGTATGGCTGTCCAACACCCGCAGCAGACGCGCCGGTCTGAGCGAGGGGCAGCGCGAGCAGCTCGCCGGGCTGGGACTCGACTGGGCGGTATAACCGGGCATTCTCCGTGCCTGGCCAGTACAGCGTGGTGCGGGAACAAGGATGGATGGACGGGCCCTGGCCCCGCACCACGTCTGCCGGCGCCACCGCAGGCACCTGCTCGTCAGCATGCCCCACCCTCAAGAACCCTGCCCTCACCGAGACGGCACCGCCCACCACACTTCACCCGGCCGGACCCGTGACCCGGAAAGGCAGCAGTCAGGTCTCTCCAAGGTCACCGGCTGACGCCACTCGAAGCCCCCTGGCAGACATCACTGCTAGGGGGCAATCTCAATGCCTGCGTCCCCCGGTGACACCGTCCAGGTCCAGAAGTTCGTCCACCGTGCGACCGATGCTCTCTACGAGACCGTCGTCCTTGTCGCTGGCGCGGCCCCTGCCGCGGCCTCGGTGGCTGTCGTCGTCGCCCAGGTCCAGGAGGCCGTCCAGTCCCAGGTCAGTTGGCGCCTTCGCTGAGGACGGCTGCACTGCGGCGGCCGGGGCGGGTGCGGGCGCAGCGGACGCGGCGTCCGTGGCCAGTGCGAGGGATGCGACGGCCAGTCCTGCGGCGGTGTGTGTGTCTGATCATGATGTGCATGATGGGCGACAGCGCCCGGCGGCACCGTCCCCTGAACGAGTGGTGTCCCGCCTGGCGCAGCCCTTGCCGGCCCCCGGAGTGCGACGGCCCCACGGCGTTGACGCCGCGGTGCACGATCACTGCGCTAGACGTCCATGATCGACCAGCGCCGCGACTACAAGAAGTCGGGTCGATGGCCAGCTAGGTCAGCAGGCCATCACTCCTCGTCAGAGTCGTCCTCGACGAGGTCGGGGAAGTGCAGCTGGATCAGCGATCCGCGCCGTGACTGCAGCAGCGTCGGTGCGCCCGGTCGGGAGGGGGTGAACAGCAGGCACCAGTAGCCGTCGTTCTCCAGACTTTGATGTGTCTCAGCCCCGGCTATTCAGCGGCATAGCCAGGCTCAGTACCCGATTGTGAAGCGGCGCTGGACGAAGCGGGGTAGTTCCGCCTCGTCGATGAGTGCGACGGCCGCGTCCTCCACGGAGATGCGGCTACGCCCGTCTGCGTCGAGAACCGGCTGATCGCCGCCGGTCCGGAACCGGGCCGTGCGCTCACCGGGAGCGATGTCCTCCGCGGGACTGAAGTAAGTCCAGAGCCGGTTGGACATGCGCAGGACGTTCAGGGCGTCCCGATGGCCGCGTACTGCGGCGGCGTACTCCCTCGGCAGGCCAAGCTCGTCGAGGGTCTCGTGCAGGAGTTTGTCCGAGTCGGCTCGTACGAGTCCGGGCTCGATCTCCAGGCTGCCGGCGCCACCGATGACGATCAGCCGGGTCCTGGGGTGGGTCTCCAGTGCTTTCAGCAGTGCTCGCGCGGCGGTGGCGTACACGGTGGGATCGGCGATTGAGCGGGCCACCGTGTCGGCGATGTCCTTGGCACCGTTTCCGGGCTGGAATCCGCTGATCAGCACGTCAAGGCCGGGTATGGCGGCGGCAATGCTGCCGGCATCGAGGACGTCGATGCTCTTCCAGACGACGTTCTCGCGGCCCTCGTCGATCTGCATGGCATCCCGGCTGAACGCCGTGACGTGGTGCCCCCGGTCGAGGGCTTCGTTGACGACCCGGCTGCCGATGCTGCCGGTGGCTCCGATGACTCCGATGCGCATGACTCTCCCTTGTGGCTCTTCATGCCCGCTACGTTTGCGTCTTCACGGTATGCGAAAACTATACGGTGTGAAGTAACCGTACGCCACGCAGCATAGTGACGCTGTAGAGTGTCCGACTGTGGGAACGATCAGAGGGCGCCGCGAGCGACTGCGGGCCGAGACAACCGCCGAGATCAAGAAAGTCGCACTCGAGCTGATGGCCTCGGGCGGGCCCGACGCGATCACGCTGCGGGCCATCGCCCGCGAGATGGGCATGACTGCGAACGCCATCTACGGCTACTTCGCCACCCGCGACGACCTGGTCACCACGCTGATCAACACTGTGTACACCTCACTGGCCGACACCGTGGACACCGCCTGGGACACCGCACCCGCCCAGGACCCGGCCGCCCGGATCCAGGCATGGGCATCCGCCTTCAGGAGCTGGGCCCTGGCCAACCCCGAGGGCTTCCGCCTCATTTACGGCGACCCCGTCCCCGGCTACCGGCCCCCCGAGGGCGGCGCCGCCCCGGACGCCGCCCACCGCGTCTGCACCGGCATCACCGCACTGGCGGCCGCCGCATGGCCGCACGCTGAACACCGCTACGCGGACAGCGACTTCGAATGGTCAGACTTCGAGGCCGGCCTCCTCGACAAGGTCCGCCCAGCCTTCCCCGACCTACCCCCGGCAGCCGTGGCCCTCGCCCTGCGCATCTGGAGCCACCTGCACGGCCTGGTGTCACTGGAGATCTACGGCCACCTGCAGACCCAGGCCCTCAGCCCAGACAAACTCTTCCGCGAAGAACTGGCCCAGCTCATCCGGTCCTTGAGCATCACCCCACAGGGGTGAAGGCCCTGAGCAAGGGGCGCGCTGCGTGCGCAGTCGCGCTCCCTGCGGGCACGGCGTTCGGTAGCTGAACCCGCCACCTCAACCCTCGAACCGGACGCGCACGAACTTCGCCGTCTCGTGGCGACCGGCCGTCTCGCGCACTTCAACCAGGACAGGCTCGATGAGCAGGGTCACGAGCCCGTGGTCGGGATGTTCGGTCCGCTCCCCCAGGCGGCCGCGTACCGATTCGCCGACCTGCCGAGCCTGCATTCCCGTCAGACGCGGCGAAGTCTTCACGGTTCGGCCGTCGGGAAACTCCACGAGAGGAGCGTGCGGTCGCTGCTGCGGGCCGAACACGCCAAGGAGTCTGCCGTCTCGGGTATCGGAGTGCCTGATCTTCCTCCAAGCCCATGTTTCCCCCGGCTGATAGGTCGAACTGAGTGACTTCGCCACGATCCCTTCGACGCCCACAGCCCTCATCTCGCGAAACCAGAGCCGCGCGTTCTCCTCGTCCAGTGTGCCCAGCACACGCTGAAGGGGTGGCTCCGGACGATCACTTGAACGGCTGCGGGCGGCTCCGGAGACTCACCGAATGAGACATCTCAAGGTGTCTGGAGAACCGTCGAACTTGGCCTCGTACGCCAGCCCGCCGGGCAGCGCGCCCGGTGCGGGCAGTGTCGCGCGGGCCTGCGCGAGCATCGGCTCCACCGGTGGACGCACCACCCGTCAGCCGGCCAGAAGAGCGGTCGTGCGCTGCGGGTCTGAGGCCACCATCGGCTCCTTCCGGCAAGCTTCACCGGGGTCCGCGCCCTCGGGGTGGCGCGGGCCCCGGCATGAGGACAGCCCGCAGGCTGCTCTCCCTGTCTACGGGTCCCTCCGCGTCGGCGCGACCGGCGGCAGGCAGCGCGCTTACCGCGATCACTCGTTCATCGTCAGCGTTGACTGCCGAGCCAAGCCGCGACAACGACACCCGCCCCCGCCCGGGCATGCACCCGCGACGCGGGATCGGCCGGGGGCTGATCGGCGTGTGTCTGGGCGCGTCTACTGGCCTTAGAAAATCGAACACGAGTAGCATTCTGGGGTGGCTACGTACGACTTTCCCGAAGACCTTCGCGCAGCTCAGCTGCGTCTGCACCAGACCTGGGCGGAGTACGAAGCCCTCGGGCGCAATCTCCCCTGGTCGGTAGAGCCTTCCGAGGGGTGGAGCGCCCCGAAGGTTCTCTACAGCGACGCAGAGCCCCGCAGCCTGCCGTCCAGCCCCGGGTACACCGGCGTGCAGAAGGCGGAGGTCGCCCGCCTGCGCTGTGAACTCCTTGAGCTGTCGGCCGTGGTGTCGACGCATCCGTACTGGGAGACGGTCGAGGCCGGCAAGAGGGTCGATCAGCGGATGGCGCTGAAGCATGCGCACGAGCAGGAAGCTGACGCCGGGCGGGCGGAAGCGGCGTAGTCATGCCTGGTCTGCCCCAGATATCTCGCCTGGATCGCCAGCCTATCCCAGAGCCAAGTAGCCCGGGTGCCCACAAGACGCGCCTTCTGCAGCCCGAGACTCACGACGCTCACAGCGCTCTCCGGGCAGACAGTGACCCTGGTGCCTGGTGGTCGTTGTTCCGCCGACGCGTAAGTGATATCCGTCCCCCACGGACCCGCGTTGTGGGGGCCCTGCCATTCCTCAGGGCTCTCACCCCCCCTTACCGGCCGGGCAGCGCGCGTGCTTCTCGCGCCACCACACGTCACCCCACCGGGTCCGTGACCGGAGGATCACCACCGCCGTTGAGCCGGGCGACGCATGCAATTGCTGTGGGATTCCATTGCACGCGTTCCGGGTGTTCCGAAACCGCGCCTCGGCTCGGGACTCCCAACCAGCCAGGCCAGCGTGCGGCGTGCGTGCCGGTCCCGCGTTCGCATGGCAGCGGCCCACCGCCCTTTCGGGAGGGTGGGCCACTGCCTTCTTCGATCCCGTGTCGCGCTACAGGGGGCTGCGTGCCCTCTGTGCGGTCTGACAGGGTGCACACCACCAGCAGGTGCCGGGCTTCCTGAACTGCTTCCTCTGGGTGGCTTTGTTCACTTTCAGCAGCAGCGTTTGTCGATGAGTTTCAGCAGCGGTTGGTCATCAGCTGGCTCGTAGATGTTCACGAGAAGTGAAGGCAGTGCCGTGTCGCTGACGCGGACAGGTCGATCGTCACCCGCCGACCGCATAGGCCGCGGCGTTGCCGCGAGTCGATCGCGTCAGGGTGTCAGAGGCGTTCCAGCCGCTCAGGCAGACACACTTCCGGGCACGTCACATGAGCCGACACAGCTGGATGATGGCGAAGACCAGGAGCGCGATACCGCAGCATGCCTCCAGCACGCGTACGGCCAGTGGCGGCAGCGCCCTGCGCAGCACCACGATGAGCCCCGCCGAGATCAGACACCAGAGTACTGAGGAGGCCATGAACCCGGCGAAGAAGACGCCCAGCTCCGACGCTCCGCCCGGTCCCAGTACAGCGCCCACCCCGCCGGCCGCGCCCGACCAGTAGACAACGTTCCATGGGTTCGCCAACGACATGCCCGCCCCCACAGCCATGGCCTTGCGGTCCTGTCCTCCCTGCGGTTCCGTCATCAGGTCTGGTCCCTTTCGCGCGGATGCGTCGCGTAGGCCTACCACCCCCAACCAGGCCAGCAGCAAGCACCCGGCGACCGTGAGCGGCACACGTAAGGTCGGCACGGCCAACAGTGCCCCTGCCCCCGCCAGGCCGAGGGCCGCCCAGACGGCGTCGCCCACCAGCGATCCGACCTGGACCGCGAAGGCCGGGCCGAACCCGCCCCGGATCCCGCGCCGTAGCGACTCGCTGAACACCGCACCCGGTGCCGCGTTGAACACCAGCCCCAACCACAGAGCCAACATGAAGATCTCGATCATGGCGGCCACTGTGCCGGGGGTTCTCCATGCGGTCTTGTCAGATGTTGATCTGGGGCAGCCGACGGAACCGACCGGGTGTGATGGCGTACGCCGCAGTGAAGTGGCGGTGGAAATGCGCCTGGTCGGCGAAGCCCAGCAGGTGCGCGACGTCGGCGACGGGCTCGCCCTTGCGCAAGCGGCGCCGCGCCTCCGCCAGTCGGGCCGACAGGTGCCAGGCGTAGGGCGGGGTACCGGTGGCACGGGTGAACGTCCGGATCAGGTGCTCCCGTGACATCCCCGCCTCAGCGGCCAGCTCGGCCAACCTGGGCACGTCGGACAGGTCACGCAGACGGTCAAGGATCGCGGCTATCCGGGTGTCGGCGGGCTCGGGAGCACGCGCGCGCCGTCCCGCGGCCAGGTCGATCAGCCGCGACAGCACAAGTTCCAGCTGCTCCTGGAGCAGAACTGCGGATTCGGCCGGCGCGGAGTGCCCGTCAGCCGTGAACTCGCGGAAGGCTTTGGCGGCAGCAAGGAGCTCGCCGCGAAGGTAGGGAGAGCGGACGACCGGGCGTTCGAAGTCGACCAGGTCCTCGCCGGTCAGCGATTCCACCAGCGCCGGCGGGACGTACCAGCTCACGGTCGTGAAGAAGGTATCGGGCGGGGCCTGCGTGGTGCACGACTGGACCTGGCCGGGGTTGTAGACGGTGACCTCATCCAGGCACACGTCGAACGTGGTGCGATCCAGCCGGACCCGCTCCAGGCCACAGAGGTTGACGCTGATCACGTACTCATCGTGGCTGTGCCGCGGGAACCCACCCGAGGCGGGCCGCACCACCGCCAGCTGACCTCCGCCCCATTCCGTGTCTCGCATGCCCAAAAACTACTGCAGGGCATGGACATGGCCGGACGGGGCGGTCCGCGGCTCCGTCCAGACGGAGTTCGCCGCCCACCGCACCGTCCGGTACGTCACCCCTACAACTCGACCTTGGACATCTGCGGCATGACCAGGACCTTTCACCAGGAGCACCCCGATGCTGCCCTGGCAAGTACCCCAGTGCTGTCAAAACTCGGGCTCTGGCACACCTTCTGTGGTCCGATCACGGAGCGTCAGAACTTCTCTTCGCTGGCAGGCTGCTCCTACCTCGGGGTGGCAGCCCGAACGTCGCCCTGACCATGAGATATAAGGAGAAATCGCCGTTCCTTGCGGGGCGATCGCAGGTCTGCTGACGGCGTTGGTGGCTCGATCGAGCACCACTCCCCGATCTGACGAGCGAGGAAGAAATGGACGACGGACTGCAGTCGAAGGTGGCTCTGGTGACCGGCGGAGCGACCGGGATCGGGCTTGCCACAGTTCGCCGGCTTCTGGCTGAGGGCTGCGCGGTCGTGATCGCGTCCAGGAACCGTGAAGGAGGCGAGGCGGTGGTCGCCGATCTCGGCGCCGAGCAAGTCGCATTCCACACGGTTGACGTCACAGACGAGCCGGCGGTCGAGTCGGCGATCGAAGCCACGATTACACGGTTCGGCCGCCTGGACTATCTGTTCAACAATGCTGGCGTCGAAGGAACTGTCGGACCCATGGCAGCTTGGTCCGCCGACGATGTCGAAGCGGTCCTGAGCGTGAACGTGAAGGGCGCGTTCTTCTGTATGAAGCACGCCGCGCCGCGGATGGAAGCAGGGGCGGTGATCGTGAACTGCAGCTCCTTGCTCGGTACGATTCCCATGCCGGTCGCCGGCCCGTACGCGGCCAGCAAAGCAGCGCTGCTGAGCTTGACCCGCTCGACCGCCGGCGAGCTCGCGGAGCAGGGGATCTCGGTCTTCGCGATCTGTCCCGCAATTGTTGACACACACATGATGGACCGGGTATCGGAGGCGGCGGGAGTGCCAAAGGCAGCCCTCGCAGAGATGGTCTGCCCCAGCCGCCAAGTGACGTCACCTGACCGGGTTGCCGATGTCGTGACCGGACTACTGAAATCGCCCACCTCCTTCGAGACCGGATCAGCACTGAGGATCGATCCGAATGAGGTCGAGCGCATCGGGCCCTGACCCGCAGGCTGCCCCTCACGAGTAGAGCAAGACGCGTTTGCGGAGGAGCTTGAAGCCGGCGCGGCCGTCGGCGTTGCGGGCGGCGAGGACCACCACCTGTCGAACCGCATAGAGAAACCCGAATCAGCCCGACCCACAGCGCCCAAGGCCGGACATCAAACTGAGAACCATCCCGGACACGGAAGCAAGAACTCCCAGAACGGCAGGACTGGCGGCGCGGCTACGAGGCGGCACGCCGGTACTTCGAACGCGAGCAGGACCTCGACGTTCCCTACGAGCACGTCGAGGGTGCGTATCCGCTGGGGAGGTGGCTGTCCGATCAAAGGCGCGCCTACCGGGCCGGGGCCATGAGCGGGGCGCGGGCTGCTGATCTGGAGGCGCTCGGGATCGTGTGGGAGCCCGCTGATGAGGCGTGGGAGGAGAACCTGCGGGCGGCGGCGTACTTCGAGACGTACGGGACGCTCGCGGCTCCGGTCACGGCGGCGATGATGGACCGGCCCGTGGGCCAGTTCCTCGCGAACGCGCGGAAGAAGAACGGCCTGGGCAAAGACCGGCAGCGTGCCAAGCGGCATGCGGCGCTGCTGGCCGCGATCGACCCGGACTGGCCTATCGACTGGCAGCGCGCCTACGCCACCCTCGCCCATCTTCAGCGCCGGGAAGCATGCTGGCCTATGTGGAGCCGGGCACGGTCGTGCACGGCATCGACCTGGGGCGGTGGCTGGCCACACAGCGGCGCGTGTGGCACCTGCTGCAGGACGGGCAGCGCGAGCGCCTGGCACAGCTCGGGATCGGCCCCGCGGAAAGGCCGGCGGTCCCAGCCCAGAAGTAACGACGTTGTGTGCGACTGAGGTCGGGACGTGTCGGCTTGGCGGTTCGGCTGATGGGTGATTACCGCTCGGCGGTGCGGTCGGAGACGAGTCCGGCGATCGCCAGGTGTGTTTCGTCGTAGTGCTCACGGCGTCCGATGTACCGCTGAAGGGGA
>NZ_JBSHNE010000057.1:0-25025 GCF_053646035.1 Streptomyces sp. NPDC055287 | reverse complement strand
CTACCGTGACTGAACGAACACTAGCAGTAACCAGATTCGGTCTTCCACACCGACCACCCCCGCCAGGAACATCGACTCAACATCAAGCGGATGGACGCCAATTGACCGATAAACAGCTCGATCAGCCCCCGGCCTACGCCATCACATCACCCGATACAGACACCCAGACACAACCCCGCACCCGCAATCAACACACCCCCCAAAAACACGACGTTGCATCAACAGAACACCAATACAACACCCCGGAGCGATCACACACGGGCCACGAAAACGACCAGACCCCACAGCCCCCCGGCCTACCACCACACACTCTCCCGCCCCACACCAGCCACAGCCCACTCACCCACACACCCCACCACCACACGACACCTGACACCAACCCCACCCGGCCAACCCGGCCCGCCGGCCTCACCGACCACCGCGGCGGGCTCGGTCGGCACCTCATCAACACCCGCGCCGACCAGACCAATACCGTTCCCGACATCGGCGGCAAGACCGTCCACGCTTCCCTGCCTGGTCACCACGTGGGGAGAAGGCGTTCTTCCCGCGGGGCAGACGTCGGACACCGCTCGTGCCGTCTGCGTCCGTTTTTCAGGCGGTGGGGCGAGTCGTATACCTCAGGTGCTTGCAGAACTGATAAGCCACTAGGCCGAATTACTCTATATGCGACAAGGCCGCCACCCGTTTGCCGCGCATCCTGGCTAATGCGGGCACCGTTGGACGGATCATGACGAAGGCAAGCCCGCCGCTCACCACTGGACCGCACCTGATCAGCGCGAAGAGCACGACGCGCACCGTCCGGATGGGCGAGTGGGCATTCACCCCGACCGCTGGTCATCCGATCCGGGGGACCCCCGCGACCTTTCACGACAAAGACCGGTGCATCGCCCTGCGGTACTCCGCCCGCCTCCTCGAGAACTTGCCGGCGCAGCTGGGAAGCATCGAGAACAAATGCGCACACGCCTCCAACGGCCCGGGGACCGGCAAGGAGCACGCCGGTCAGCCCAACGGCAGGGCCGTTCGTGGGTGAGTCACGCGGCCGTCACAGCCGCCCGGACCCGCCCTCGACTGCCCACTGGTCCCACCCCACCGACGGTCAGCCACAGGCCGGAGCCTGGGATCGCCCCGCGCCCCTGGCCGACCAGCTCAACACGCACTGGGACCCGGCAGAGGAACTCGCCTACCTCCTGCACGAAGCCATCGAGGACGAGAGGAACACCGAACCACCGCCCGCTCGTATCGATGACCTGCCGAATATCGAGGAACAGCCCGCCACCGAAGCCGCCGGTCCCCCCCTCGCTGGGCTGACGCAGATCACCGCCGAACTACCGCCCCTACGCCCCGCACCCTCCCGGCGCCGCCGCGCCCCCCGCAAACAGCGCAACCCCGGAGCACTGCGGACCACGAGCTTCTTCCTCGCCGCGCTCGCCGCCGTCGTGGTCTCCATAGTGTGCGTCTTCGGCGGCATGGTCACCTACGACCCACTGCGCCATCTCGCCAGCTACCGCACTTCCGGGAACACAGTCAGATGGTGGCCCCTGCTGGTCTACGGGCCATGGATGGTCGCCTCGTTGTCCATCCTGCGCGCAGCCCTCCACCAGCGCCGGGCCGCTCACTCATGGACTGTCGTGCTGCTGTTCTCCACCCTCTCCATGCTCCTGTGCGTAGCGCAGGCACCCCGCACACCGGTCGACGCGGCAACCGCCGCACTCCCCTCGCTCGCCGCCCTTGCCTGCTTCCAGCAGCTGGTCCGGCAGATCACCCTCACCCGCCCACCCCGCCAGGCCAACCCACGCCACCGCACCCGGCAAGCACCGTCCCAGATCCCAACCAGCCAAACACCGACCGACTAGTCAAACCCTGCGCGGCCCACACACCCCCGCGCCCCCACGAAGTACAAGAAACATCCGCGCCAGACAGCAGCCAGCCACCACAGACAGCCGACAACGACGAAACCAACGCCACTCACACAGGAGAACCAGCAACATCCCACAACCACCACACTCCAGGGCGAGCCTCGGCCTGGGCGTATCGCTTGTCGGTCGGCGAACAGGGCCGAGGGCTCACGCAGGAACATCGCCGCGCTGGCCCTCGGCCGTCCATGTCTGCTCCGCGGCCCGCCCTTGCCCGTCGGGCGGCAGCCTAGCTCTTCGAGTCCGGCTTCCGGTCCTGGACGAGGAGTCCAAGCAGCACCTCGTCAAGAAACTCGCCCATCACCCAGGCCGAGGAGCGCAGCACGCCCTCGCGGACGAAGCCGTTGCGCTCGGCTGAGCGCAGCATCGCGGCGTTGTCCGACAGCGTCTCGATCTGCAGCCGCCGCAAGCCGCGCACGACGAAACCGTAGTGGCACAGCACCGCGACCACGTCGGTGCCGTAGCCCTTGCCGCGAGAGGACGGCAGCAGCCCCAGCCCGATGTGCGCGGACCGGTTGTGGTTGTCGATGTTCCACAGCACCGCAGTGCCGACCAGCGTGCCTCCGTCAAGCTCCACTACAGAGAACGGGACGTGCCCGTGCTCCGTGTCGTCCACCACGAGCCGCGAGTCCTTCGAGCCGGGCGTGATCGGCCGCCACGGCCGGCCTTCGGCCCGCGAGGAGTTGACCACGTCGTCGTAGAGCTCAACCCGCAGGATCGGGATGTCGTCCTCGTGCCGGGCTCTGAGCCCGACCTTGCTGCCCCTTAGCATGCAAACTTCCTATACGACCGGACTGGCCGGTGGCAACGAGTTAGTGGACGGTGATGTAGCCGTTGCCGTCGCGGTCGTTGCCGCTCTTGCTGTAGGAGTCCCCGCGGTTGCCGGAGGACTTGTAGAGGTAGATCGTGTCCGTAAAGCCAGATCTCTCGATCCTCGTCGTCGATGAGTCGGCCGCATGCGCCACAACCTAGCCAGAGGCGGGCCCGTGGAGACGACGAAAGACCCCGCCCCTATGATCGACCGATGGCGTCGATCAAGCAGATCCAAGTCACCTTCGACTGCGCAAAGCCTGAGCGCGTCGCTCGTTTCTGGTGCGAGGTGTTGGGGTACGTCGTACCGCCGCCACCGGAGGGATTTGCTACCTGGGACGATTTCGATCGCGCACTGCCGCCTGAGCATCGCGGTTCAGCGTTCGCATGCATTGATCCCTCAGGTGTGGGCCCGCGACTGTTCTTCCAGCGCGTTCCCGAAGGGAAGGTCGTCAAGAATCGGCTGCATCTTGACGTGCGGGTCGGCACCGGGCTCGTGGGTGAAGAGCGCCTGGCCGCACTTGAGGCCGAATGCGCACGACTGGTCGCGCTCGGCGCGGTACGCGTGCGACTTCTGCCTGCCGACGGCAACAACGAGTCGTGCCTCGTGATGCAGGACATCGAGGGCAACGAGTTCTGTCTCGACTGAGTGGCCGCGAACGCTGCACCTTCGCGAGTCGACTGGTGCAGTTCGCCATCACGAGGGTCGCCGTCCGGCGGCGCGCCAACGGTCCTGATCCAGAACCGCCCCTCGGTGTCCAAAGCACGAATTCAGCGGCGATCGACGCGAACATCCGCTCATGCCGCAGACACGCGCGCTCACACACCTCCGTGCACTCCTTCGTCCGGGCTCTCGCGCCGACACGTCCGAGGGTGTCGGCGACGAAATCCCCTCCGTCACTCTTAGTGAGGAGCAAGAGCTTGGGCGCGCTGTACTGCCAGTCAAGATCGAGGTCGAGGGTCTTGAGATCAGTCTCGCTGGCTCCGAGGACAAGCTGGCTCAACTTGATGCGGCCCTCAACCCCAAGGTCACTCACCTGGGCTTGCCCACGTTGGGCCGGCTCGCCGGACGCCTAAAGGCACTGGCTCAGTGGCTGTGGAACTCGTTCCGTGGACAGGGGGCGGCCGTCGGCGGTGTGTACTGCGACGCCGGAAGCGCCCGTCCCAGGCGGGCGAGCGGGGACAAAGCCATCAGCACTGGGGACAGCATCATGCCTGCGGCCGTCACCAGGAGGCTGATGCGTGCCCCCCACTCCTCCGTGAGAAATCCGCCGAGCAGGGAGCCAAGCGGAGTTAGCCCCATACCGACAAACGTGATCGTCGCGGCCGCGCGGCCTTGCATTCCGTCCGGAGTGACGGCCTGCCGGACGGCCATGACCGTGACATTTACCAACTGGCCGCCGGTCCCGAAAACGAAGTTGACCGCAAGCAGCGCGGAAACCGTCACCGCAGAGGAACCGTGCAGGGCGGGCACACACAGGAACACGCCGTCGGCGAGTGCCGCTGCGGACACGAGTACCGCGCCGTAACCGAACCGCCGCGGCAGGCGGGCGGCCAGCACCGAGCCCAGGAGCGCGCCCGGCCCCGTTGCCGCAAGTGCCAGCCCGACGGCGGTGCCCGACAGGTGCAGTTCCCGCGGCAGGAAGAGCAGATAGACGGTCATCATGGCCGCGAAGGAGAGCTGGAAGGCGGCCGAGGCGAGGCACACGGTCCGCAGCGAGGTGTCGCTGACGACGAAACGGAGGCCCTCATGGATCCGCCGCCAGACCCGCGGGGAACTGTCCGAGTGCTCCGGGATCGATTCGATCCGGCGGATCCGGCGGATCGACAGGAACGACAGCGCGAAGAACAGCGCGCTGGAGGCGGCGGCGATCGGCGCCGACAGGAGTGACACCAACGCGCCGCCGAGGGCAGGACCGCCGATCTGGGCCGCGGACCGGCTGCCCTCGAGCGCGCTGTTGCCCCGCACCAGTTGATCGCGTTTCACCAGCCGTACGAGAGACGCCTGGTATGCCACGTCGAAGAACACGGACAGGCACCCAATGGTGAAGGCGACCACAAACAGCGTCGGCAGGCCGAGCCAGCCGAAGAGGCCGGCCGCGGCGGCGGCGCCCAGTGCCAGGGTCCGGCCGACGTCCGCCAGCACCATCACCGTGCGGGCCCGCCACCTGTCTACCCACGCACCGACGAAGAGCGAGAGCAACAGGATCGGCGCCTGCCCCACCGCGCGGAGAATGCCCAACTGGTCGGCCCCGGCGTTGAGCGTCAGGACGGCGAAGAGCGGCAGAACCACCAGACTTGCATGTTCGGCGAGTTGGGAGGCCGTCTGCCCCACCCAGAGTCTGCGGAAGTCGCCGTCCCGCCACAGGGTTGGCGGAACAGGTCGACTGGAATCGGGTTCAGCGGAGGAAGCGAACGGCACGGGGCCCCCTGGGGTTGCCGAAAACGAGGCCCGCCACCCGGCGCACGAAAGGCGCACCTACGGTTCAGGCGGGGAAGGCTCGCTGTGCCGCAACATCGAGGGCAGCACGCGATGACAGGCCGATCACGGCCTACAACGTCAACGCGCGCTCGGACGACCGACCATGTCTTCGCTCCTCGTGGGTCACTCGCTGCCCGAACAGTAGCCCTTCGTGACCCGGCGCGAAAGCGGGTTGGCCCGCCTCTCTCTCCAACCAAGCATGCTGAACCGCTAGTTCGGAGAAGACCCGCTCTGCGGCAGCTGCAACACCCGCGAGGGCTTGACCAGGCCGCAGGACTACCGCCAACTGGAAGCCCACGCGCTGCGCCTCCTGGAGTGCCGCAGCTGCCTCGAACCGCGGACCCTGCCACGCCGGTTCCACACCGGCGTGGTCCGCACGCACCTGCAGAGGACCGAGCGGCACGGCGCTGCCGTCGGCAGCCCGCGAGCTGGAGCACGCACACGGTGTGCCACCGGTTCGGGCTGGCGTGCAGCGGCCGACACACGACTGGCAATGGGGCGAAAGACGTCACGGTGGCCGAGGTGGCCGCGCTCGTGCGGCCTTCGTCGACGCGGCCCCCGCTGCGCAGGAGAACCGGCCCTCTGCTGATCCCGCGACCGGTCCGGGGTGACCGGCGCGTGCGGCGTCGTTGACTACGACATCGCGTGCATGAAAATCCGTCCCCCCACGGGTACGCGAGTGAGGCCCCGAACCGTCGCGGTTCGGGCCTCACTGCTGCTCGGGGCGCTACAGGTCGAACTCGATGTGTTCGAGGTCGGTGAATTCGACCAGGAGGCCACCGGCGCGGCGGCCGCGGTCCTTGAAGTAGATCTCTTGGAGCCCTTCGGCGGCGATGTCGCGCATCTGCTGCTCACTCGCCCCGGCCTCCTGGGCGTCGAAGAGGCGGGCGGCGAACTCTGGCGGCAGTGCCACGGTGAGGTGGCGCAGCCGGCTGTCGTCGGTGGTGCCGGGTGCGGCGGTGTAGCCGAAGCGGGCGCGGGTGTCGACGACGATGCCGCCCGTGGTGGCGGCCCTCTCCTTCGCCTTGGCGCGGATCTGCGGCTGCCACCGCTTCTTGACTTCCCGTTGTATGCGGGAGGCGAGCTCGGGGCGCGGCTTCTTGATCTGGTTCTTCACGTACCGCTCGACCGTGCGCTGGGAGACCCCGAGCGCCTCGGCCACCGCCCTGGTGCTCTTGAGCTGCTTGACCAGGTAGCGCATCTGCGCGCCCGCCGACTTGGGAATCGGGCGGGTGAACGCTTTTTGGACCGCCTGGTTGAGGCCGTCCCCGAGCTGGGCCATCGCGGTCTACTCCCCGCCGTCGGTGTGTGTGACGTGGCCGGTCTTGATGTACCGGGCGAGGTTGAGATCCTGGCCGTGCTCCTCCCGTACGCCCTCGCCCCACAGGACGCTCTGGGTGCCCTCGTGCTTGACCATCCCGGGGCTGACGCCGAGCCTCCAGCCGCCCGGCAGGGGCTTGCCCTCCTTGTAGGGCACGAAGTCCAGCGGTGTCGTGCCGTCGACGGCGTATACGGCGCAGTCCGAGAGGATCGCGACCGGGTACTGGCCGGTGAAGGCGGCGTGCTTGAGCAGCTTGCGGTGCATGTTGACCCTGGTGCGGGAGATGACGGCCGCGCGGATGTCGGGTCGCCACGTCGGCCGGGACAGGGCCCGCCACGGCTCACCGGGGCGCCAGCCTTCGCCGCGGGGACGCTCGCGCAGCTTGCCGATGCCGCCCTTGACCGTGGCCTTCACCGCGGAGACCACGATCGCCATCTGGGGGTCGCGCCGGCGGTAGCCGTCCATGGCCGTCAGGAAGTCGGCCGGCGAGAGGTCGCCGGTGACGCCCAGGTCGGCCATCGTCGTCACGTAGGCGTCGCGCAGCCGGTTGTACCAGGCGTCGAGGTAGCGGCCGTTGTCGTATCGGACGTACGCCTCGGTCGGCGTGACGTCGTAGCCGAGCTCCACCGCGTACGCCACGGTCGGTGTGGCGTACCAGGCCGGCTCCGTCGGGCGGTCGCCCTTCGGGGTGAACGGGCTGGGCAGCAGCTCTCCGTCCAGCTCCACCCACTCCTTGCCTGACTTCACCCGGGACAGGTCGACATGGGAGAGGTCGACCAGCCACGCGCCGGGCAGCTTCGGGTCGAACCGCGGGTTCTTGACGTGCGTCGGCGCACCGAGGCCCACGATCGTGCCGTTCGCTCCGGCTGCGAACGCCATGTTGACGTCGATGCCCACCAGGTGGCGCTTGGTGCACTCCGCGTCGGTGAGCGGGCGCGCCCAGTCGTACGCCTCCTCCACCAGCACCTCGTCCGGGCCCCGCTTGTGGAAGCGCGGCAGATCCTTGAGCAGGGGGTGCCCGTCGGGGGCCTCGCACGGCGCGCAGTCGACCGGGTCCTTCCCCAAGCTGCCGGGGTTGTGCTCGCTGTGCCGCTTACCGCTCTGGTCCGGCTCGGAGGCGCGGGTCGGCGGGTGCAGGGCGGTCATCAGCTCCAGGCCGGTCACGGCGGTGGAGCCGCGTGGCGTCATGACCCGGGACGCGTATGTGCCCAGCAGCCGGGCGAGTTCCGCAGCCGGAAGCTGCGCGGCGTCGCCCCAGTGCCGGGCATCGAGCGCGTTCCAGGACGGGATGCACAGCTGCACGCACATCCGCTCGGAACCCTTGGCCGGGCGGTAGATCCTCGCCCAGGGCCCGAACCCCCGCTTCGTGAGATGCCATTCCGCTCGCACGAGCTGCTTAATGACCTTGTGGCCCTCCGGCAGCCGCCCCGACAGACGCTCCTCGTCAGTGAGATGGACCGGCAGACCGTACCGCTCACACGCGGCCTCGGTGAGCACGACCAGGGGATCGGCGTCCTTACCCGGCCCACTCAGCCTTGGCTGCCCGAGCTTCGCCTCGGACAGGGTCCAGTCGACCAGGGCCGGGATGGACTTGGCGGGCACGTCCAGGACCAGGCCACCCACGCAGTACGCCGACACCTGCCCGTCCTCGACGTCGACGACCGCGAGCGGCCCGTTCTCGAAGCGCGGATCGAAGGCGGCCGTGTCTGGGGCGGGCTTCGCCGTGGCCTTCTTCGCGGCGGGACGACGCGTCGTCGATGATGTCCTGGCCGCGGCCGCCGGACGGGACGGAACCGGGGTGGGGCGAAGGTGGTTGATCTGGTTGATCTGTTCAGTAGTCGTGGGCGCAGCGTCGGGGGCCGGGGCCGTGGACAGAGACCGCGGTTCCTGCGGCACGGGTGCAGGCGTGGCGGGGCCGGTGAACGTCTCGGGCGCCACCGTGTCCTGTGTCGCGGTGCTGTGGGCGGGGTAGCGGTGCGCCAGTCCCTCCAGGAGTCGCGCATAGGCGGCGCGCTTCGGCGGGCGCGGCTCGCTGCGGCCCGCTTCCCAGTTCCCAATCGACTCCCGGCGCGTCTCGAGCACCTTCGCGATCTGGTCCTGGCTCAGCCCGGCAGCCTCCCGCAGGCGCTTACGCTCCGCAGGCGGCGGCAGAGGGTCCTGCGCCACCTGCTCGAGCAGTGCGTCGACCGCACTGAAAAGCGCCTCTCCATCGTTGGGCACAACGATCACCTCCAACCACTCATTCTACATCGGATCGCTCTTTGATTGCACTTCGATTGCCGATCGATCGCTCGTGGATGTTGGGTTGCCGGACACTCGGTGAGAGAGGGAGGTCGCCAAGGTCACGCTGCCGGAGGGCGAAGGTCGCGTCGATATGAAGCAGGTGATCCCTGGTCTCGCGCAGGCGGCGCCGGACCGTCGGGGCTGCGCGGTGCGTATTGGAGGTGACCTCTACAAGGCCGCGCACCGCGCCTCCGCCGAACTGCAGAGAACCCACGGCAGCTTGATCGCGGGGCCCTCTGCGTCGTCTCGTGCACAGTCCCCGTGGGTTGCGGTCTGGGTGCAGTGCCTCCCGTCAGCGAGTCGAATGCGTCGGGGGCGACCGCGGCGAGCACCACGCCGGCCTCCGGTACGGGGCCCGGTTCGCTGCTCGCGTATCGCGCCACAGGATGTCGACAAGGTGGGCCAGGCGCTCGCCCTTGCGGCGTTCACGGCGGTGGGTGGGCGTCGTTGAGTTACTCAGCCCAGGCGCAGCCCGTCCTCGGTGGTGCTACCGGGGGCCGCGGACAGCATTATCGATTTGCTGCTATGCAGGGTGGAGGGGTGGGCGTACCTGCGCCCTACCACATGGGCCGAGGAGCGGCCGGGCGCTGACACCGGCGGCGCCCCGCCGTGTCAGTGCCCGGCCGAGGCCTTCACCAGGGCCACCGCCACACCGATCACCGCGTCCAGGATGCCCGCCACCACCGCCGCCAGGGCGCCGCCTCCCATGCGCAGCCCGCCCAGGCAGCCCCACAGGAAGAGGGAGACGACGCCCACCCACGCCGCCACCAGCAATGCGGTGTGCACGGAAAAGACCTCCAGCGCGGCCAGAGCGATCAGCACGGCCGGACCCACGGCGCACGACAGCAGTGGGCTGCTGACGTACAGCATGCGGCGCAGCTCGTGGCCGGTGGCGAGGCGCCGGTGCACTGTGCGGTGCGCCTGCTGGTCGGCGACCAACGCCGCGAGCCACAGCCCCAGAGCGGTCGTGAGGACCGTAGCGACAGCGCCGAGGGAACCCACATCACCGGAAGACAGACCGACGACCACAGCGATCATCGTGATGGTCGCATAAATGCGCTCTTTCAGACGGTCCGCCAGGGCGCCGGCCTCCGTGCCAGGCGGCAGATCCGCTCGCTGGTCGTCCACCACCCGATGCCCCTCACCTGTCACGGGACGCAGGTCACGCGTCCTGCTCGGCCGTCGCGGCACGCGCGATGTGCGGTACCACGGCCCAGCATGCATCGGGCCGTCCCAAGACACCGGCAACCACGAGCGCGTGATCGCAGCCGTTTCGGACCGCCGACGGGCAGTCAGGCGGTGGCGATGCCGACGGGCTTCGCCACGGCCGGGAGGGGAAGGTCGTCATCATCCGCTTGCCGACCAGCGGCTGCATGAACGTGCTGATCCTCTTGCCCCGGTGTATCTGCGGCATGGACGAGGAGGAAGCGGAACGTCCGCGAGGGCGGCTCCATGCCCGGATCAACGACGTCACCGCCGTCAGGAAGCCCGGATCAGGGCATCGATCTGCCGATCGGCCTCATTTTGCTCGACGGGTCCGGGCCGGCCAACCGCTGCGGCAGTACCTCCCCAAGGGCTCCGACCTCCGCACGTTCAGCCAGGCCGACCTGGACGCCATCGCACACGAGCTCAACCACCGCCCACGGAAGACCCACGGTTACCGGACTCCGGCAGAGGTCTACGCTGACCTCCTGAACAGCAGTGATGCGCTGACCGCTTGAGCTCGCCATCGTTATCGGACATCACCGCTCGCATCATCAGCCTGCTCCCGCCAGTGGGCGAGGCTGTACCGGGCGAGCAGGGTGTGGGGGTGGTCGGGGCCCAGCACCCTCAGGGAGGCGGCCAGCAGTTCGGCAATGGCGGTGGCGGCCCCGGCCACATCCTCCGCACGTAGGCGAGGTTGTGTCGGGTGGACAGGGTGGCGGGGTGGTCGGGGCCCAGCACCCGCTGGAAGTCGGCCAGCAGTTCGGCAATGGCGGTGGCGGCCCCGGCCACATCCCCCACCTGCCCCCGCCAGAAGGCGAGGTCGGCCCGCGTGGTCAGGGTGTCGGGGTGGTGGGGGCCCAGCACCCGCAGCCGGTCGGCCAGCAGTTCGGTGAACGCGGTAGCGGCCCCGAGCGCCAGGAAGGAGACCGCGACTGCGGGCAGTGGTTCGATGCCTCGGAACCCCACGATGTACTCAGAGTCGGTGGCGGTGGCAGCCCCTGAGCCCTGCCTGGGTAGGGTCACCGTTCGTGACCAAGATCAATATCGCCCGGGCGGCGACCACAACAGCAGCCACCCTCGCCCTCCTCGGTGCCACAGCCCCGGTGCCGGCTCTCGCGGACGGCGGCACGCCCGCCCCTGCGGTGACGACCGGCGTACTGTTCAACGACCCCACCAGCCCCGACCCCGCACGGACCGACGCGATACCCACACACCTCGCCCGGCTCATTGACGGCGCGGTCCCCGGCTCCGACATCATGATCTCCACGTACGTGTTTGGCTCCAAATGGGTGGTGGAGCGGCTGAACGCGGCGCACCTGCGCGGGGTGAACGTTCAGGTGATCCTGGATAGCGAGACCCGCCGGCACTGGGAGGGCGGCCCTATGTACGAGCTGCTCGCCGCCGGGCTCGCCAAGAAACCGGCAGGCTCGGGCGACTCCTGGGTCCGTCTGTGCGCCGACAAGCAGGCATGCCTGGCGAAGGACCCCAACCCGGCGGACGGCTGGCCCAGCGTCAACCACAACAAGTTCTACCTGTTCTCCCGGACCAAGGGCAGCGCCACCGCCACCGTGCCGGTGGACAACGTGGTCGTGCAGTCTTCCGCGAACATGACGACCTGGGATCGGCGGAAGTCCTGGAACGACGCCCTTACGGTGGCCGACAACCAGGCCCTGTACGGTGCCTACGCCGCCTACTTCAAGCGGCAGGTCGAGGCGCAGGCGGACCCGTCCAAGCAGGTGTCCGACGTGCTGATGGATACCCAGGCGGGCCGGGCTAAGGCCTACTTCTTCCCCCGGGCCACCGCGGACGTCATCGTCAACATCCTCAGCACGGTGGACGACCCGGTTGACGGGAAGCCGGCCTGTCACGGAAACGACACCGGTTACGGCACCACCGACGGCCGCACGGTGATCCGCATCGCGATGCACGGGATCACCCGTCCGGAAGTCGCGCAGAAGCTGTGGGAGCTGGACGACGCCGGTTGCTACGTCGACATCGTGTACCGCGACCTCGACGCGTCAGGGACCGTGGTTGAGCAGATCCTCAACAAGCCCACCAGCTACGGCGGCATCGGCCTGCACAAGCTGGACGACGCGGCGAGCAGCACGCACACCGCCACCCACACCAAGTACCTGCTCGTCGAGGGCACCTACAAGGGCAAGAACAACCAGAAGATCGTGTTCACCGGCAGCCACCCCTACACCAAGTCGGGCCTGATCGGAAACGACGAAGCGCTCCTGAAGTGGGACGACAGCACGGACCCTGAGCACGTCACGGCGCCTGTATACGACGCTTACCGGGAGAACTTCCGCACCCAGCGCGCCACCGCCGACGCGCAGAACACGCAGCCGTAGCCGTAGCCGTTACGACAAGAGCACGGCGTCACTGAACGCGGTGGTCAAGCGACGGCCAGAGGCCGCTGGGCCCAGGGCCTGTCCGACGCTTTGCGCCGCGAGTCCGGCCCGGCCGTGTCCAAAGGGGCGACGCCCCTTTGGACACGCCCGCCGGAACGCACCTACTACGCCGGTGATCACCGCCGCCGTGACCAGATCAGGAAGCGCACGGGCCCTGAGCGCTCTCCCCTGACAGGTTCCCGCCACGTCCCGGCAGGGGTGCGTACAGCCACTCAAAGTCACTGAAATCCCAACAACAGTTGCTTGTGGCTAGAGAAGCCCCTGCACGCGACCGTCACCTTCACCACGCGGCGGCGCGATTGAGCGCAGCCGTACAAGACGGCCGTGGTGGCCAGGACCTCGTTGATCACCGTGTTCGCGCCGGGCGTCACCAGGACATGGCCTCGGACCTGCGGCTTCAGGCCGGTCCGATAGCGCATCACCGGTTCGTGATGGGGATTGCGAAAGTGTTCTCCACCGCTTGGAACTCGATGGCGAGACGGGCATGAGCAGCTCAGGGGCCTAGATGATCAATTCCAAGGGCTGTCTTGCGACTGAGCATCACAGCTGAGTGCGCGGTCGCTGCCGAGGTGTTGAGCGGCGCCAGCTGAACCCGGCCGTGGCGTGCTCACCTGACGGCAGGAAGTTGGCGGGCGAAGCGGCGGACGGCATCGGTGGAGGCATCGGGGGCGTCGAAGTTCGCGAGGTGTCGTGCCCGCGGGATCAATTCGACGCGAGCGCGAGCGGATGCGCACGGGCGAAGTCTGCCTCCCCGGCGCGGAAGACGGCGTCCTTCTCGCCGTTCAGGATGAGAACCTGAGCGTTCACATGACGCATCGCACCCGCGTCGAAGCGTCCGAGTACTTCATCCCAGGCTGCTGGCAGGGTATGGAAGGCGTAGCCAGCACGGATGGTCGCCTCCACCACTTCCCGTGGGTAGAGCCGCCGCAGCAACCGGTCGTTCCATCGGGCCAGGCGATCCGCCGGCATGCGAGGCACCAGCCGGGCGACCCACCGATATGGCGCTGCCCGGAGGCCGCGGGTTGAGGCGCTGGCTCCCGCGAGAATCAGCCCGCGCAGTTGTTCCGGACGGCGCCGCGCGAACTCCAGCGAGGAATATCCGCCGAGCGAGTGCCCGACGACCAGAGCCGGGCCGCGGTCAAGCGAGTCCACCGCAGAAGCGATGATCTCCGTCGCGGTGCTCAGGCTCCAGGGCTGAGCCGAGCGCTCTCCGTGGCCGGGCAGGTCGATGGCGACTACCGGGAATTCGTCCCGGAGTGCGGCGAGCTGCAAGCTCCACTGTCCCGCGCTGAAGCGCGTCCCGTGAACGAAGACTATGGGCACTGCATCCGCTGCTGTCATCAGTCCCCCCAGGTGGCAACGTCCTGAAGCCGACTCATCCGGCGGGATCTTCCTCGCGATCAAGGGAGATGCCAGAAGGTGTTCAACCGGCCTGCTGTGTGGCGCTCAGTCACGTGTCTGCGGAGACGAGAACGGGGCGTCCAAGATCGTTGTGTCACGAACAACCTGGACACCCTCGCGACAGCACTTTATGCGACAACAGACGACCTGCTGAAGGAGCGTCCGGACTTGGGCGCCGTGGGGGCCGTCCGTGGGAGTCGTGCCGCAGCTCACCGAAGCCGAGCTGGTCACCCTGGCGATGGCCCGGTATGACCCTGGGCTGTATGGCGCCTCTCGGAGGCGGCGAGGTTCAGGCCCGCCGCTCCCGGCAGGCCTTCACTGACTCAATGCAGACCCACACGCCCATGGTGAGAACGCCTACCAGTACGAGCATGCCGACAAGGAAGGGGACGATCATGCCGTCAGCATGACAGACGATGATTCCTCGACCTCCAGTGCCCCTACTGCAGGCTGAAGCGCCTTGGAGCGTACGAGGGGAAGACGGTCCTGCTGGGGGCTGGGACTTCGCTCAGCCCCCGCCTTCCGCGCGGACTTCACCATCCCGCGCCGCAGCGAGTGCGACCGCCACACGCCTTGCCGGCCCGTGCGACGGATCGACCGTTCCGCGATGTCGCACGCGGCCTCCTTCGTCATCCGCCCGAGGGGTCTCCGATCGGCTCACCGTCTCGGGTGATTGGCGGCACCAAGTACACCCACCGGCATCCGCAGAGCAGCGGCCCAACGGCGTAACGCGCCGCGTACGGAGCGGCTGCGGGCCAGGTGTACGTGTGGATGGCGCGGGGCGTCGGCGTACCCGTCCGCTGGGAAAGGTCGAACGGCGGGACCAGTACGGCTACGACACGTCGGAGGCAGAGCGGGACTGGGAGGCTCACATCAAGGACGTCGAAGCACGCACCGTGCCGTTGCCGACCGAGGTGAGTTGCGGCAGCGCCTGGAGCAGCTGGTCGATGACGCCCCCGCTCGCCGCAGTAAGGGCGGCGGGCCAGATGGAGTTGATGGCCGCTGCGACTGGGTCGCCGGCGGCCTATCTCGCGGTCCGCGGGGCCGAGGTGTCCTGGCGGCAGATCGCAGAAGTCCCCGGCCCTTTTGTCGCTGGTCATGGATGGGCGGCGCAGGTAGCTGCGGCGGGCGACCTTCTCTGACGGTACGAACGAAGGACCGGAGCGTGTGGACTGTTGAGGGCTTGGTGAACGATCCGCCAGGCTGCGGAGCCTGCGACGTGCTGACGCCGGCAGGCTGCGTCAGAAGCGGAATACACCCAGGTCGCGCACGGTGTCGGCCAAGGCGCGGATGAGGTCGTTCTCGGCTTCGGTCCGCCAGATCAGAGCAAAGTTCATGGTGCCCATGTCGGGGACGGGAAGCCATCGGATGTTCGACATGCCCCAGTGCCTGGTGACATGGCCCGGGAACATGTTGATGATCTCCCCCATGCCGACGTGACTGATCAGCTCGTCGGAGTTGTCCGAGACTGCGGATGCGATGCGCTCGATCGTGCGGCCTCGTGGGGTGTGGAAGGGCAGGTAACTGTCCTCCCAGTAGTCCGCCAGGCCGTGGGCGGTGCCATGCGGGAACTCGGCGAGCAGTTCCAGTGATACGGATTCGCGTTCCGCGAACCGGTGGTCGGCGGCCACGGCAAGGATCCGGGAGTCGGTGCACAGGCGCGGCCCGACGGTGAAGTCCGGCTCTTCCACAGGAAGCCAAGCCACCAACACGTCCATAGCACCGCTGCGTAGCTGGCCGAACACATTGGTGAAGGTTGACTGACGGACTTGGAGTCCCCATTGCGGGTACCGCGCCCGGAACGCCTTCCAGTAGGGATGCAGCTCGCCCACGTTGAAGGGCATCAGACTGACGCGCAGCTGTGCGGTGATGCCCCGGGCGGCCAGCTGGGCGCGCTCCAGGGATTCGTGCAGGCCCGTATAAACCGGTTGCAGGTCGTCGCGGAACTGGCGGCCGATTGCCGTCAGGCGAACCGAGCGGCTGGTGCGGGCGAACAGCTCGGCACCGATGCGCCGCTCCTGCTTCTTGATGGCCTGGCTGACGCGTGCCTGGGAGACGTGCAGCCGCTGCGCGGTCCGGCCGAAATGCAGCTCCTCCGCCAGCACCAGGAAGATTTCGATGTCCCGCAGCTCCACCGGCCCCCGCCCCCTGTGTCGATAACCCAGCGGTTATCGAACCCCGTAGAAGTATGACTTGATCATATGCGCGGATCGCAAGATCGTTTAAGGCATGCATTCACGCATGAAGAACCGTGAAGAACGCCGCGTGCGTCCGGCCCGATGGGCGACGCCATCGACCTGACCGTGATGTACGCGATGCACGGCGCCCTGCGCCGGGAACTGGCCCAGCTCGACCGGGTCACCACCGCCGCGGACCGTGACCCCGTGCGCATACTGGCCACCGCTGCCGGATGGCCCCTGCTCAAGCAGGCCCTCCGCGCGCACCACGCTGCCGAAGACGGCTCGCTGTGGCCGTCACTGCGTCAGAATCTGGCCGGCCGCCCGAAGGACCTGGCGCTGCTGGAGGTGATGGAGGCCGAGCACGCCGCCATTGCTCCGGTGATCCAGGCCATCGACGAGCTGCTGACCGGGCCCGGAGGCGACCCGCTGCGGCTGGGTCAGCTCACCGACGCGCTGTCCCGCGGCCTGGCCGGACACCTCAAGCACGAGGAGGACACGGTCTTCCCGCTGATCCGGCGGACGCTGACCACCGAGCAGTGGGCGCATTTCAGCAAGGTCCATGCCCAGCACATCGGCAAGGACGCACCGCTTCTGCTGCCGTGGCTCCTGGACGGCGCCGACAGGCCGACCATGACCAGGCTCCTCGCCCAGCTGCCCGCGCACGCGTACGCCGCCTGCACCACCCGATGGATCCCGGCCTACGCCGCTCTCGACCGCTGGAGTCCAGGCACCACGGCTTGACACACCTTCACCACCACCGCCGTCCTCGCGGTCCATCGCCCGGCCGAATTCGCTCCTCGCCCCTACCACGAAAGCCATCACAGTGTCCCCATCTGCACACGTCACTGTGCTCCAGCGCGCCTCGGACACCGAAGCCGCCGCGTGGCACCAGGTCGTCGCCGCCTCGACGGCCCACGACATGCCCGGAGTACTGGCTCCCAGCCTCGGACAGATCCACGCCCAGCTCACCCAGCCCGCCCTCGGCAGCCGCCGGCTGACCTGGCTCGCCACCGCGGCGGACGGCGCCACCGTCGCAGCCGCAGGTCTGCGGCTGTTCACCTCACCGAGCCAGCAGCACCTGGCCGAACTGGAACTCCACGTCGATCCCGCACACCGGCTCCTGGGAACCGGCTCCCTTCTCCTGTCGGCGGTCGTGGCCGCCTGCCGCGCCGAGGGGCGGCGCAGCCTCGTCGCGACAGCGGCAGCCGATAGCCCGGGCGAGGCGTTCAGCGAGCGCCACGGCTTCCGCCGGGCGCTCACCCTGAATCACCTCATGCTGCGCCTCGACGAGCTGGACGTGGCCGAATTGCTGCGGATCGCCGATGCTGACCACCCCGGCTACCGTCTGACCGGTTGGACCGGAACGGTTCCCGACGAGCTCGCTGACGCGTTTGCCGCCGCCAAGAACGCGATGAACGACATGCCCGTCGGGGACCTGGACTACGGCAGCGTGGCGTGGGACGCCGACCGCGTGCGCGCCATGGGCAAGGTGGTCGCCGACCGCGGCGACACCCTGCTGACGATCGCCGCTGTCCACGACGACGGCACCGTGGCCGGCTACACCGAGATCCTGATCCCCCAGGGAGTGCCGCCGCGGGTCCAGCAATACGACACGGCGGTCGTGCCCGCGCACCGCGGCCACGGCCTCGGGTTGTGGGTCAAGGCCGCCATGGCGCGGCAGCTGCGCGCCGAGCACCCCGGCGTCGTCGAGATCGAGACGGACAACGCCGACGACAACGTCCACATGCTGGCCGTCAACCACCGCCTGGGCTTCCGCTCCTACCGGCATACCCGCGAGTTCCAGCTCGACGTGCCCGCTACGTGAGAGCGGCTGACACCCCGGCTCGTCCACCCATCGCACACCGGCCAAAGGAGCTGCCGTGAACGTTTCCACCTCCACCCTGTCCCTAACCGTCGCCGACATCGACGCCTCCCGTGACTTCCTCTGCACCCACCTCGGCTACGAAGTGGCCATGGCCGACGACGGCTTCGCCTCCCTGACCCGCGAGGACGCCGCCGTCGACATCGTCCTGCTCCGCAAGGGCACCGAGGTCCTGCCCGCCGAGCAGCGGGACCGGGAGGCCGACGGCCTGATCCTCGCGCTCACGGTCACCCACCTCGACGCGGAGGAGGCCCGGCTGCGTGCGGCCGGTGCCCCCATCACCATGCCGCTGCGCGAAGAGCCGTGGGGCGAGCGCCTGTTCCAGATGACCGACCCCAACGGGGTCGTCGTCCAGCTCGTTGAGTGGGCCGTCCCCGGCCACTCCGCCGAGCCGAACGCGGACACCGCCGTGCATGTGATCACCCCCGCGGCCGAGCACGTCACCGTCTCCCCGAACGCCACCATGACCGGCCTGGCGGCGCCCAGCCGCGGCAGCACCGAACTCAGCACCTGGACGGTCGGCATGGACGCGGGGGCGACCGGACCCGAACACTCCGTCACGCGTGAGCAGGTGTGGACGGTCACCGCGGGCGCCCTGGAAGTGACCTGCGACGGCCAAACCCACAGGGTCCTGGCCGGCCAGAGCCTGATCCTCCCGCCCGGCCTCGTCGGTCGGATCCATGCCCCGGAACGGGCCGAGGCCCACGTCTCGATGCGCTCCGACGGGGTCGCTTCCGTTCCCGGCACCGAGGGCACCCGCGAACTGCCATGGGCACGATGACCGCAGCTGCCGCGAACGAGCCTGCCCCCTGCTCCCCCGGAGGTTTCGGCAACGACCGGATCCCTCCCTCGAAAATCGCCGACCGAGGCCGGCATCCACAAGGAATGAGAAACACGACATGCGTGTGCTGTTGATGGCGTACGGATCGCGCGGCGACATCGCGCCGCTGGCGGGACTGGCGGCGCAGTTGCGGAAACTCGGCACGGAGGTACGCGTGTGCGCACCGCCGGACGAGGAGTTCGCGGAACTGCTGGCCAGTGTCGGCGCGGAACTGGTGCCCTTCGGGCGAGACGTGCGCGCGCTGCGGACGGGAGCGCCGCCGTCGGACGCGGCCGCGTTCGCGGCCGAGCTGGTCGCCGCGCACTTCGACACGGTCGGCAAAGCAGCCGAGGACTGTGACGTGCTGGTGGCGAGCGGTCTGATGCCGGCCGGCGCCCGCTCGGTGGCCGAGAAGCTGGGCATCCGCTACGTGTACGCGGGCTTCCACCCGTTCGAGATGCCCTCCGCGCACTACCGACCGTCGCCGCGGCCCGGCCCGCCGACTCCGCCCGACATGACCGACAACCAGGCCCTGTGGGACCTGGACGCCCAGAAGGTCAACTCCCTCTACCTCCAGCCCCTCAACGCCCACCGCGCGGCGATCGGCCTTGCACCGGTGGACAACGTCCGCGACCACGTCTTCACCGACCGGCCGTGGCTGGCGGTGGACCCGGTCCTGGGCCCGTGGCAGCAGCTGACGAACCTCGACGTCGTGCAGACCGGCGCGTGGATCCTGCCCGACGAACGCCCCCTGCCCGCCGATCTGGAGACGTTCCTGGACGCCGGCACGCCACCGGTGTACGTCGGCTTCGGCAGCATGCCCATGAGCACAGCCGCCGACATCGCCCGGACGACCGTCGAGGCGGCCCGCGCGCAGGGCCGCCGCGTGCTCGTCTCCCGCGGCTGGGCAGACCTGGGCCTGGTGGACGACTCGGACGACTGCTTCGCCGTCGGCGACGTCAACCACCAGTCCCTGTTCCGCCGGGTCGCGGCCGTCGTACACCACGGCGGCGCAGGCACCACGACCACCGCCGCCCGAGCCGGTGCACCCCAGGTGGTGGTGCCCCAGTTCGTGGACCAGCCGCACTGGGCCGCCCGCGTGGCCGACCTGGGCATCGGCGCGGCACACGACGGCCCGACTCCGACCTTCGAGTCCCTGTCGGCCGCACTCAGGACGGCCCTGACCCCCGAGACGGAAGCACGGGCGAAGGCCGTCGCCGGCACGATCCGCACCGACGGGGCGGCGGTGGCCGCGAAGCTGCTCCTCGACACGGGCCACGCCGCGCCGATGAACCGCGAACAGATCTCCATGATCGCCCATGCCGACCACCCGATAAAATCTCCGCTCGACGACGACTCGGTCAGCCGCCTGCTCGAACGCGGCCTCCCGCGAGGCGACGAGCGAGTGCTCGACCTCGGATGCGGCACAGCGGAATGGCTGCTGCGCGCCCTGACGACGCGCCCTCACCTGCACGCCGAAGGCGTCGACATCTCCGAAGTCGCCCTGACGCAGGCCCGCCGGGCAGCGAGCGAACTCGGGGTCGACGAGCGCATGGTCCTCCACCAGCAGGAAGCCGCCGCCTTCGGCTCGCAGCAGCCGTTCGACCTTGTGATCAGCGTCGGCGCCACCCATGCCTTCGGCGGGCTTCTCCCCACCCTCGCGGCGGCCCGCACGCACCTGGCCCCCGGCGGCCGCGTTCTGATCGGTGAGTCGTTCTGGGACCGCGCCCCGTCACCAGCGGCCGTCGAGATGTTCGGTGACCTCGCCGACCTGGCGACGACGGTGGACCGCGTCGTCGCCGACGGATGGACCCCCGTCCACGGCCACGTCAGCACCCGCAGTGAGCTGGACGCCTACGAGTGGTCCTGCTGGGGCTCGCTGGCCTCATGGGCTCTGGACCACCCTGCCGATCCAGCCGGCGCACAGCTTCTGGAGACGGCCGGCGCCCAGCGTTCGCAGTGGCTGCACGGATACCGGGACAGCTTCGGCTTCCTCTGCCTGGTCCTGCGCCGAACCTCGGAGTGATCGCGTAGGCCGCCGACAGGCCCGCGCACCCAAGACGTCCCCCGCACCCGGGGGCCCGGCATGGCCGCCGCCCCACGGCAGCCAGAAAGTGAGAAACATATGCAACCGACGTTCGTACTCGTGCACGGAGCATTCGCGAACTCCTTCTCCTTCGCGCCCCTTCAGGCCGAACTCGGCCTCCTCGGGCACCGCTCGGTCGCCATCGACCTGCCCGGCCACGGGTTCCAGGCGACCTTCACCCACGCCTATCAGACGCCGCAGGACCCGGCGGGCCTCGCGAGCGCGCCCGGCTCGATCAAGGGCGTCACGCTCGCCGACAACGTCGCGCATCTCATAGGGATCCTCGAACGGGCCAAGCGGAGCGGCCCCGTGATCCTCGTCGCCCACAGCCGCGGCGGCGCCACGGTCACGGCTGCGGCCAACGCCCGCCCGGACCTGATCGACCGCCTCGTCTACGTCTCGGCCTGGGCCCCGGTCGACCTCGACGTCAACGACTACTACGCCGAGCCGGAGATGGCCACGGTCGACGCCACGGCCCTCGCCGCAGCGCTGGCCGGGAACCCCGCCGACCTCGGCCTGCTCCGCGTCAACTTCCGCACCGCTGACCCGGACGCTCTCGCGGCGTTCAAGGCGGCCTTCTTCGCCGACGGCACCGACGAGCAGTTCCTCACCTTCCTCAACACCTTCCAGCCCGACGAGAACCTGGACGTCGGCGGCTCCGCAGACCGGGCGCAGGCCGCGACCTGGGGCCGCATCCCCAAGACCTACATCCGCCTGGCCGACGACGCGAGCCTGCCCATCGCCATACAGGACCGCCTGATCCGCGAGGGCAACGAGCTGACACCCGACAACCCGTACGACGTCCGCACACTGGAGGGCAGCCACCTGAAGTGGCTGGTCGATCCCGCGCCGGCGGCCCGCGTCCTAGGCGAACTCGCCACGCTTCCCGCCCCGCCCGCTCATTCTTGATCGGAACGGGATGAACGGTCCGGCGGTGGTGGGACACGGATCGAGAGTGTCCACGTGGGCGCACCCACGACCACCCCGGCCCGAGATCGGACGCCGCTACCGGGTGACAGTCTTCGCCACGGCCGTCACCCGGGCCGAGGCCGATCCAGGACGGACGGCCTGCCCAAGAAGCTACGTAAACAGGAGACAACGACGTGCGTGTGCTGTTGTCGACATAGGGTCACGTGGGGACGTCGAACCGCTGGTGGGACCTCGGCCTGTCCAAACTGGCCCGCGTCGTCGAGCACTTCGCCTGCCGCCCCCAGGTTCAGACCGATCGGTCGGGGATTCTGCGCGCCAGCACCAGTTCGTCGTAGCCCTCGTCGTTGGGGAAGGTCGTCAGGTCGAAGGGGCGCGGGCTGAAGTTCGGCATAGGCGCGGGCCACGCGGCCGGGGGTGCCGTGCAGGCTCTCGGTGTCGGCCGCCCAGAGGGAGAGCGGTGTCAGACCGCACCGATACGGTCGTTCCATGAGAGCTACAGGAACGTTCACTGTCAAAGCGTTCGTCCCGACCGAGCTGAAGCCCGAACCGGCTGTGTCCACTGGGCTTCCGGTGGGTGTCGCAACGATGGAGAAGCACTTCGAGGGTGAGGTTGCCGGCCGCTCGGCGACCCTGTTCACCGCGGCGTTCGACCAGACGACCGGCGTGGGCACCTATGTGGCCATGGAGTCGTTCGAAGGCTCGCTGTGCGGCCGGGCCGGCGCCTTCAACTTCGTACACTCGGCGACGACCTCCGGCAGTGATCGCACAGCGGAGTTCTTCACCATCGTGCCAACGAGCGGTACGGGAGAGCTGGCCGGGATCTCCGGTGCTGGAGGAATGGCCGTCGAGGCTGATGGAACGCATCGGATCTGGTTCGACTACGAGTTGGAAGTGGGTCGATGACAGACGAAGTGCACGAAGCAAGGGCCCTCACCACCCCGACGGCTCTGCGGGGCTTTCGCTCACACGGCGCTCCACTGATGGGGCCAGCCTCCGCGCCACTCCACCCAGCGCGGATCGTCCAGCACCCTGTCCGGGTCGACGCCCAGTGGGTGGAGCGGGAAGGCGTGGACCGGCCGGTGCCAAGGGGGCACAGCGAAGAGATCGCGGTCGACGGTGAGGCGGAGCCGGCGGTCGTGAAGCTGGGTGTGTGGATTTCGAACACCAAATCGAGGCGGGACCGGCTCACGGCGGAGCAGCTGGGCGCGCTGCGGGAGCTGGGCATGGAGTGGGCCTGACACCGGCGTCGTCCGGCCGTTGAACCGGATCGTGCGAGACCCCGGGACACGATGGTCCCGGGGTCTCGTGCGTGGACTGGCTGCACCACGGTGGTGCAACAGCGGTCCCCGGCGGTATCTCTCCTCCTGTCACCGCAGGTCAGCGGTGCAACACGGCTCGGTGTTGCAGCGGGTGCCGGGCCGGCTGGCTACCGGCGGCGCGGGATGGTGCCCCGGGCCTCCGCCAGGACGATGCCGGTCGCCGGGTCGCGGTGCACGGGGACGTACAGGCCCCAGTCGGCGTCACCGGCCGTGAGCCACTGGCCGACCCAGGCGTCGGCGGTCTCCAGCTCGATCCCGGCGAGCGGGCCACCCAGGAGTCGGACGATCACGGTGGTACCTCCATCCGGCGGGACTCTCGCCAGGGGGATGCGCATCGATGAGCAGCACATCGCCGAACCGGGCCTGGTGTTCCTGGACGTCACCGCCGCCGACGAAGACACCATCCGCGCAGTGATGGACGGCCTTCAGCAGCAGTGGGCAACCTCCAGCGTTACCCCGGTATGGCGTACGCCAGGTGAGTCCGGGGTGAGGGCACGGATGTACGTAGACATCGGACGCCCCGGCACCACCGAGTAGACGACGCGGCCGACCGTCGCTGGGCGCCCTGGGCGCGCCGCCACGCGGGGTGGGGTTGCCTGGTCGCCTTCGGCTTGCCCGGGTCAGGTCCGGCGGCGGAACAGGCCGCGGAGCTTGCCCGGCTCCTGCTCGCGGTCGCCCTCCGACGCTGGCTCCGGCGGTGCGGCGACCTGCCGACGGGCGGCTTCGGCGGCGGCTTCCTACCGGGCGACGTCGTCGGCATGGCACCTGCTGCGCACGGACAGGGGTCGCCGGCCCTCCAGGCACCCCGCGCGGTGGTCTCCTCCAGCGCTGTCGGTGAACTTCTGCCCGCACCGCTTGCAGACTGGGCGCGCCGCGCCTCTCGTTGGGCGGCCCGGTGCCGCGCTGCTTCAAGCGTCGGCGCGGGCGGCCTGGCGGCGGTAGAGGGGCGTCGCCGTCGGGGTTGACGAGCGCGGCGGTCAGCGATTGCTCGCCGGTCCGTCCCACGCGGCGCCACACCGCCGCGTCAGCGCCGCACTCCTGGAGCTGCTCCAGGGCAGTGACAACGACGGGCACGGCCGCGATAGTCCCAGGCAGTCATGCCCCGGTGGTAGACCTCATACCGGCGCGGTGCCCAGTTCCGGCGGCAGGCCTCCTACAGCACATGGACGGCGTTGGCGACCTTGGCGGCCGTACACCCAGGAGCTGGTTCCTCTTCAGGGAACGCAGTGACGGAAGCCGACCTGATCCGGCGTGGCGTGGTAAGAGGGGTCCAGCGAGGCCGCGCGAGTGGTGATGGACACCACGTTTCAAACAGCCTCCCTCGCCATGACCACGGCGGTACGGTGGCCCTCCAGTGCGCATACAAGGGGGCAACTGCCGTGATTTCCCCGGAGTTTGCTAACGACGTTGTGTGCGACTGAGGTCGGGACGTGTCGGCTTGGCGGTTCGGCTGATGGGTCATTACCGCTCGGCGGTGCGGTCGGAGACGAGTCCGGCGATCGCCAGGTGTGTTTCGTCGTAGTGCTCACGGCGTCCGATGTACCGCTGAAGGGGACGCCATTGCTTGTGCTCAGCGTTGGCGTGCTCGACGCAGATCCGTCGGAGGACTGTCGCTTGCGGGCTGTCTCCCACGCGGCGGTCTCCTCCGCCGATGCATCCTTGCCGGGCTTCTTCGGCGGCGCCTGGACCTGGCCGGGAAACCGTTTGGCCAGGCCCCGATATCCGGCATCCACCTTGGCCTTGACCTGCGGGTACTGCTCGAGGAGGTCCTCGATTCCCTCGCTCTTGACCGCGGTCTGGTCATGCATACGGCCCGGCCGAATCGCGCCGGCCCACAGGGTGCGGCCCTTCTCATCGGTGACGACGGCGGCCTTCTTCGTGGGCTGCCGCATCTTGCCCGAGACGAACGCCCGGCGGCCGGGCCGGTTCGCCTTCGGGCGCCGTACGCGTACCTCGGTGCCGTCCAGCCGCAGCTCAA
>NZ_JBSHNE010000056.1:0-25129 GCF_053646035.1 Streptomyces sp. NPDC055287 | reverse complement strand
GCACCCCAGGCCCTTCGTCTGGACGAAGACCGCCGACGAGATCCTCGACAAAGTCGCCGCCTACTGCCGACGAATCTCTGACTCAGATCACTAGGAGGAGTTGTGCAACTGAGGGACGATCGCACCGACGGACCCGTCTGGTGGGTCAGATGTGGCGACGATGTGCTCGGAGCACTGTCTTCACCTTCTGGTGATCAACCATGGATGGTGGCTCGCTTCGAACCGTCCGAAGGATGGGAAAGGGTTCGTCAACTCTTTGAAGCTCAGACCGAGGCACGGAGGTTCGGATTCCCTGAGGGCAAAGTGGGGGCAGTCAAGGCGGTTATGACCGCGGGCGGTGTCGACGCCCCGGGCCTGCAACGCCCGGATGTAGGCGACCGCACTGACGATGTCTTCCGACTCCATCGGGGCGAGCGACGCAGTGACGGTGTTCTCGGGCATGACGACTCCTCGATCTACGGGCCGCCCCGACGATCGCGGCGGCCTCAGAAGCGATCTGCAGCGCGCGTGGCTGCGGACCAGAGTCCGAGCTCCGGGGCGGGGTGCTGTCCGTGACGTCGGTCACTGACAAAGCGCTCAGCCGCTACCTGACCAGGGTGGAAACGGACACCGGTCGGCCGGAATCGTCAGACCGCGGACAAGGGGTGCTTCCGCACGGTGGCTCCGGCCCGTGCGCAGATCCGCGTACGGGCCGGACGACCGTCGACCCGGCCAGCCGGCCGGAGGAAACCGAGGACACCGTGCCCGCCGACTTCTCACCCGATCCCGCTCACGAACCGCACGACACCGACGACCCGGCGCCCGGCGAGGACATTGACCAGGTGCCGCCGGCCCCCTCCACGGGCCCCTCCATCACCCCCTCCACGGCCTCTTCGCCCGCCTGGCGCGTATCCGCAGGTCAGCCCCGGCAGAACAGGTCTTCCCGTACGTTCGACCACCCTTCCAAGTCTTCAGATCAGACTTGGAAGCCCACCCACACCCGGAAGAAGGAAGTGCTCGGGGCGCTCGGGATCTTCCAGCGCGCCACCGCAGAGCATCTGTGGCGGATGCTGCGTCCCGCAGACTCGCACGACCGGATTACGAGGACACCCTCAACGCCCTCAAGGGCGAGGGGAAGATCCGGGTGGAGACGCGGCTGGAGTCGGGCCATCAGCTGTGGGTGCTCACCGAGCGAGGACACAAGGAAGCCAAGTAGCTGCTGCCGAAGGACGTACGCGTCTCCGCCCTGCGCAAGCTCGAGTACAACGACGACGGCGAGCCGGTCGCCGGCGACGGCTTCGACGAACACGCCGCTGCCGCGACGATGACCGCCGCGCTGCTCACCGGGGCCGGGCTCGGCACGCCGCTGTCCTGGCAGACCGAGATCGGCCACAAGCTCCCCTACGGCTACACCCAGTACGCCGACCTGACGATGCGCGCCCCGGACGCGGGGGTGCCCGCGATGCTCCTGGAGGTCGACCGCGTGAACGAGCCCGTCGACGTCCTGGTGGCCAAGCTGCGCCGCTACACCGAGTGGTTCGAGCTCCTGGCGCCGAAAGCCGACAAGTACCAGGCGCAGGCGGCTCGCTACGACGGCGCGGCGGTGCACGACTTTAGGCTGTGGTCGCGGATCTACCCGGCGACCGGCCACGAGGGCTACGTGCCGGTGGCGTTCGTGTTCACGGGCAGGACGAAGGCGCAGCGGCAGAGCCGGATCCGGCGCCTGGAACAGGCCACCCGCGTCTACTTCGCCGGGAAGCCGCACAACGGCTCCGCGTCGGGCATCACGGCCGTCGACTACCACCAGGCGGTGCCCGTGGTCGTCACCGAACTGGAGCGGATCACCGCCGACCCGGACGGGGCCGCGGGAAAGGTGTGGCGCAGGCTCGGGCGGCAGGAGTGGCAGACGCTGAACGAGGCGCTGGACAACCCCGACGGCGACCGGCTGTACGCGGTCCAGTGGGAGCAGGCCCGTCGCCGCGAGGCGGAGCGCGAGGCCGCGGAGCGGGAGGCGAAGCGGCCGGTGTGCACGCGCTGCGGAACCAGGTTCACCGACGACCGCTGGCAGTCGCTCCAGCAGTACTCGTGGCGCAGCGAGGGAGACGACCTGTGCGGGACGTGCGCTCAGCAAGCGGCCGACCGCGCGGCAGCCGAACGCGTCGCGCGTCGTCAGGCCGAAGAGGCAGCCGCGCGGGACGCGGCCGAAGCGCAGGCGAAGAAGAACCGCGGCCTGTTCGGCCGCCGCCGGTAGCCACAAGTGGCCGGGGGTGGCCTCATCGGTGAGGCCCCCCGCCGCCACGCCCTGACGCCCACCGGTGCCGCCGGTTTCGGCCTGCCTTCGGTCAGCTGAGCGGCGGTGTTCTCGATCCACAGCAGCGTCCACTCGACTCCGGACCGCCACTCGGGCTCCGCGCTGTCGTAGCGGCCTTCGGCGTCGGCACGGATGTTGGCGGCGAGGCGCGCAGGCCCTTCTGCAGTCCCAGCCGCTTGGCCGTGTCCATGGCCTGGATCATTTCGTCAGTGATGTCACCGGGTCGGAGTGCGGGTCATCGCCCACGTTGGACGACGGTCACGCTAAGGCCATACCGCCAGGTCACCAAGCTGGATGCCTTGCCTGGTGGGGGCGACCACAGGCCCGACCATGAAGCCGCCATGCCCGGCGCGCGTCCACGGCGTCGGTCGAGGCGCGCCCGAACTGGACCACATTCGAACAAGCAATCTAATGTCGGTATGGACGTGACCGACTTCCTCGACGACCTGGTGCAGACGCAAGCCGCCTGGAACGCCACCTACCAAGCGCTCGCCGCGCCCCGCCCCCTCGAGACCACCGCCCTGCGCCGCCGCCTGCTGCTCCTGTCCGTACGACTGTGGTGGCACCCCTGCTGGGAGACCGTCCCCTCGGTGCCGGCGGGCCGGGCGAGCCGTCCGGGCCGCGTGACCGCGACACCTCGGCCGACCAGCAGCACGAGGTTGCGCCAAGGGTTGCGCCATCGGTTGCGCTGGATGTCGCGCCAAGGGGTGCGCCTACTGTTGCGCGCCCCGCAGGAGCGACCCCGTGCCCGTGCAGGTCACCACGCGGTTTCGCTGCGGTCGGCCTGCTGAGATCCCCGTTGCGGCCGCTCTGCCCATGTCCATTGGTTGGAGTGAAGGAGTACCGGACGGGCGGGATGGGCGACGCGGCCGCAGCCGGGACCGGGGCGGCTCAGCCCGTTGCGCGTCGGCCGGGGCCGCCGCGCCGCGCCGCCGTCAGGGCGGCGGAGCCGGGATGGAAGTCGCTGGCAGCCCGGAGGTCTGAGTCAGTCAGTTCCTCGTGTGGGTGATCTCCCTTCGGTCTGCTTTCCGGAAGCTGGCTGGGAGGGGGGGCGTGCACGCGTGGGGAAGAAACCATCCTGCTTCTTGCTGCGATCTGTCCGGAAAACCTGTTTGTGCATGCGTTCCCGTTTCTGTGCCCCGGGCGGCGGGAGGATCGGTCTTGCGGTTCGCCTCCGGGCTGGCGAGGACGATCCGATCTGGGGACAAGGGGGCGGTATGGCGGTGGACCGGAAGTGGTTGGAGCGGCTGCGAGGGGTGGCCGGTGAGCGGTGAAGGGATGGCGATGAGTACTACCCACGAGGCAACCGCGCAGGACGAGCACTCCGCCCCTGGGATCAGGACGGTCGCGGGGACCGGGGTGGTGGGGTTCAAGGGGGACAACACGCCCGCGCTCAAGGCAGAGTTGAATGGCCCGTACGGGATTGCGGTGGACAGCACCGGCGCCCTCTACATCGCCGATCAGTGCAACCACCGGGTCCGGAAGCTCACGACTGACGGGAAGATCAGCACGGTCGCAGGGACCGGGGTAGCGGGATGCGAAGGGGACAACGGCCCTGCCGTCTCGGCCCAGCTGAACTACCCGCGTGAGGTGGTGGTGGACAGCGCAGATGCCGTCTACATCGCCGACACCGAAAACCACCGGGTCCGGAAGATCACGGCCGATGGGAGGATCAGCACGGTGGCCGGCACAGGCGCCAAGGGCTTCGACGGTGACGACGGCTCTGCCGTCTCGGCCCAGCTGAACTACCCGTTCGGGGTAGCGGTGGACAGTGCCGGCACCCTCTACATCTCCGACCACGACAACGCCCGGGTCCGGAAGGTCACGGCTGATGGGAAGATCAGCACGGTGGCCGGCACAGGCGCCGCAGGCTCCGACGGTGACGACGGCCCTGCCGTCTCGGCCCAGCTGAACAAGCCGCACGCAGTGGCGTTGGACGGCGCGGGCACCCTCTACATCGCCGACTACGGCAACCATCGGGTCCGGAAGGTCACGGCTGATGGGAAGATCAGCACGGTGGCCGGCACAGGCGCCGCAGGCTCCGACGGTGACGACGGCCCCGCGGCCTCGGCCCAGCTGAAGTGCCCCTTGGGGGTGGTGGTGGACGGCGCGGGCGACCTCTATATCGCCGACTACGGCAACCATCGGGTCCGAAAGGTCACGGCTGATGGGAACATCAGCACGGTGGCCGGCACGGGCACCGAAGGCTTCGACGGTCACGACGGCCCGGCCGCTTCGGCGCAGCTGAACAAGCCGATCGGGCTCGCTGTGGACTGCGTCGACAACCTCTACATCGCTGACTACGGCAACAACCGGGTGCGGAAGGTGGCGTGGGCGGAGATGGCCGGGCTGCCCGCGTCGGGCACGGTGGTCTCCTGGGCCAACGTCCGCAGCAGGCTGCGCATGGGGGTTGCGCGTGAGTCCGCCAAGGACGGCGCCGAGATCCACCAGTTGCTCGCCGCCTCGAGGGACAACCAGCGGTGGCAGCTGGTCGTGGCCGGCCAGGACGACGGCGATGTCCTGTACAGGATCGAGAATGTGCGCAGCGGCAAGATCCTGGAGGTCGTCGGAGGGGGAGAGGCGCCCGGGGCGGTGATCGCACAACGCGCCTACGAGGGCGACGACGCACACCACCAGCACTGGAGGCTGATCCCGGTGGGCTCGGTGAACGGCACCCCGCGGCTGTACGAGATCGCGAACCGCAACAGCGGGTTGCTCCTGCAGGTCGACACCAACGCCCGCACGCTGATCAAGCAGCACGGGTCGCAGGGCGACCACCGGAACCGGCAGTGGCAGCTGCTGCCCGTATGACGCACGGTGGGGTCAGGGGCGCTCTCGCCCCTGACCCCACAGAAAGCCGGGCCCTACTCGGACTCGGAGCGGGACGGTTTCTCGGCGCTCGCCTTGGGCGCCTTGCCGGGCTCGGGTGCCTTGGGTGCTTCGGGGGCCTTGGGGGCCTTGGTGTAGTCGCTCTTCTTCGGCTTGCTCTCCAGGTCATCGTTCTTCTGCAGGCCGGGGTGCTCGGTCACCGTCGCACTCGATTGCTGCATGCCGGCGGCCGCCGCCGTGGAAACAGAGCCGGGATCCTGGGCGTACTGGGCCTGCGCACCGGCTGATGCCTGGGTGGTCTGGATGAAGGAGCCGAGGAAGCCCAGGACGGCCCGCGCTTCGGGCGACTGCTCGCTTACGACCTTCGCCCGGGAGGAAGCCCCGTGGATGGCGTTGTTGAACAGGCTCGTGCTTTTGTCGTCGTATGTGTCGTCGTCGGCGTCCTCGAAGTCGACGTCCGCCCCCGGCTGGGGCTTGTGGCTGTCGGTGGTCACCGAGAAGAGCCCAGCGCCCTTGCCCGCAGAGTTGAAGATGTTGTCGAACACCATGGTCGTCGCCCCTTGTCGTCGTTGTGCGCCCGGTCAGGGCCGCTTGTGCAGCGCGCGTTGGCTGTCGGTCAGGATCTCGCCGTCGAACATGGTGTGGTGGACATCCAGGGCGGAGACGACCTCGGCGAGCCCCTTCATGCGGAAGCCGCCGCCGGCCAGGTCGAGGTCGCCGATGTCGCGGGCGACGACCTGGTCGAGGCCGGGATAGTCCCCGGACTGCGGAGGAGCAAGGACCGCCACCGGCGCGTCGTACTTCACCGCGATCAACCCGGAGAACGTCACTGGAATCTCGTAGCAGTACTGCTTGCGGGTACGCCGCTGCGTAACGATGGTCTGCACGCGGGAGTCCGGCGGGACCTGGCCGGAGATCTGCGATTTCGAGGCCCAGCTGGTGTTCAGGGAGCCGCCGACGGAGCCTGTGATGCCGAGCAGCAGCGAGGCGTTGAGCGTCGCGGTGCCGGTGGCGCTGCCCGTGGTCGTGAACGCTACCGAGTTCGTCACCGCGTTCGCCACGGAGTTCGTCGCCGCGTTCCTCACGCCCGTCTCGGTGGCGTTGGCGTTGTCCGCCCCCACGTTGTCCTTGCTGTTCTTGTTGGTCATCGTGTTCGCGTTCTTGTTCGCCATCTCGTTCTGCAGCTGCGTCTGAAGCTGCGTCTGCAGGTCCATCTTGAGCTGGTTCTGCAGCTGCAGCTGGAGCTGCGCGCTGACGCTGCCGCCGAAGGTCAGCTTGGCTTCCCCCTGGAGCGACCACGTGACCCCGTTCGACACGGTGAAATCAACCGAGTCGGTGAACGTCATCGCGGATGCCTGGCTGCGGTTGACGTAGGTGCGCGAGGAGAACGAGTCGGGCGGGGGCTGGCTGATGTTGCACCGCTCCTCGATCAGCGGCTCCCCGAGGTTCATGTAGGCGAGCCAGCCCAGCTGGAACGCGGTCCCGGGGAAAGCGCCGAAGCTCGACTTGTTCACGGAGAACCCGACGGGCTTGTGCCGCACGCCGTAGTCGTCGACGTATACCAGGTTGGGATGGTTGAGGATGGACTGCCAGGCCTGCTCGATGTTGAGTTCACGCAGGTTCTTCTTCGTCAGCGGCTGGCGCTTTGCCCGTCCCAGGTTGTACGCGTTGGAAGACATTCCCCGCCCTCGACTAATCTGGCCGAATTATGCTCGGTGAAATGCAAACAACAATCTACACGCGCTCTGAAAAGTGAAGCTAGCACGGGCTCCACTCGCTGTGAAGGTGTCTGCGTACTATCTGCTCAATCGAGTGATGAATGTTCCAGGCCCATCCCAACTCACTTCCAGCGAAGGTAAATTGAGGTCTGCCGGCCACTCGATCGCGACTCGGGCAATCGCCCTACCTGCAGATTTCATAGCCCCGACCGTTGTCGTGGGCGAGGTATTCACGTCATTCATTCAATTGATTTCGAAGTCGCGTCGACCGCAGGCGATTGCATGTGCGGAAATGTCGTACGGCAGGCCACTGCATTAAGCGTCCGACCCGTTGTTCTCCACAATCAGGACAGGTGAGGTTTCGCGATGTACACCCAAGAACGCCAGACCATGTCGAATCTGGTCGTCGGCGGCCCGGTGGCGGTGAACAGCTACGACAACGCAATCGTGGCAGCGCTGCTCGAAAACCGGCCGGTCATGCTCGTCCACGCCTTCAACGGCGGCTACCTGCGCCCCGCCGAGCTGAAGGAGGAGGACCACGACAAGGGGGTCAAGCTGGCCACCGCGCTCGACCCGGCCACCAAGGAGGCGCAGGGCCACCTCTGGTACATCACCCCGGCCGGCTTCTTCGGGCAGCGACCGCTGTACTTCATCGAGAGCGCCGCCGGCCAGGTGACGCCCAAGGCCGCCGGCGCGGGCGACGCCGACGCCGGGCGCGGCGACGACGGTACGCCCAAGCCGCAGCGCAGGCGCATCACCGTCCATCAGGAGGCCCCCAAGAGCACGGCCGACACCGTCCAGGTCGGCCTTCCCGACAAGGTGGGCGACAAGTGGCGCGGGAAGAACGGCGCGCCCGAGGACACCCAGCTGTGGGTCGTCACGGTCACGCCGTGGGGCGGGATCACCTTCGTGCCGATCACCCACCCCGACGCCATCCTCGGCTTCAAGGACCACGCGGTGACCGCCGACAGCGAGGTGCGCCTGACCTACAACTGGGGCGGGGACTTCACCGGCACGGTCATCAACACGTTCTACCCGCGGCTGCCCAGCGAGTGGAACGTGCCGTACCACCACGTCTTCACGTGATCCGCGACCACCGCCGCGCCACGCCCGTCCCGAGCCCGCGCCCCAACCGTCTGGAAGAGGCACCACGATGCCCGTGCCCACGGAAGAACTGAAGCTGGAGATCGTCAACGCCGCCACGGGGAAGACCCTCGGTGCCAAGGCCGCGCCGGGCGCGGACGGGGCGCTCGTCGTCCGCGACTTCCCCGAACGCGGCCCGAGCCCGGAGCAGTGGCAACTCACCCCCGTGGAGGCCGCGCAAAGCGGACAAGTGCAGGACGACCAGGCGTATGTGATCCGCAACGCGGCCGGCGGCAAGGTGCTCGACAACCCCGCTGCCGCGGATGGCGGCGTCCGCCAGTGGGATGCGGCCGCCAGCAAGAAGGACCAGCAGTGGCACCTCGTCCCTGTTGACGGCGAAGCGGGCCTCTACTTCATCGAGGCCGCGACCGACGGCGCCGTTCTCGACCTCGCCGACCCCGCCGACCCCGACGAGGAGGACACCCGGATTGTCCTGCGCGAGCACGACGACAACGCGGAAAGCCAGTGGTGGCGGTTCGTCCCGGCCGAGCCCGAGCGCATCAGCGACCCGGTGCTGCCCTGGGCGCCACTGGACCACTGGAACGGCCGCCGCTCCTGGCGGCTGGCCCGCCCGACCGCGCTGCGGCCGGCACCCGGTGCGACACCCCCCTTCAGCAACATGCTGCTGGTCCTCAAGCAGTTCGGCGGCGACCAGGACGCCGGCGGGTGGAAGAGCCACAAACCCAACCGCTCTCCCAGCGGGCAACCGGGCTGGTGGGCCGGACTCGGTGACCGGTTCCTCGCCGAAACCACAGACGCAGGGCGAAAGGACATCGTCGGGCTCAAGCCCGCGAAGGGCGCTGTAACGTCCTCCGGCAGAGGCGACGGCACGTTCGAGGACGACGAGCGCGTCCTGCACTCACCCGCGCCCTCTTCGAGTCCCACGGACCTGTGGAACCTTGTCGACTTGACGGGCGACGGCAGGCCCGATGTCGTCGTGCTTGCCGCCGACGGCGTGCGGGTGTCCCCTCAAGACGAGGACGGGACATTCACGCCCGCGGGCGGCGAGCTGGTCCTTGAGGCGTTCGGGCACAGCCAGCAGGCCGGCGGGTGGCTGGCCGACAAGCACCCCCGCTTCCTGGCCGATACCACCGGTGACGGCAGGCTCGACATCGTCGGTTGCCACGACGACGGCGTCTGGGTATCTCTCCAGGGCGAGGACGGCACGTTCGCACCGATAGGAGACGAACCGGTCCTCAAGGCGTTCGGCCACGACGAGAAAGCGGGGGGCTGGCTGACCGAAAAGCACCCCCGCTTCCTCGCCGATACCACCGGTGACGGCAGGCTCGACATCGTCGGTTGCCACGACGACGGCGTCTGGGTATCCCTCCAGGACGAAGACGGCACCTTCGCCGAACCCCTGTACATCCTCGACGACTTCGGGACCGACCAGGGGTGGAGCTGCTCGGTCGAGGAGCACCCCCGCTTCCTGATCAGGACCACCGACGGCGGAGCAGTGGACATCGTCGGGTTCGGACCCCAGGGCGTCGCCGTCGCACGCGGGCGCGGCGACGGCACGTTCGAGCCCTCCAAGCTCGTCCTGAACGACTTCGGGCACGCCCAGGGGTGGACGGGCGAAAAGCACCTCCGTCTCCTCGCGGACGTCACCGGCGACGGCAACCCGGACATCGTCGGATTCGGCGACGAAGGCGTCTGGGTGTCGCACAACCGCGGCGACGGCCAGTTCGAGCAGGCCCAGCTCGTGTGCCGCGGCTTCGGGTACAACGAGAACGCAGGCGGCTGGCGCATAGACCGCCACCCCCGCTTCCTCACCGACATCACCGGTGACGGACGCGTCGACATCGTCGGCTTCGGCGGCCCGGGCGTGTACGTCGCCCGAAACCTCTTCCGCCACTTCAGAACCCGATAACCCTCGAAGGGACCCCGAAGCCGACCACGGCGACTCGTCATCGGCGTGCCGGAACCAGTCCCCTCGACCGACGTGCGGCCTGGCACGCCCGCGCCCTCGCCGCCGACGTCCGCCGGCCGCGCCGACGAGCTGCGCAAGGACAGCGGGCCCAAGGCGCTCGCCGACGTTGTTCTGCGCGAGTCAGAAGGCCGGCTGTCCGCGACGATCGAGGGCACTGCGCTGCGTCCAGAACCGCGCCCGCCTCGCTCGCGCCCTCTACGAACGCCTGGACCGCCGGGACGGTGCGCCCACGCAGACCAAGTGAACACCCCTCCGAAGAACTGTCGGACGGCTGCACGGATGCGCCGCCGTGCGGGATGGTCCCTCTGGGTGGCTCGGATGGGTGTCGCCGAGCGCCCGGCTTCATGGGAGTCACCCGACCGACGACGCCGCCACCTCACCGTCACGCGCATCAGCACCGGTTGAGCTGGAGCAGGGGGAACACTGCCGGGAATCTGCTGTAGACCGGAGGCATGAAGCTATTTGAGCTCAGTCGGTTGATGGCTCGTCGTAGAGACGGCGGCCTCAGCTTCACTTTTGACGTCCTGCGTGGTTGCCCGGGCATGTGCCCGGACACGGGGCCTCCCCCCAAGGCCGGGTGGTTAATGTTTTCGCAGGTCATGCAAGGGGTGTTGAGGTCCATGCCGTGGCGGCGTAGAGGCCGGGGCCGAGTTTGTGGATGAGGCCGGTCTCGGCCCATCTGGAGAGCTGCCGATACATGGTTTCCATGGTGATGTCGCCGAAGTGAGAAGCGATGTCACGGGGGCGCCAGGCGATGGTGAAACAGCAGCGGTCCGGATCGGTGCCAGGTAGCGACTCGTCACCGAGCTCCTCACCAAAGGCGGCCTGATGGGCTTCCGCGACCGCTACTGCGTCCTGCAGGAGTACGTACCGCACGGCGAGGAGAAGCGCGTCATCCTCGCCGCCGGCAGGCCCGTGGCCCAACAGGCCCACTGCGGGCGCCCGCTCTGCAGGGTGCTTCGCGGCGGAGCGGAAGTTCGACGGACACCGGACGATCCTCTTCACCCCAACGGCCCGGGCGGCCGGCTGCTCCTGCAGTCCCGGCGCGGCTTCCTGGTGCAGGATTGCTTCCCCGACTTGGTCGCGGCTGCCGGGCAACTGCCCGAGGACCTGGTTCTCGACGGGAGTTCGTCGTCCCGGGACGCCGCGACCGGCCGGTTGTCCTTCGAAGCCCCTCTAGCGCAGGGCCGCCGCCCGAGGCCGCACCGTCACCGCGCTCGTGGTGAAGACCCCGGCGCTTCGTCGCCTTTGACGCCCTCCAGGCTGATGGCATCCAGCTGCTGGCCCTGCCCTACGCCCAGCGCCTCCGGCGACTGGAGGTCCTCTTCGCCACCCGCACACTGACCGCACCGTGGACGCTGTGCCCGATGACCACCGAGCCGGGCCAGGGCCCGGGAGTGGCTGGAGGACTGGACGGACGTCTCCGGCGTCGAGGGCCTGGTCGTGAAGAACATGAACCAGCGCTACTAGGCTGTGCGCCGGTCGGCCCCAGGCGCGGGGTCCCAGGGGGCGGGGAACAGGATGTCCGTAGAACGTCACATAGCGGGGATGCTCCAGCAGATCGCCCGTCAGCAGGACATCGTCGAGATCGCCCCCCAGGGCTCCACGCCGAAGGCGGCCGCCCTGGCGCACGTGGCGGAGCAGTACGGATACACGTACGGCATGGCGTACAGGACCGGGTTCAAGAACTCGCTCGTCCAGGTCCGGATGTACCGGGACCCGCAGCCCGACGCGCGTGTCCGCGAAGCGGCCACCATCACCGCCCATCCGCAGGCGGGCAACGGCGGGACAGTGCCGGGGCTGGAGCAGGGCTCGCTGAAGCCGCTCCCCGAAGCGGTCGCTGCCGTGGCCGTGCTGAAGGACCTCATCACCTTTGACGTCATGGCCCAGTACGTCGCCGACCGGAGCCAGAAGGTGCTGGTCTACCTCGCCTGCGCGGTCCTGACCGTCCTCCTGCTCATCGACAGGTCGCCGGTCGAAGCGGTCGCCTCCGGCGGGGCGGTCGCGCTGCTCTTCACCGTGGCGTTCAAGGTGGGCGCGATCCGCCGCGGGAAGATCGCACAGCGGCTGACGGACGCCGGGTTCCTCGCGGTGCGCGACGAACAGGGCGGCCAGCGGTTCCTGCGCCCGGGGCAGCAGTTGCCCGGCCGCACCAACCCGTTCGCCGCCTGAGGCCCTGGCCTGCGGCGCAGGCAGGACTGGGACACCACTGGGCAGCTCCCGCCGGCCGAGCCCGCCCGGCTGCTAGGCGTGTACGCGTCCCGGGTGATGACGCGGCGCGGCTCCACCGCAGTCACCGACCGCGACTCCGCGATGGCGATCGTGGTGACCGCCATCAAGTCCCCGGTGAAGGGCGGGATCGGCAAACTCCGCGAGCGGCCGCGGGGAGAGGGCTGGAAGTCCGGCGAGCCGTGGCGGGCCCTCCTGCGGCCCACGTGGCGGCCGGACATCCGCGCGGCGGTCATCTCCCGAACCCGCTGAATCTGCACCGCAAGTTGTCGGGGCGCGGCCCCCGTCGCGGCCTCGGTGGCCAGGGCCGCACCCCGTACTTCCGAACGTACCCCGCTGCCGAAGCCACCGGTGCGGCTGCCCGTGAGAGGCCGCGATCCGCTTCACGGGGCGGGCGTCACCCGTTCGCGCGTGGCCAGGTGCTGATGGTGAGGGCGGGGAAGAGGCTGGGTGCATGTCCGCCAAGCTGATCCTCTACCGGCCCGACGAGCAGGGCTGGCTGCGATGTGCCGGTTTGGTGTCAGTGGAGTGGTTAGTGACGGCACGTCAGACCGGAGTGTTTTCGCTGCTCGGGTGTTGAGTGCGGGTGTGGTCACTGTTGTGGGGCGGTGGATGCGAGGGGCGCGGCTGTCATGGGGCGGTACACCCCGCCCTGTTCCGTTGTCTTGGGAACGGCACTTCTGATCCTTCGGTGGCTGCGCGGCGGCACGGTGGGCGGTGTCGGTTTTCGCGGGCGGAAGGGTGTGGGGTGGGGGAGCCGGGCGCGTGGGGCGAGGTCACGGCGGGGTTGAGGGTGTCCAGGCCGGTGCTGGTGGCGCGGTTGCTGGAGCTCGATGCGACCGGGGCGTTGACTACAGCGCACGTGCGTGCGGGGGCCCAGGTCTGTGGGGTTGACTGTGCGGACCGTGTGGCGCCGGCTGGAGGCGGCGCGGACGGAGGGCCGTGCGGAGCCCAGGCCCCGGGCCCGGCTGGAGTTGTCCGACCAGGCGTGGGAGGCACTGGTGCAGGCAGGCGGGAACGTGGCGGTGCTGCACCGTCACCTGAAGGATGCCGGGGGAGAGGTGCCCTCGCTGGCGCCGTTGTACCGGGTGGTGCGCCGGGACCTGGTCGCCGGCAGGGTCCTGCCGGACCGTGCGGTGGTGCGGCAGGAGCGGGAGGAGCAGCGGACACGGCAGGCGCTGGCTGATCTCGCTCTGGCCGGGCCGTGTGAGGGCGGAGCGGGCATGGCGGCTGAGGGACGGCCACCGCACCCCGCGCCGGCGGCGACGTTCGCGCGCTCGTCGGCGGGGGAGAGCGGTGCGGGGGCGGGTGTGGCGTTGCCGGCCGGAGCGCAGCTGGTGCGGACGTCGTCGGTGCGGGCGGTGGCCGAGGCGGTCGGGCAGGCGATGGCGACCAAGGGCGCGGTGTGTGTGTTCGGCGACCCGGGCCGGGGCGAGACCGCAGCCGTGCGGATGGCGCTCCACGAAGCGCCTGCGGGCTGGGATCACGTGTTGCCCCGCCAGGGCTTCCCGCTGACGATGCTGATCGGGACCGCGAGCCAGTCTGGTTTCACCGGTTCCCTCGACGACCTCCTCCAGGGGGTCTTCGGGGGCAGTTGGGACATGATCGGCGGCAGCCTCGACAGTCAGCAGCCAGGCGGCCGGCGCCCACGGCAGCCTGTCGTCAAGGAAGCGGAAGATCGCCAGAACATCGGCAGTCGGCCAGACCCGCAGGTCCGGGCACTCAGCGTCCGCCGGGCGCGACAGCACAGTCTCCGCCCGAGGCACCGGCAGCATCGTCTCGCCTTCGGAGAACTGGCACACGGCGTCAGCGGTGAGTGGCCCGGGTCAGGCCGCGGCGGCCAGCTTCGCCAGCGCGGCGAGCGGGGAGCCGGGCAGCCGCGTGCCGGGCAGCGTCGAGCTGAGCGCAGAGTTCGAGATCGCGGCCAGCACCGCCCAGAAGGCCCTCGCGAACCTGCGCGACACGGGCCAGGTCCGCACCGAGCTGGGCCTGGGCACGTTCATCGCCGACTTGAAGTAGGCCGGCTAACGTCGGCGGGACCGTGGAGCGGCGAGCGTGGCCGCTTCACGAAGCGCGGCTTCAAGGCGTTCGTCGGCAGCCCCGTGACTCCTCGACGGCCCGAGTCGCGACGGCCACCGCTGCGTTGATGTTCCGCTGCCTCTTCGGCCTGTCGCTCTCCGCACCGCTGTCTGCAAGCGCTAGTTGCACCTGCTGGACGCTGAGCAGCGACTTCAAGAACGCCTCATTGGACTTGCGGTACGCCTGCACCAGCTCGGGCGTCGTGTAGAGCGTCAGCTTGGTGACGACCAGCCGGAAGTGCTCGTCCTGGTGCCCTGGGTCGAGATCCGAAGGGCCCAACCCGCTAGGCACCTGTCTCCGCCCCCAGGCAAGGTCACGAGCGTTGCCGAGGGCGAGCATTTTCCGGTGAGCTTCCTCGATCGCGTCGGCTCGACGCTCCCATACCTTGAAGTCGCTCTCACGGTCGCGGGTCGCGCGCTGGGTGAGGCTGGCCGACGTGAGGGTGCCCACCGTGCCGATGACGGCCCCCAAGAACCCGGCACCAGTACTGATCAGGGCGAGGGTAACCGGTGTGATCGTCACAGCATGAGCGTAGGCACGGACGCGACAGCGTGGGGCCGTATCTCGAAGGTCCCGGAGGTGAGGCGAGCCCTCCGGGACCTTCGAGAGCGTTCAGAGCACGCCGAGCGACGTGAGTACCACGAGGCACAGCGTCAGAGAACCGCCGAACACGCCGCCTCCGTACAGGAACGAGGGTCCTTTTGGGGTGCTCGGCTTGTGGATGACGAGGCCCGCCACGATGCCGATGATGATGGAGATCAGGGCGCAGATCACGAAGATCAGCACCTTGACACCGAGAGAGAGGTTCAACGGTTCGACTACCTTCCTGGTGGTCAAACCTCCGGCACTCAGCCCTCAGCCGACCACCACGTATCCAACGTGTGGTCCTGCTGAGGCCGTGCCGACGTCAGGCTCTCGGTGCCTTACCAGGGCCTACTTAGGAAGCCTTCACCCTCTTACTGTGCGCCCTTCTGAGCGCCTAGCTTTGGCTCGACGTCCCGAGGAAGCTTGCTCGGGATCGCTGGGCTTTCTGCGGCCCATGTCCTTGACTGCGACTCAGCCCGAGCTGGTCCATCAACTGAGGACGGCCAGCTACTCAACTTCACGAAGGCGTCGGGCACTCCGCTCGCAGCACGGACAACCGTACCTGAAGCAGGGGGCGTTGGGTGACCAGACGGCCACGGTGGGGCGTCCCGGGGGCCTCGCGCTGGCAGGTACGGCCCGGACGCCCCCGCCGCCCCCAGAGACCGCCGGAGACCCCACGGGAGGCCGGGACGATATGTGCCCGTGCCCGCTGGTCGGAGCCCCGGACGGCCGGGCGTCATGTTGAGCCCCCGGGTGCTCGCCGGCCATCACCTCTCGTGTTGAGGATGACCACGACTCGTTAGTGCCCAGAGACGCCGCCGACGACGTCATCGGACTTGCGCCAATCGCAAATAGACCAGCGCCAAGGCCCGTGCTCTCCTGGGAGTAGCCGGGCGGCACAGCCCCCGGTCAGGCCCCCCTCATGGCGGGGTGGGCCGAAGTTCTCACCGTGTTGCTTCCACCTAGACGGGGATCGGCCCACACGCCTCGGTTTATCACCGGGAACACGGCTGACCAGCCCTTCCCTGCCGATGTGAACATCACCGCCAACCTGCGCGGCAGCGTCGAAGCACTCCCCGATGTCCAGCTCGCGAACAGGTAGCCCGTCACCTTCCACACCAGCCGAGCACGCCAGTGGCCACCCGCGAAGACCGCCCTCACCGGACCCATCGAGCTGGTCGACGAACGGAACCGGGCCGGCCGTTTTGACCATCGATCAGTTCAACACCCAGCTCACGCGTGCACGGGTGGGGCGTCCCGGGGGCCTCGCGCTGGCAGGTACGGCCCGGACGCCCCGGGCCGTATACGCGCGTGCACGCGTAGGGGGGTCCAGAAAGTCCAGAAGCCTCGTCAGACATGGAGCGTCCAACGACCGCGGACTCGACTTCTCCAGTGAAGTGCACAGAAGTCCCGGGTCCGTGTCATGGCCCCGGGACTTCGCGCTCCCGGGTCAGGCTGCTCCACCGGTACATGTACCCCTGACGCCGGGGCGTCTGGCAGGGCGCCTTCCAGGACGTTCAGCAGGGCGTTCTCCAAGGCGTCTTGGGGGGGCGCTTCACAGGGCGCCTCACAGCCGGAAAGTGACTGGACAACGGCGCAGGTCAGACCATGCGGTCAAGGGGAGCCGACCACGCCGACTACTTCACTGAGAGACCTTTTTGGGAACTGGTGAAGCTCCGACCACCTACCCAACCACCCTCCAGACGGCGCACCGCCCCGCCGGCAGGCTGGAGATCTGCCGACCCGATCTCGCATCGCAACCCCAGCACCGGACCCCGGCCTCAGCGCCACTTGTCAGCGTTCCGCTGACGGCACGCGAACGCCCTGCCATCCGTGGCCGAGGCCGCGCCGCTCGGGGGACGCGCACGGAGGCTGCTTGTTCTCGGCGGCGTCGTCCTGTCCGAGGTGGCGCAGCAGCGCTTTCGTGGAGGTCGGGATCGCCGCCAGGAGCCGGGCGGACTCGGGGTCGATCGCGGCGAGAGCCTCGGCGAGCGTGCCGATGGCGTTCACCGCGTCCTCGGCGGCCGCGAGGTTCCACGCGGTGGGGCTGGCCGCGTCGGCGAGCGCGCAGGCGGCGTCGGCGACCTCCCCGGCGAGGGCCTCGACGCCTGGCGCGGCCTGAGCGAGCAGTTCCATGCCGGGCTCAACGAGGGAGGGCGAGAAAGAGTACGGCGCGGCGGGTCACGCAACCATGATCGTGCAGGAGGTCGCGCCTCTGGTCGCACGTCAGGTCTCGGCTCTGGTCGCATCGGACCTTCGCCCGATAGGCCACGAACACCCAGGCCAGCGCGGCAATCGAGCGGCTGGGCGAGCCCCGACTACTTCCAGGAGGCGTTGTCTGCGCGCGTCTCCCGGCAGATCCAGCGGTGACTTGGCCGCCGCCTGGTCGTTCAAGCGTGCGACACGTTGAAGTGCACAGCGGGAGCCCCGGGGCGTCATGGTCCCGGGGCTCCCTGCTCGGATCGGGCCTGTCAGTCCTGCGCCAGCTCGGACAACTTGTGGGATACCTGACCCGCACCAGCCTGGATGGACGCCACCCTGCGGCACGCCATGCGCTGGAGTCGGCGCCCACCGCCTGATACGGCGGCCCCGTGGCGGGCGGTATGAGGCCCGCCACGGGGCCGGGTTGCGACAAGTATTGCGCCTATGGTTGCGCCATCTGTTGCGCTAGGGGTTGCGCGTACTGTTGCGCGGTCCTCCAGACCCTCTCCGCATCCGTGCAGATCACCACGCGGTTTGGGTGTGGTCGGCCCGCTGACATCCCCGTTGCGGCCGCTTTTGCCCATGTCCCTTGGCTGGTGGCGGAAGAAGGGACGGGCGGGATGGGCGGTTCGGGCCGGCCGGGGATCGGGGCGCGCTCAGCCGGTTGCGCGTCGGCTGGGGCCGCCGCGCCGGTCCGCCGGCAGAGCACCGGGCGGTGCGCGAGGGAAAATTGCGGCGCGTGACGCGGGTGGGGTTGGCGCATTCCGCCACGGCGATTAGCTGCCCCCCATCGTCTTGGATGCCCGCCTGGGCGCCAGCTGACCTACTCGCCTACGGGCAGCAAGAGACCCCGGAGACCTGCTCTCCGGGGTCTCGCTGTGTTTCGAGTGTCCGGCCAGTTCAACGACCGGCCGCTGCTGGTGTCAGGCCCATTCCATGCCCAGCTCCCGCAGCGCGTCCAGCTGGTCCGCCGTGAGCTTGTCGCGCCTCGTCTTGGTGTTGGAGACCCATACGCCCAGCTTCACGCCCACCGGCTCGGCCTCGCCGTCGAGCGCGCCCTCTTCACTGTGACCGCGAGGAACCGACCTCTGGTCCTCCCGCTCGACCCACTGCGCGAGGGCCGCCAGGCCCCGTTGGAACGCCTGCTGCGCCTTGCTCGGGCCCCCTTCGTCGCACGCGTGGCCGCCGGGGCGGGAGACGGCGCCTCAAGCGGCTGCACGCCCAGCTTGGACAGCCGTTGTGAGGTTCCCCCGAGATGCGAGGAGAGTTGACAGCGGGTCAGATGGGACTCATGAGAGGAACATAGACCATGGGTGCCCCCAGAACGTACTCGCTCGAGTTGCGTGACCGTGCGGTGCGGATGTACCGCACCTCCGATCCAAAGCCGCAGATCAAGAAACTGGCCGTCGACCTCGGCGTGCATCCGGAGGCCCTGCGCGGCTGGATCCGCCAGGCCGAGGCCGATGCCGGCGAGCGCGATGATCGGCTGACCACCGACGAACGCGCCGAGCTCGCGGCGCTGCGCAAGGAGAACGCCCAGCTCAAGCGGGCGAACGAGGCCCTGCGGACGGCCTCGGCCTTTTTCGCGGCCCAGCTCGACCCGACCCGGCCCAGGTGACGGCGCTCCTCGACGAGCACCCGCACCTGGGGGTTGAGCCCGTACTGCGGGAACTGTCCGTCCCATCCTCGACGTACTACCGCTGGTAGCGGGCCACCACGACCTATGTTTGGTCTTCGCTGCCCGGGCTGACGAGAGCCTTCCCCTTGCCGACCTTGCCCGCGAACGCGGCTTGCCTATGTGGCAGCACACGCAGCAGGCAAAGGGGTGACACCCGTACGGGAAAGGTGGCCAGCACGAAGCGGGGGTCTCCCCGCTGACATTGCGAGCGTGACCTGGGCTGCCGCGGACAACACGCCGTGTAGAGACAAGAGTTGGAGCGCGTCGACCGGCCTTCCTAGGGTGATGAGGCGTACTGGACCGGTGCGCATGGTTCACGAAGGGGGAACAGCTCGAATGAACCGCACGAAGATAGCCGCGGTCGCGCTCGCGGCCACCGCCACTCTGGGATCCATCGGAAGCAGCCCGGCTTCCGCCTCGGCCAACGAAGGTGCCCAGGTACAGGCAGACCCGGCGTACAAGATCCTCAAGCACCTTGAATACCGGGGCCCCGGGCGGGTGTCGCTGCGGCTTGGTTACTACAACGCGGCGGCCGACAAGGGCTTCGGATGGACGAAGGTCAAGAAGAAGCACAACATCACGAAGTACTCGGCTGTGGAGTACATCGCGAAGTCGCCGGTGCGCGAGCACATCGGTGGCCAGTCCTACCGGCACACGGGTTACGCGGGTAAGTACAAGTGCCGCAACGGGGTATGCCAACTCGTCAAGCAGTACAAGGTGCTGATGTCGGCCAACGAGAAGAAGCTCCGCGACGACCACGACAAGGGCGTCATCACCGAGTACTGCGAAGGCATCGTCCGGTGCCCGAACTGGGTGACCAAGGCCCTGGCCAAGTCCAACAGGAGCTCCGTAGCGGCTGAGGGCGACAACAAGTATGTGGGCGCGTACAAGCCCTTTGCGCGAACCGTGCAATCCGCGGACGTGAAGGCTGGCGTCAACAAGAACGCTGCCACGAGGTAAGAACCTCACCCGTTCGGTGGCCGGCCGTTGCTGAGTCTCCGGCATGCCGTTTCATTGATGCCTGAGCACTGTGACCCCTGCGCGCCCAGGCTGATCAGTCCACAGCGCCGTTCCCGACGGCAGTACGCCGTCGGGAACGGGGCACCCGCTCTCCCGTTCTTGAAAGGTGACTCGTGGCCAGTCCCGACAGCGAATTCCTCACCCGCGTGTCCGAGGCCGCCTTCGAGCTCGGCACGGACGGCTTCCGTGTGACAGCAATGACGATCAAGTCCCGGCAGATCGGTTTCACCGACACCGGGACCACACCCGATCCACCGCTCTACATGCAAGGCGAGCCGCCCCCCGTGCCGGGACGCCAAGGCCGACGCGAATACGACTGGCAACCCGCCACCCACGCGCCCGCGTGGATGAACATGGCATGGCTGCTGGAAGACCTGGCCACGTGGATCCAACCATTGGCCGACGAACACGTCATCCTGCTCGGCATTGAGGCACCGATCCCGCACTGGTGCGACATCCTGCTCCGCGACGGCGACACCGCCTACCGGGTGCGCATTGCGCTGGCCGACCGGAGCGAGCCGCTGGACTTCCCCGGCATGTATCTGCGCGACATGTTCACCGAAGGCCGCCACCGCGACCACCTCACCCCTACTGATTGTGAGGACGAGACGCCACTCGTGGACCTGCGCACGGTTCTCTGAAGTATGCGAGGCGTGTTTCAGCTTCAGGCACTCCGCCAGAATGCGCCCATGAGGTGTCGCAGGGTGAGCGCCGCCCGGCACCCGCACCGGTGCGGGTGCCCTTGTGGCACAGCGCGCCGCTCACCTGCGGAATCCGGCCAGCAGATCGCTTTGTTGCCAATCCAAGGCAACAGAGACACGACGGCGCGGAGGTCGGGCTACACAAGAGGGCTGGGGTGGGCGTCCGCCGCCCTTTGATGGGCGGTCGTGGTCTGGTGGGAGGTCTTGCGGTTGCTGACGATCAATGTGGCGGTGCTGCTCGCGGTCATCGTCTTCTTCCGGCTGCGCCGCCAGCGGCACCCTGCTGGGCGAGCTGGATGATCCGGGCGCGCCGACGGGGGTTCTCTCGTCTCCCATCCCGGCTGACTAGGCGCAGCACTACGGCCGTGCGCGCGACATCCGCGACCAGCAGATGATCGCCAGACAGCCGGACCTGAGCCTGGCTTTCGTCCACGATGCCGGCGAAGTACTGCCGCTGGAAGACCATGCTGCCGCCGTCGGCATCCCCGTCCAGCGCTACACACCCCGGTGACACCCGGAAGATCCGCGGAAGACCTCAGCCGGTCGCGAGCGTGGTGGCGTCAGGCGCGGATTACCGGACTGCACCTGGCGCGGCGGCCACGTTGAACGATGTGGCCCGGGTCCCCTCGGGTCCGCCCCACCCACGCCGTCGCGCAGAGCGCAGCGGAGAAGGCCGCTGCTGCTGCGTGATCTGCAGGCGGACATATTCCCGGCTCGTTCCAGCGGCAGCGCTCACACGAAGTCTTTCCGAGGGGGATCACGTGTGAGTCACCCCGCTGGCCGGAGTTCCGCCGTGCCCACCGTCCGCCAGAACCGCGCATTCCCCCGCCGCCGGACTTGAGTCTCTGCTACGACTTGGCCGGAGCGGAAGGGATACGAGGAGGCGAGGAGCATGTCGGAGTACCAGCACTACCAGTTCGTGGTGGAGGCGCCGCTGTCCGACAGTCAGCTCGCGGAGATCCGCGCGCTGACGACGCGCGCCCGCCTCACCCGCTACAGCTTCGTGAACACCTACGGCTGGGGTGACTTCCGGGGCGACCCGCAGGCACTGGTGGAGACGCACTACGACGCCCACCTCTACTTCGCGAACTGGGGCACCCGGCAGGTGATCCTGCGCTGGCCCACCACCGCCCTGCCACCCGGGGCCACCGAGCCCTACTGCACCGGCGACTCGGCGACCAGCCGCGAGAGCGGGGACCACGTCCTGATCACCCTGCAGTCCGATCCCGAGGACGCGGTGGAGGACTTCATCGATCTCTTCGATCCCGAGGACGACGGGGACAGGGACCAGCAGTGGCTGCCCTCCATCGCCCGCGCCCGTCAGCAGGTCGCCGAGGGCGACATGCGCCTCCTCTACCTCGCCTGGCTGCTGTGCCTGCAACACGGCGAACTCGACGGGGATGCCCTCGAGCCCCCGGTGCCGCCGGGCCTGGCCGACCTGCCCGAGCCTCTCGCCGACCTGGCCACGTTCCTGCGCATCGACCAAGACCTCGTCGCGGCCGCAGCAAGGCGCTCACCGCAGCCCGAACCACGACCCTCACTTCCCGCCTACCGCGCCTGGATCGCCACCCTCGACGCGGGCGAGAAGGACACCGTCCTCGCCCACCTGCTCCACGACGGCGATACCCACATGCTGTCCGGGCTACGCCGCCGCTTCCTGGACGCCCAGCCGGCTCTCTACCGTGCCACGGCACCCCGAACAGTTACTGAAATCCTTGCCGCAGTCACCGCCCAGACGGCGCTGCGGATCGCCGACGAGGAACGGCAGGAGGCCGAGGAGTGGGAACGAGCGGCTCGTGAGGAACGCCAGGCCCAGGACCGGCGACTGGCCCACCTCCGGCACGATCCTGAGGCCGCCTGGAAGCGCGCAACAGAGCTGCTCGCCGGACGGGGGACCCGCCACTACGCAGAGGTCGTCCGCATCATGGGCGACCTGGCCGCCCTGGCCGACCGGGAAGCCACCACCAGCACATTCACCCAACGGTACGCCCGGTTCATCACCATGCACCGGACGAAGAAGGCCTTGATACGCGATCTCAGGGCTCGAGGGCCGGCCTGCGCGGCTCTGATCGCCCTCACTCCGCCGACGCGTTGAGCGTGCTCGGGATCGCTCGGCCGGCGCGCCGAGCGCGAGGAGCCAGCGCTGGTGTGTGGCGTCTCAACAGGAATGCATGACGGGTTGGAGTAGCGGCTCTCCGACCTGCGGGGGTGCAGGTCATGAGAATGGGGCGAATCGGTGGCTCTCGGTCGTTGAATCCCCCTGCATGGCCTCCGAGTCGGGTGGCTACATTCTGTGAGTCAGGCTGCAGGGGCATTGAGAGGACCGCAGGGGCCGCGCTGGCCCAGAGCCGAAGAATTCGGTGGCCTATGGCTCTTCGTGCAGTTCCCCGTCGGCGCCATGCCCAATTGGTTCCGGTCCCTGCTGCTTCACCTCCTCTTGCCACCGGGCGAGGTTGGTGCCGAGGCGAAAGTGTGAGGGTGGTCGGGGCCTAGCACGCGCAAGCGGTTGTTGAGAAGCTCGGCGTACGTGGCTGCGGCGCCGGCCGCATTTCCCGCCCCGCCCCGCCACCGAGCCAGGCCATTGCGGGTGAGGAAGGTGTCCGGGTCGTCGGGAGCCAGGACCCGCAGCGGGTCTTGCAGGACCGGGACGTCCCCGGCCTGCTGGCTGCGGGCATCACGAGTGGTTTGTGCCTGCCACAGATCCAGTCCCCGCCCGGCTGGTCGGGCATCCTTCCCCCGGGACGGATCATCTGAACTGATGATTAACCGGCAAATAATCAATGGGGGTTAAATTCGCGCGAGACCCCTGTATGACTTTGACATGGTGCGCTGTCATATCCGTGCCAGATCGTGCCGCTCGTCTCGTCGCACCCATCAGGGGAAGGCAGGAATATGGGCAGATTCAGGTACGGAACCGCGGCGTCGGCCATCGTGCTGGCCGCATCGGGGTTGCTTGCGGCCGCAGGAGGTACGGCTCACGCGGAAGCGGGTCAGGACACCATCGGCATGTACAAGCAGGAGAAGTCCCAGTGGTGCTGGGTCGCCTCCGGGCTGACGATCGCCAAGTTCCAGGGCTTCGGCTCCACGCAGACGGACTTCTGCAGCCGGGCCCAGCCCTCCTACGGCTGCAACAATCAGCCCGCCACGCTCGATGACATGGCCAGGGCCTGGAGCAGTCTCGGCATGACCCATACCGGTTCGGGTCTGAGCAGCGCGGCCACGTTCAACCAGGTGTACACCGAGGTCAAGACGGCTCGGCCGGTCGGTGCCCGCATCGGGTGGGCGTCCGGTGGTGGCCACATGAACGTCGTCTACGGCTTCGACACGTCGAACAACACGATCGCTGTGGCTGACCCGTGGCCGGACACCGCCACGTACACGTGGTGGAACTACAACGACTACGTGAGCAACAGCTCGTCCAAGTGGACCCACTCCCGCATCGGCATCTCCCGCTAAGGCAGGCGACATGCGCGACACCAGCGGCACCAGTACGTCCAACAAGCGGGCGGCCTCTCGCTTCTCCCGCCTGTCCATCGTCCTCGCACTGAGCGCATCCGCACTGCTGTCCGTCGTCGGTCCGGGCCACGCGGCCCCGGCCAAGGACCCTCTCCCGGCCGACATCCCCGACTACCAGGCCGCCCTCGACGCGGTGAAGTCCACCGACGTCCGCAACGCCGTCTGCCGCTTCCTGCGCACTCCGGTGCCCACCGGCGGCACTGGCGGGCCCGTGCAGACGATCCCCGAAACACCCGAGCCGTGCCAGGGCCTCCCGGCCTTCACGATCAAGGACCCGGTGGCACTGAACGAGATCACCCCCGGATTCGTCGCAGGCACCGCCCAGCCACTGCCCACCGAGGCGATCAAGCTGACACAGCTGGTCTCTTCGCTGAGCACCACCGTCAACGGCCGCAACGCCACCGTCATGCTCGCTCCCACCCAGGGCGGCGGCTGGCACCTGGCGGCCGTGCGCGACGGCGACAGCGACGCCACATACGCCAGCAAGGCCACCGTGGGCACGCTGGTCTTCACCGAGCCGCAGATCCGCGGCTGGTACCAGCTCAAGCTCAACACCGTCGAGCCACTCAACGACCAGGCCCGGCAAGGACTGGGCGGCCAGGCGTCGGTGTCGCTCAGCGACTACCAGAAGCTGGTCAAGGCCCGCTACGCCGACAAGCTACCCGGCTCGGAGTACGACACCAAGGGCTACTCCAGCGGCTACAGCCCCCAGCACAAGGCGGACGAGGCGTCGTCCTCCACCCTGCTGCTCGCTGGTTCCGGCGCGGCACTCGCCCTCGCGGGCGGGGCCGTCGCGGTCCGCCGGCGCCGGCGCGCAAGCACCCGCTGAACCCGACCCCGCCCGCCCCCTCGCCCCGCCCCTGGCAGCCAGCCGGGGACGGGGTACAGCCCTGTCCCCGGCCGGACCGCCGCTACAAACCGGTCGCTGCCAGAGCGAGCTTGGTCAAAGCGCTGGCCTGCGATTCCAGCAGAACGGCGCGCGTCACCGGTCCTGGTGTTTCTTGTCCAGCTGTCGGTACGGGGCCGGCCACCGCGAGCCAGGCGGCGGGCCATTACCGTGATCAGCGACCACGTCAGGTGGGCCTCCGCGCGTTCGGGCAATCGCTTGTCATCCTGAAGTTTCCCCGTGATCTCGGACACTCAATGTCTACGCCGCGAGGGCGTGCTGTTGCCGCTGCCTGGTCTCGGCTGGGGTGAGGTAGCCGAAGA
>NZ_JBSHNE010000055.1:0-27073 GCF_053646035.1 Streptomyces sp. NPDC055287 | reverse complement strand
GGACCCACCACACCCCCACCCCCACACACCACACCCCCCTCCCCACCTACCCCTTCCAACACACACCCCACTGGCTCACACCCACCACCCACACCACCACTCGTCATCCGCAATCTGCTGCCGCCCATCCCCTGCTCGGCAGCCCGGTCAATCTCGCGGGTGCGCAGGGCCGGTGGTTCGAGGGCAGCCTTTCGGCCACCAGCCCCTGGTACCTCGACGAGCACCAGTTGCTCGGTACTCCGGTGATGCCGGCCGCGGCCATGCTCGAATGGGCCCTTGCCGCTGCGGCAGCAACCGGCGGCGAACAGCCGCAGCAGGCGCCGAAGCAGTCCCAGCTGCAGCCCCAGCCAGAGCCAGAGCCGCAGCCGCAGCCGCAGCCGCAGAGCTGGGTGCTCGAAGACGTCACGTTCAATGAGTTCTTCCACCTGACCGATGCCGAACGGCCTGTCGACGTCCAGGCATTGGTGGAGAACGGCGAGGGCGGCCTCCGGATCCGTTGCTTCGGCCGCCGCGGCGGACCGCTGCGTCCCGGTGACAGGGCGGGTACGGACGAGTGGACGGAGCATGTGACCGTGCCCCGCGCCCTCCCGGGCGGGAAGCCAGGGGTTCGGACCGATCTCGAGGCCTTGCGTGCGCGGATGTCCGAGCAGCCGACGGCCGCCTTCTACGAGCGGCTGTGGCGCATCGGTGTCGAGTACGGTCCCGCCTTCCGTGGTCTGCGGCGACTGCTGCGCGACGGTGAGGAGGCCCTGGCGCTGGTGGAGGTCGAAGAGGCCGCGAGGGACGAGAGCCGCTACACACTGCATCCGGTCGTTCTCGATGCCTGTTTCCATGTGATCGCCGCGTTCACCGAGGACGACGGGCATGTGCTGCGGCTGCCCGCGTCCGTGGCGCGCGTCAGCGTGTACGACAGGATCCCCGGCCGTGTCTGGTGTCGCGCGCGCTGGCACGGGGTCGACTCGTCGGGCGCCTGCTCGATGGACCTGGACGTGCTGGACGAGGCGGGCGACCCCCTGGTGGTCGTCGAGGGGCTTCGCTTCCGTACGGTGTCGCCGGACGCGCTGGCGTCTCTGGCGGGTACGAGGCCGCGCCGGTACGAGATCGGCTGGGAGCCACTGAGCGGCTCCGACAGCGGGCTCACTCCGGCGTCGGCCGACGGTGGGGCGTGGCTGGTCGTCGACAGCACCGCGAAGCGGACCGCCGGCCAGGCCTCCCCGTTCGCGGAGCTCGGCGGCCGAACTGTCGTGCTGGACTCCGGGGCGGATCTCGACGAGGCGCTGGCCCGCCTCCGGGCGGAGGACCTGCCAGTGGCAGGTCTCCTAATGAACGCCGTTCCATTGAGCGCCGTTGCCGCAGAGGCGGACCGCGTGGAAGGTGACGGCGCGGACACCGTTCTCGATGTCGTCTATTCGACCGCCGAGCGTGCCTTCACGGTCCTGCGGGACTTCCTCAAGGCTCTGCCCGAGGTCTGCCCCGCGGGGTCCGGCCGCGCGCTCCCGCACATCGTCCTCATCTCGCGGGGTGCGGCCGCCGCCGTTGCCGGCAGGGACAGGCGACCGGCGTCGCCTGCCCAGGCGGTGATCACGGCCGCTGCGAAGGCGGTGATCTCCGAGCACCCGGAACTCAAGTGCGTGCAGGTCGACCTCGAGCAGGACGCTGCCGCCCCGACGCCGGGCGAGGTCATGGGGCGCGTCGCCGGGCTGCCGGGCGCGGGGCATCTGGCCGTGCGCGACGGCCGCTGGTACCGGGCCGTGCTGCGCGAGCACGAGCTGACCGGGGGCCGCGCTCCGCTGCGGGTCAAGCCGGAGGCAACGTACCTGGTCACCGGTGGTCTGGGCGGTCTGGGCCTGACGGTCGCGACCTGGCTGGCCGACCAGGGAGCCCGTTCGCTCCTGCTGACCGGCCGTAGGGTTCCCGCCGAGGCGCCGCCGGCTGTGGCGGCGCTGCGTGAGCGCGGTGTGCGGGTCGAGATGCGGGCCGCCGATGTGTCGGTGGCGGCGGACGTGGCGGATCTCTTCGCCCACGCCCGAAGCGAGATGCCGCCGGTGCGGGGCGTCGTGCACCTGGCGGGCGTGACCGCGGACGGGCCGCTGGCAGAGCTGGACTGGGAGCGGTTCAGGGACGTACTGGATCCGAAGGTGCGCGGTGCCTGGCATCTGCACCGGTCGACGACGGGTGCAGGGGGGACGGCGGACGTCGACTTCTTCGTGCTGTTCTCGTCGATGACCGCGCTGACCGGCTCGGCGGGTCAGTCCAACTACGTGCTGGCCAACTCGATGCTGGACGCGGTGGCCGAGTATCGCCGGCGTGCGGGTCTGCCCGCTCTGAGTGTGGCCTGGGGTGCCTGGGCCGAGGTCGGCATGGCCGCCGGTGACGCGGTGGCACGGCGGATGGCCGCGGCCGGTGTCGACGCGATGGCGCCCGGAGAAGCGCTGGACGCCTTCTCCCGGCTGCCGCTGGAACCTTCGGCCCAGGTGGGGCTGGCCCGGATGGACTGGCGCCGTTATGCGGCCGCCGTGCCTCGCCAGGTGCCGTACACGCTGCTGGAAGGGGTGTTGCCCGCCGGTCCCGGGGCCGAGATCGCCGGGGGCTTCACGGCCCGCTCCGCGGAGGAGCTGACCGAGCTGGCGCTCAAGGATCCGGACCAGGCGCGCGACGTGCTGCTCGAAGAGCTCCTGCACACCGTGGGGCTGCTGCTGGGGATGACGGCCGGCGCGCTGGACGAACTGCGTCCGGCGTTCGCCGGGACCCGGCTGAATCTGCTGGGTCTTGACTCGCTGTCGACGGTGCGGCTGCGCAACCGGCTGCTGGCGGATTACGGGGCCGATGTGCCGCCGGACTTCCTGTTCGGCGTGGGCACGGCATTCGAGATCGCCGCGTCGGTCTGCAGCCAACTGACGCTGCGTGGGCTTGTCGTGGCCGTGAACGACGACGGCGGGGAGCCGGAAGACGCCGGGGAGACCGAAGTTCTGACGCTCTGACGCCGCGAGCGACCGCAGGCGACCCGACCGAAGACCGAAAGGAAGAAGTGCCGCAGTGAGCGATCACCGGAGCGAAGGCGCCGCGACAGCGCGGCTGATGGGCCAACTCGCCGCAGCCAAGGTCAGGCTGAGGCTGGCGGAGGACGACCGGATCGAGGTGACCGCGCCGCGCGGGCGGCTTACGCCGGAGCTGCGGGACGGGATCACCCGGCACAAGCCGGAGATCCTCCGGCTGCTGGCACGGGAGCGTGACGGTGTGCCGGCGGCGGCGGAGCTTCCCACGGTGGTGGTGGACGAGGAGAATCTGTACGAGCCGTTCGCGCCGTCGGATCTGCAGCAGTCCTTCCTGATCGGCAGCCGTCCCGGTTTCGAGTTCTATGTACGTCCCCACCAGTACGGCGAGTTCGAGTTCGACGAGCTCGATCCGGCGCGTTTCGCGCAGGCGTTCAACCGGGCCGTGCGGCGCCAGCACAAGAACCTGGTGGTGGCCCGGGAGGACATGCTGCTGGAAACCGTGCGGGATCCGGGACCGGTCGAGGTGACCGTCACCGACCTGCGGGAACTGCCGTCTGCGGAAGCGGAGTCACGGATGGCCGAGGTGCGGGCGGCCATGGAGCGCGAGGAGCCGCCGCACGACCGGTGGCCGTGGATGTCGCCGCACATCAGCCTGTACGGCGAGGGCAGGGCCCGGTTCCACTACAACAACAACAACCTGTTCGCCGACGCTCCCAGTGCTTTCCGACTGCTCAGCGACACCCTGCACTACTACGAGAAGCCCGAGGAGCCCCTGCCGGAGCTGGAGGTCAGCTTCCGGGACTGCGTGCTTGCCCTTGCACGGATGGAGGAGTCGGAGCTGGGCCGGGCGTCCCAGAAGTACTGGTGCGACCGGATGGCCGAGTGGCCGGAGGCGCCTGAGCTGCCGCTGGTGGGGGGCACGGGCCGGCGGGAACGGTCACGGCTGTCGCGGCGGGAGCTGCTGTTTCCCAAGGAGCTGTGGACGGCTCTGCGGGAGAAGGCGGAGGCGCGTGGCCTGACGCTGACGAACGTGCTGCTGGGAGCGCATGCTGAGGTCGTCGCGTACTGGAGCGGGTCACGGCACTTCCTGCTCAACAACATGATCACGCACCGGATGCCGATCCATCCGCAGATGCGGGACATCGTGGGGAACTTCGCCTCCCTGTATCCGCTGGAGGTCGACTGGCGGCACGACGAAGGCTTCGAGGGTCGGGTACGCAGGCTGCAGGAGCGGGTGCTGGCCGACGCGGAGCACGTGTACTGGAGCGGCAGCAAGGTGCTGCAGCGGCTCAATCAGGTGCGCCGAACGCCGGGGCGCGCGGTGTGTCCGTTCGCCGTGGGCAGTGCGCTGTTCGTCGGGCCGGCCGACCCTCCGGCGTACAGCCTGCTGGAGACTCCGCAGACGCTGCTGGACACCGAGTTCTGGGAGCTGCGGGACGGCCGGCTGTGGGTGATCTGGGACGTCATCGAGTCGATGTTCCCCGAGGGCCTGATCGACGACATGCTGGAGGGTTACCGCACCCTGGTCACGCGGCTTGCCGGGAGCGAGGAGGCGTGGGGCACCGGAGCGTTCGAGCTGTTGCCGCCCGGGCAGCGGGAGCGGCGGGCCCGGCTGAACCGGCCGGCCGCCGGTGAGCCCCCGGCACCCGTCGGGCTGCTGCACGAGCCGGTGGCGGCCAGGGCGGCGGCCGGCCCGGACCGGACCGCGGTGGTGGGCAGCGGCACGGGTTCGTCGCTGTCGTACGGCGAGGTGCACGAGATGTCCGGGCAGCTCGCCGCCCGGCTGGAGGAGCGGGGCGTGCGCGCGGGCGACCGGGTCGGTGTCCTGCTACCGAAGGGGCCTGAGCAGATCGTCGCCGTGCTCGGGGTGCTGGCCGCGGGCGGGGCGTACGTGCCGATGGACCCGGAGTGGCCGCGGGACCGGGTCGGTCATCTGCTGAAGGACACGTCGGCGGCCGCGGTGGTGACCAGCGGTGCCCTGCGTGACGCGTCCGCCGTTCCGGGCGAGGTGCCGGTGGTGGCGGTCGACGGTCGTGAGGTGCGCGAGGGACCGGGGCGTCCGGGGCCGGCACCGCGCAAGCCCGACGAACCGGCGTACATCATCTACACGTCGGGGTCCACGGGGCGGCCGAAGGGCGCGGTGCTGGACCACCTCGGTCCGCTGAACACGGTGACGGACATCAACCGGCGGTTCGGTGTCACGGCCGACGATGTGGTCTTCGGCGTTTCGTCGCTCTGTTTCGACCTGTCGGTGTACGACGTCTTCGGGACGCTGGCGGCCGGTGCCACGCTGGTACTGCCGGACGGGCCGCGCACCGGCCCCGCCGACTGGATCGGTACGGTCCTCGAGCAGGGTGTGACGGTGTGGAACTCGGTGCCCGCCGTGATGCAGCTGTTCGCCGAGGAGGCCGCGTCGGCTGGTGTGTCGTTCCCGGCGCTGCGCACGGTGCTGCTGAGCGGCGACTGGATTCCGGTGGATCTGCCGGACCGTATCCGGCAGATCGCGCCGAACGCCCGGGTGGTCAGTCTGGGCGGGGCCACCGAGGCGTCGATCTGGTCGGTCTGTTTCCCGGTCGACCGCGTGGATCCGGCCTGGCCGAGCATTCCGTACGGGCAGCCGCTGGCGCACCAGTCGTGGCATGTGCTGGACGACCGGGGGCGGGACGCGCCGGCCTGGGTGGCGGGCGATCTGTACATCGGCGGCGCGGGCCTGGCGCTCGGATACTGGGGGGACCGGGAGAAGACGGAGGCGGCGTTCGTACGCCATCCCCGGACCGGTGAGCGGCTGTACCGCACGGGTGACCTCGGCCGGTATCTGCCGAGCGGTGACATCGAGTTCCTCGGCCGGTCGGACTTCCAGGTCAAGGTACAGGGCTTCCGGGTCGAACTCGGAGAGATCGAGCACGCGTTGCTGGAGCATCCGGCGGTGCGGCAGGCGGCCGTCGTGGCGCGGGCGTCCGGCTCGGGAAAGCAGCTGGCGGCGTTCGTGGTGTGCCCGCAGGAGGACCTCGGGCCGGACGACGCGCTGGCGGACGAGCTGGCGGGGGCGCTGGCGGAGCGGCTGCCGGGCTATATGGTGCCCGGCCGCATCACGCGCCTCGCGGAGCTGCCGTTGACCGGCAACGGCAAGGTGGACCGGCGGGCGCTGGAGGCCATGAGGCAGTCCGACGAGGAGGGCGGTCCGGGCTACACCGCGCCCCGTTCGGCGATGGAGTCGATGCTCGTGGGGGTCTGGGAGTCGATCCTGTCCGTGGAGCGGGTCGGGGTGCACGACGACTTCTTCGATCTGGGCGGGCAGTCTTTCGCGGCGCTGCGCATGATCCGGCGGATCGCGCGGGAGTCGGGAAGCCGGGTGCCACTGGGGACGCTGCTGGAACGCCGTACGGTGGCGGGTCTCGCCGAGTACCTGGAGAGTTCCGGCGGTTCGCGCTCCCCCCTGGTCCGGCTGTCCGGGCCGCAGGAGGCGCGGGACACGCGGGAGGCGCTGGGGCCGGAGGAGTTGCGGGAAGCGGACGGCGGCAGCGAGCATCCGCCGTGTTTCCTGGTGCACCCGGCCGGCGGGAACGTGGTGTGTTACCGCGAGCTGGCCGCTCTGACCGGCAGGCCGCTGTACGCGTTCCAGGCGCCCGGCCCGGCGACCGGGCAGGAGCCGCTGGAGACGGTGGAGGAGCTGGCGGCGCTGTATGTGGAGTCGCTGTCCGAGGTGCGGCCCGGTGGCCCGTACACGCTGGGCGGCTGGTCGTCGGGTGCCGTCATCGCGTTCGAGATGGCGCGCTTGCTGGAGGCGCGCGGCGAGCGGGTGGAGCGGGTCGTGGTGATCGACTCGCCGGCTCCTGAGGAGCCGCGCGAGGTCGACGACGCGCAGTTGCTGCTGTGGTTCCTGGAGGACCTCGGCATCGGCTTCACGCCGGGGCTCGTCGCCGTCGAGGCGGTACGCGCGACGCGGGATCTGACGGACGCCGGGCGTCTGGCGCGGGCGCTCGAGCTGGGCCGGGCGGCCGGAATGCCCGCCTCCGATGCGGATCCGGCGGATCTCGCGACGGCGCTGGCGGTGTTCCGCGGTGTGGTCCGCGGCTGCAACAGCTACCGTGCCGCGCCGGTGGGCGCGGCGCTGACGGTCCTGCGGGCCGAGGAAGGCGTCGTCAGCGAGTTCGACGGCCATCCGCGGGCCTCGGCGGCCGACTGGGGGTGGGGTGCGTACACCCGCGGCGGTGTGCGGGCCGCGTCCGTGCCGGGCACCCACTACACGCTTCTGACCGATCAGGACGCGCTTGCCGTTGTGGCCGGCGCGCTCGACGACCGATGAACGGCCGGCTGCGCTCGGCGGACCGGCACCACAGGCACCACGTCCCGGGAGGACTTTCGCGATGACACAGGATCTGATCGCCGAGCTGAACCGGCGAGGCATCAAGCTGCGCCTCAACGACGGCCGCCTGGACGTGGTGGCGCCCGCGGGGGCGCTGACCGACGACCTGCGCGAGAGGCTGCGGCTGGGCAGGGACGAGCTGATCGGCCTGCTGCGGGGCGGCGCCCCGGAGGAGGAGCTGCCGCCGGTCGAACCCCGGCCGCAGGACCGCTACGCGCCGTTCCCGCTGACGGACATTCAGCACGCCTATTGGGTGGGCCGGGGTTCGGCGGTCGAGCTCGGTGGGGTGTCCACGCATCTGTACTTCGAGCTGGAGCGCACCGGGCTGGACATCGCCCGGCTCGAGCAGAGCCTGCGCAAGGTGGTGGACCGGCACGACATGCTGCGGGCGGTCGTCCAGCCGGACGGGCGTCAGCGGATCCTGCCCGAGGTGCCTCCGTACGAGATAGCGGTCACGGATCTGGCCGGGGAGGACGTCCGCGGGCAGGAGGCGGGGATCCTGCGCACCCGGGAGGCGATGGACCATCAGGTGCTGCCGGCCGACCGGTGGCCGCTGTTCGACATCCGCGCCTCGCGGATGGACGCGGCCAGGCTCCGGCTGCACGTGAGCATCGATGTGATGATCCTGGACGGGCTGAGCCTGTACGTACTCTTCCAGGAGTGGCGCCGCTTCTACGAGGAGCCGGGCTGGGAGCCGGAGCCGCTGGCCCTGTCGTACCGCGACCATGTGCTGCACGAGGACGTGCTGCGGGCGGGGAGCCGGTACAAGAAGGACGAGGAGTACTGGCTCGGGCGGCTCGACACGCTGCCGTCGGCTCCGGAACTGCCGTTGGCCGTGCAGCCCGCCCGTGTTGAGCGGACCAGGTTCGGGCGCCGGCACCACCGGATGGACAGCCGTCGCTGGGGGGTCCTCAAGGGCCGGGCGCGCGGCAGGGGTCTGACGGCGTCGGCGGTGCTCATGACGGCGTTCTGCGATGTACTGCGCGTGTGGTCGGCGCAGCCCGATTTCACTTTGAATCTCACTCTTTTCAACCGGCCGCAGGTGCATCCGCAGATCAACAAAGTGATCGGCGACTTCACGACGCTGACGATGCTGGAGTCACGGGCGGGCGAGGCGGACGAGGCGTTCACCGCCCGGGTGGAGAGGCTGCAGCGCCGGCTCATGCAGGACCTGCAGCACATGTCGTACAACGGTGTCCGGGTGCTGCGCGAGCGGGCGCGCCGCTCGGGCGGCGGTCCGGGAGCGGGCATGCCGGTCGTGTTCACCAGCGCTCTGGTGCTGGGCGAGCCCGACGAGGACCCGTCGTCTGGGCTGCGGTTCTTCGGCGAGCGGGTGCACGGGCTGACGCAGACGCCGCAGGTGTGGCTCGACCATCAGGCGTCGGAGGAGGACGGGGACCTCGTCTTCAACTGGGACGCCGTGGAAGAGCTGTTCCCCGCGGGGCTGCTGGACGACATGTTCTCCGCGTACTGCGGTGTGCTGGACGCCCTGGCCGACGAGGAGACCGCCTGGGACCTTCCGGCCGCGCAGTCGCTGCCGTCCTGGCAGGAGGCCGAGCGGGAGCTGGCGAACGGCACGGCGGCCGAGGTGCCCGGCGGCACGCTGTGGTCGTGTTTCGAGGAGCGGGCGGCGCTCGACCCCGGAGCGGTGGCGGTCGTAGACGAGGACGGCGAGGCGACGTACGGGGGGCTCGCCGCTCGCTCTCGGCAGTTGGCCAGGCGGCTCCGGAGGCTGGGGGCGGCGCCCGACACGCTGATCGCGGTGGTGCTGGAGAAGGGGTGGCGGCAGGCGGCGGGCGTTCTGGGTGTGCAGGGCGCGGGTGCGGCGTACCTGCCGGTCGATCCGCAGTGGCCGGAGGCACGGCGCAGTGAGCTGCTGGCGCTGGGCGAGGTACGGGTCGTGGTCACTTCACGGCAGCTGCGGGAGGCCCTTGCCTGGCCGCGGGACGTACGCGTCGTGACCTTCGAGGACGCGGAGGTGCTGGAGGAGTCGGCGGAGCCGCTGGAGGGGGGCCCTGCCCCCGATGATCTGGCGTACGTGATCTACACATCGGGTTCGACGGGCCGTCCCAAGGGTGTGGTGATCAACCACCGTGCCGCCGTGAACACGGTGGCCGACATCAACCGGCGCTTCGGGGTGGGACCGGCCGACCGGGTGCTGGCGGTGTCGGCGCTGAGCTTCGACCTGTCCGTGTACGACATCTTCGGTGTGCTCGCCGCCGGCGGCTGCGTCGTATTCCCGTCTCCTTCCCGGGTCCAGGACCCGGCGCACTGGAGCGAGCTGGTGGAGCGGCACGGTGTCACGCTGTGGAACTCGGTGCCGGCGCTGATGCAGGCGTGGGTGGAGTCGCGCGGGAGAGGGGCCGTCTTCGCCGACTCGTCGCTGCGGGTGGCGCTGCTGAGCGGCGACTGGATTCCGGTGGCCCTGCCGGACGCCGTGCGGGCGCAGCACCTCAAGGCCGAGGTGGTCAGTCTCGGCGGCGCGACCGAGGCGTCGATCTGGTCGGTGTGCTGTCCGATCGGTGACGTGCCCGCGCACTGGACGCGGATTCCGTACGGCAAGCCGCTGACCAACCAGACGCTGCACGTGTACGACGCGGCCCTGCGGCCGTGCCCGGTGTGGACGACCGGTGAGATCTACATCGGCGGCGTGGGTGTGGCCCGGGGCTACTGGGCGGACGAGGAGCGGACGGCTGAAAGGTTCATCGTCCATCCGGTGACCGGTGACCGGCTGTACCGCACCGGTGACCTCGGCCGCTACCTGCCAGGCGGTGACATCGAGTTCCTGGGGCGCCAGGACCACCAGGTGAAGATCAACGGGTACCGCATCGAACTGGACGAGATCGCAGCGGCGCTGCGCTCCCGCCCGGGGGTCGGCGAGGCGGTCGTCGGTGTGGACGTCGACCCGCGCACGGGACACCGCCAGTTGGTGGCCCATGTCGTTCCGGAGACGGACGACGGGACGGAGGGTGCGGACGGTGAGGCGGCGTGGCAGCCCGCTCTCGACGCGTGCCGGGCAGCCGTGCGGGAAGGCACGGACGGCGGGGCGCGCGAGCTGGCCGCGTACCGCTCGGTGCTGGAGCAGCTGGAGAAGCTGTGCACGCCGCTCATCGCGCGGACCTTCGCGCAACTGGGCGCTTTCACCCGGGCGGGTGACACGGCATGCGCTGCCTCGTTGACCGAGCGCTGTGGGCTGCGGCCCGGATACCGCGCGCTGCTGGACCGCTGGCTGACGACGCTGGCGAGCGAGGGCCTGCTGGAACGGACGGGCGACGGCGACCGGTTCCGATGTACCCGGGCCTTCCACGAGGGGGAGCTGGGCGAACGGTTCGGCCGTGGCCTGGAGGCCGTACGTGCCGAAGGCGGCGCCAAGGTACTGGTGGACTACTTCGCGGCGTGCGCGGGGCGTCAGGTGGCCCTGCTGCGCGGGGACGTCAGCCCGCTCCAGCTGCTGCTGCCGGGCGGTGACTGGCAGGTCGCGGAGGCCCTGTACGCGGGCAACCCGGTGTCGGCGCTGCTGAACACCGCCGCGGCCCGTACGGTGCGCGGCTATCTGGACGCGCGGTCGCCGGCGGAACCGCTGCGCGTCCTGGAGGTCGGCGCGGGCACGGGGGCGACGTCGGCGCGGGTGCTGCCGGAACTGCCCGACGGGCGTACCCGCTACGCGTTCACGGATGTGTCGACGTACTTCACCGAGCGGGCCAGGAGCCGCTTCGCCGCGTACCCGTTCGTCGACTACGGCGTGTTCGACATCGACCGGGACCCCGCGGGGCAGGGGCGCACGCCCGGCTCGGTGGATGTGGTGATCGCGGCGAACGTGCTGCACGACGCGCGGGACCTGGGCCGGACTCTGGAGCGGCTGCGCGGCCTCCTGGCCCCGGGAGGCCTGCTGCTCCTCCTGGAGGGGACCGTCAACTCGGCCCAGCAGATGGTGACCGTCGGTTTCGTCGAGGGGCTGGCGCAGGAGCACTCCGGTGACCGGCTGCCGCTGCTGTCCGTGCCGCAGTGGCGCTCGGCCGTCGAGGCGGCCGGGTTCAGCGGCTTCACGCCGCTGCCCGGCGAGGGCTCGGATCTCGACTTCCACGGCCAGCAGCTGATGATCGCTCAGGCGCCGGGCGGGGCGGCCGCGCTGGATCCGGCGGGTCTGCGGCAGGCCCTGGAGGGGCTGCTGCCGGGCTACATGGTGCCGCGCCATGTGCTGTTGATCGACCGTCTCCCGCTCAGCGCGAACGGGAAGGTCGACCGGGCGGCGCTGCCCGCGCCGTGGAGCGAGTCGGGCGCCGCGGAGCGGGTGGCTCCGCGCGACGACGTGGAACGGCGCCTGTTCGAGATCTGGTCCGAGGCGCTCGGCAGCGACGGTTTCGGCGTCACGGACGACTTCTTCGACCTCGGTGGGGACTCACTGCACGCGGTGAGCATCCTTGGCCGGCTGCAGGAGGAGTTCGGCCTGGACAGGGCCGCGGACGAGGGGCTGGAGATCCTTTTCGACCATCCGACGATCGCCGAGTTGTGCGACGTACTGCGCGCCGAGGCGGGAGCGAAGGCGGATGGCTGACCACGACCGGTCGTCGGGCTGGGACGACGTGGTGGTGGGCGCGGGTTCGGCCGGCGCCGCGCTCGCCGCCCGGCTCTCCGGGCACGGGGGCCGCAGGGTGCTGCTGGTCGAGGCCGGTGTGGAGCGGCTGGCCGAGCCGGCCGCATCGGCGCCGCTCGGCATGGCCGTCCTGTCGGGCTACAACTGGGACTATTCGGCGTTCGTCGGCCCCGCGCCGCGCGGGCGGCGCGCCCCGTACAGCGTCGGCAAGATGCTGGGTGGCTCTTCCGCGGTGAATGGGGCGATCGCGCTCCGCGGCCTGCCCGCGGACTTCGACGGCTGGGCGGCGGCGGGCAACCACGAGTGGGCATGGGACGCGGTCCTTCCGTACTTCCGCGCACTGGAGGCGGACGCCGACTTCGAGGGCGCGGAACACGGCCGCGACGGTCCCGTGCCGGTGCGCCGTCCGGCACCCTGCGACTACGATCCGGCGGCCGTCGCGTTCCTCGGCGCCTGCCGTGCGCACGACCTGGCCGAGGTGGCCGACATGAACGCCTCCGGTGACCCGGGCGCCGGCCCGGTACCGAGCAACGAGCGCGCGGGTCGCCGGGTCTCGTCGGCGGACGCCTATCTGTGCCTCGGGCCGGGCACGCCCGGCCCGACGGTGTGGACGCGGACCAGGGCCACCCGGGTGCTGCTCTCCGGCTCCCGGGCCGTGGGAGTGGAGGTCGTACGGGACGGCGGGCTCACCCGCGTGCACGCCGACCGGGTCACGGTGTGCGCGGGCGGTGTCAACTCACCTCTGCTGCTCGAGCGTTCGGGGATCGGGGACGCGCGTCGGCTGACCGAAGCCGGCGTCGTACCGGTCGTGGACCTGCCCGGGGTCGGCGCCGATCTCGCCGATCACGCGGCGGTGATGCTGTGGGCACAGCCCCGGCCCGGCGTGTGCCGCAAGGGAGCTCCCTGGCATCAGGTGATGGGCCGGGTCGGGCCCGCCGGGGCGTCCCCGGATCTCGCCCTGTTCCTGGCGGGCAACGTCACGGACGACTCGATCCCCGAGGTCGGCTCGGTCATGGACGAGCGAATCGCCCTGGCGGTGTCGGTGATGCTGCTCGACTCGCGTTCCCGGGGGTCCGTTCATGTGTCGGGCCCCTCACCGGACGCGGAACCGGTGATCACGCTGGCCCTGGCGTCCGAACCCCGGGACATGGAGCGGCTGATGGCCGGAGTGCGGCTGGCCCGCTCGCTGCTCTCCTCCCCGCAGATGGCCGAGGTACTGGAGCACGTCCTGCTGTGGACCGACCCGCTGGTGTCCGACGATTCGCGGCTGCGGCGGGCGGTGAGCCGGTTCGTCACGCCGCTGGGGCACGTGTCGGGCACGGCCCGGATGGGGCCCGACGACGACCCCATGGCCGTGGTCGACCAGTACGGCCGCGTCCGTCAGCTGGAGAACCTTCGTGTGGCCGACGCCTCGGTGATGCCGTCACCGCTGCGTGCCACGCCGAACCTGAGCTGCATCATGATCGCCGAGAGGGTGGCCGCATGGATGGCCTGACGAACTACGCACACACCGGGGCGGGCCGCCCGGCCACGCCCACCGACTGGGAGGTGCGCTGGCATCCGGTGAGCAGCCCGCGGCTGCGGCTGTTCTGTCTTCCGCACGCGGGCGGCGGCGCGCTCGCCTACCGATTGTGGGCGCAGTCCCTGGCACCGGACATCGAGGTCGTCGCGATCCGCCTGCCGGGACGCGAGTCCCGCTTCCGGGAAATGCCGTTCACCAGCCTCGACGACCTGGTGCCGGCGCTGGTGAAGGACCTCGCACCGCTGCTCGACGAACCACACGCCTGGTTCGGGCACAGCATGGGAGCCCTGCTGGCGTTCGAGGCGTGCCGGCTCAGCCGCGAACTGGGGGCGCCGCGGGCGCGCCGGCTGCTCGTCTCCGGACGGCCGGCTCCCCATCTGCCGCTGCGCGGCAAGCCCGTGCACGACGCCCCACAGGCCGATCTGATCGCCCGGCTGCGCGCCAACCGGGGCACCCCTGACGAGGTGCTGGACGATGCGGTCGCGATGGCGGCGCTGACGCCGATGCTGCGCGCCGACTACGCGGTGGCCGAGACCTATGTGTTCCGCCCCGAGGAGCCGCTGGACATCCCCGTCTCGGCGTTCGGTGGCAGCGAGGATCCGCTGGCCACCGACGAGGAGCTGCGGGCCTGGCGCGAGCACACGACGGCGCCGTGCACCGTCCGCGGCTACCCCGGCGGCCATTTCTACCTGCACGAGGAACCCGCGCCGTTGCTGCGGGTCATCACGTCCGATCTGCTCCAGGGGGAAGTCCATGACTGACACAGATCTCGGGCAGCCGGACGAGGCCGGCCAGTGGGACGTCACGCGCCTGCCGTACGACGCGTCGAAGCAGTTCCCGCTGACCGACATCCAGTCGGCGTATCTCGTGGGCAAGAGCCGGCTGATGGACCTCGGCGGCATGCAGCAGTACTACATCGAGCTGGACGCGGCCGGCTTCGATCCGGAGCGGGCCGAGGAGGCTCTGGCGCTCCTGGTGGGCCGTCACGAGACGCTGCGGACGGTGATGCTGGAGGAGGGCAAGGGACGCGTCCTGGACACCGGGCGGCTGCCCCGGATCCCGGTCCGTGTGGTGGACCTGACGGGCCTCGGCGCGGCGGAGCGGGAGGCGGGGCTGCTCGCGACCCGCGAGCGCATGTGCACCAGGGGCCTGGATCCCACCGCGTGGCCGCTCTTCGAGGTCGTCGCCAGCCGCCTGCGCGGGCAACGCCATCGAGTGCACCTGCGCTACAGCCTGGTGCTCGTCGACGCGCCGAGCCTGGGCACGGCGATCAACGAGTGGCTGGAGCTGTACCACGACCCGCAGGTCCGGCTGCCGCCGGTGGAGCGGACGTTCCGCGCCTGGCGGGCGGACCTGCTGGAGTACGAGCGGGGTGAGGAGTTCGGCAAGCACTGGGACTACTGGCAGGAGCGGCTGGACACTCTGCCGGAGGCGCCACAGCTGCCGATGGTGCGTGAGCCGGGCAGCATCGACGCGGTCTCGTTCACCGGCCGCACGGCGTTCCTGAGCGCCGGGCAATGGCAGCGTTTCTGCGCCAACTTCCGCAAGCACAAGGTACTTCCGGCCACTGCGCTGATGCATGTCCTGTCCGAGGCCATCGGTGCGTGGGCCGCCACGCCGCACTTCTGCCTGAACGTGGTGCACCTGAATCTGGTGGCCCGGCACGGCGGCCCCCCGGTCGTGGGACAGCGCACGGCGACTCTGCCGCTCGAAGTGGACCAGCGGGGCGACACGTCGTTCTGGGACCGGGCCAGGCTGCTGCAGCGCCGGCTGTGGAAGGACGTGTCGCACTCGGACGTCACGGGAGTGCGCATCAGCCGTGAACTGGCGGCCCGGCACGGCTGGACACAGCGGGCGGCGTTCCCGTACGTGTTCACCAGCAACCAGGGCCCCGGATGGGACACCCCGCCCGCCCGGCGCAGGCCGGCGTTCCGGCCGGTCGAACGAGTCCAGCACACCCCGCAGGTGCTGCTCGACAATCAGATACGGGACCTGCCGGACGGCGGGGTCGCCTCCAACATCGACTTCGTGGACAGCGCGTTCCCGCCAGGGCTGCCCGACATGTTCGCCGACGCCTACCGGCAACTGCTGCAGGCGCTGTCGGAGCCGGACGGCGCCGAACACGAGCCCGACCCGGTCCCGGCGGCGCACCGGACGCTGATCGACGGGCTCAACCCCGCCACGGCCGCGCAGCCGGACGGCCGTCTCGAGGACGGATTCCTGCGGCAGGCGGCGCTGCGGCCGGACGAGCCGGCCGTGGTGACGTCGAAGCGCACCCTCACGTACGGGGAACTGGAGGCCCGGTCACGATCCGTCGCCCGGTGGCTGCTGGAGAACGGGGTGGGGCGCGGGGACGTCGTGCCCGTCGTGATGGCCAAGGGCTGGGAGCAGGTGGTGGCCGTGCTGGGCGCGCTGCGGGCCGGGGCCGCCTATGTGCCCGTCGACGCGGGCATGCCGGCTGGTCCGATGTGCGATCTGCTGCGCGAGTGCTCGGCCCGCGCGGTTCTCGTCCAGTCCCACAGCTTTCCCGGTCTCGACGGCCTCGACCGGCCGGTGGCCGTTCTGCCGGTCGACGAGGCGGCACCCGGGGGCGGACCGCTGCCCTGGGTGGACGGCCGGCCGGACGACCTGGCGTACGTCATTTACACCTCGGGCTCCACAGGCCGCCCCAAGGGGGTGATGATCGAGCACCGCAGCGCGGTGAACACGGTGCTGGACGTCAATGACCGGGTCTCGCTGGCCCCCGGTGACCGGGTCTTCGGCATTTCGTCGCTGGCGTTCGACCTGTCCGTGTGGGACGTGTTCGGGTCACTCGCGGCCGGCGCGGCCCTGGTGATCCCCGATCCGGCTCCGCTGCCCGACCCGCTCGCCTGGGCGCGGTCGGCCAGGGAGCACGGGGTGACCGTGTGGAACTCGGTTCCGGCGCTCGCCGAGATGCTGGTCGAGGTGGCGGAGGAGCGCCCCGAGCTCGGCCGCCCCGCGGTGCGCGCCTTCCTGCTCAGCGGCGACTGGGTGCCGACCACCCTGCCCGGCCGGATGCGGCAGCTGTGGGACGATCCACGGATCGTCGCGATGGGCGGTGCGACCGAGGCCGCGATCTGGTCGAACATCCATGAGGTGGGCGAGGTCGATCCTGGCTGGCGCAGCGTCCCTTACGGCCGCCCGCTGACGAACCAGACGATGAAGGTCCTCGACCACCGGCTCGATGTGCGTCAGCCGTGGGCCGTCGGCCGGATCCACATCGGCGGAGCCGGGCTGGCGCGCGGCTACTGGCAGGACGAGGAGCGGACCGCCGAGCGTTTCATCACCCATCCCACGACGGGTGAGCGGCTCTACTGGACGGGTGATCTCGGCCGCTACTGGCCGGACGGCACGATCGAGTTCCTCGGCCGTGAGGACCGGCAGGTGAAGATTCTCGGCTACCGGGTCGAACCGGGCTCGGTGGAGGCCGCGCTGCGCGGTCACCCGGCGGTACGCGAGTGCGCCGTGTGCGTCGATGACGCGCCGGGCGGACAGCGAAGGCTCGTGGCGCTGGTCGTGCCGGAGCCCGGAGAAGCTCTCGAGAGCTCGGCGGTAGTGGCGTATCTGCGCTCGCATCTGCCGCACTACATGATCCCCGGGCACACCCAGATCGTCGAACAGCTGCCGCTGACCGCGAACGGCAAGGTGGACGCCAGCCGGGCGCTTGCCCAGTTGACCGTTCCGGAGAGCGACGCGGTCGCGGGGAACGACAGTCCGTTGCTGAAGCAGCTCGCCGAGCTGTGGGCGGAGCTCCTGGAGGTCCCGTCGGTCGATCCGGACGCCAGCTTCTTCGCGCTGGGCGGCAATTCGCTCCTGGCCCTGCGGATGGTGAACCGGGTGCACACGGAGTTCGGTGCCGATCTGCCGCTGGGGCGGGTCTTCGAGGCACCGACGGTACGGGAGTTCGCGGCCTGCATCGGCGAGGACGCGACCGAACGGGCGGACTGCGCGGTACGGCTGGCCGGCGCCACCGGGGAAGCCGGTAACACGCGAGTGGCCGGTGAGGAGATGTTCCTCTTCCATGTGATGGGCGGCTCGGTCGCCCCGTACGTACCGCTGGCCCGGGCCTGGCCCGGTCCGGTGTACGCCTTCCAGAGCCGTCCCCATGTCGACCTGTCGGACGAGGCGTTCGCCCCCGATCTCCGGGCGATGGCCGCCGGGTACGCCGAGGAGCTGCTGCGTCTCAAGCCCGAGGGACCGTACCTCCTCGGCGGCTGGTCCATGGGTGGCTTCCTCGCGTACCAGGTCGCCTGTCTGCTGCGGGAGTCCGGACACCGGGCGCGGGTGTTCATGCTGGACGCGCGCATCACCGATCTGCGGCCGGCCGACAGCGAGCTGGGGCGTCATCTGGCCTTCCTGGTGACGCTGGCCCTCGGCCCGCCGCCGGCCGGCGCCGAGGAGTCGATCCGGGCAGCGGCGCCCGGCGAGGCCGCCCGCGCCGCCCGGGACGCCTGTGTCGCGCACGGGCTGCTGCCCGAAGAGGTGGATGTGGCTGGCTACGAGAGGCTGCTGAGGATCCATCAGCACGAGACCGAGGTGACGGCGGCATGGCGACCCGGGCCGTACGACGGCCCGACGCTGGCGTACGTGGCGACGCGGGAGCCCCGGCCGGACTCGGTGGACATCTGGCGGGCCGCGTGTCCCGGCATCGACGTCGAGCCGGTAGCGACCGACCACTCGGGCATCGGCAGGCCGGAACGGCAGGAGGCTGTCGCGGCGCACCTGGCGACCTGGCTGACGCGTCAGGCGTAGGCGCGCCCGTTCGGGGGCCGTGCCGGACGGGTTCGCCGCCGTCCGGCACGGCCCTCGCGCGTACCGTCCCGGTTTCCGAGCAGTTTGGGAGAAGGGCGGCCCCCTTCGCGCGAGCACAATCGAGGGTGGTGCCACGACGCGCGTGGTGACGAGTCCACCATCGACGGGGGAGCCCATGGGTTCGGCAGGCAGGCACGCAGTGATTGTCGGAGGCTCCATAGGCGGGGTGGTGACGGCGCACGTACTGGCGTCCCGGTTCGACCGGGTGACGGTGCTGGACCGTGACGAGCTGCCGGAGGACGGCCGGGACCGGCGTGGCGTGCCGCAGGCCGGGCACGCGCACACGCTGCTCATGGAGGGCCGGGCGAAGCTGGAGAGCCTGTTCCCCGGCATCACGGACGAACTGGTGGCCAACGGAGCGGTTCCGTTCGACCCCGCCCACGGCGTGCTCTTCTTCCAGTCAGGACGGCCTCGTATCCGCTTCTACAGCGGCAGGCTCCAGATCACGATGAGCCGGCCGTTCCTGGAGCGCACGCTGCGCGTCCGGGTCAGGAAGCATTCCAACGTCGACATCCGCGACCGGACCGCGGTGTCCGGTTTCCTCGGCGGGCGCGAACGCGTCACCGGCGTCGTACTGGAGGACGGCGGGACGATCGAGGCCGATCTCGTGGTCGACGCCACGGGGCGCAGCGCCCGCCGTACGGACCGCTGGCTGGAGGCCATCGGCTGCCCCGTACCGCGGGAGTCGTCGGTGCGGATCGACGTCGGCTACACCACGCGGCTGTACCGCCGCGGCTCGGAGCGGCTGGCGCAGGGTGCGCTCGCCTACGCGTACACGGGCATCCCCCCGCACGACAAGCGGGCGGTCGCGGTGGCTCCCATCGAGGGCGGCCGCTGGATCGTGACACTGGGCGGCTGGCATCGGGCGCACGCGCCCGTGGACCCGGCAGGTTTCGAGAAGTTCGCCGCCGAACTGCCCACCTCCCACATCTCGGAGCTGCTTTCGCAGGCCGAGCCCCTGGACGACGGGGACGCGCGCCTGTTCACGGCGCCGACCGCCCGGCGGCGCCACTACGAGCGGCTCGTCGCACCCCCGGCGGGCTTCGCGGCGGTCGGTGACGCCATCTGTTCCTTCAATCCGCTGTACGGACAGGGCATGACGGTCGCCGTTCAGGAGGCGATCGAGCTCGGGCGGTGTCTCGACCGTTCCCGGGGCGCCTCCGCGGAAATGACCCGCGGTTACTTCCGCGAGGCGTCGAGGATCATCGACACCCCGTGGATGATCTCGACGGAGGGCGACCTGATGTTCCCCGAGACCGTCGGCCACCGGCCGTTCGGGTATGCCCTGCGCACCTGGTACCTGGAGCGGGTGATTCTGGCTTCCCATGTGTCGCCGTACATCCACCGCCGACTGCTGGAAGTCACCGGTCTGGTGGCGGAGCCGAAGGTCCTGTTCACCCCGCGCAGCATCGTGCGGGCCCTGGCGGCCGCGCGCCGTTCGCCGGCGCGGCGCACTCCCCCGGTGTCCGAGCCGGTCTGAACACCGTGCCGTCCGTGACCGGCGTCCCCTGCCACGGACGGCACGGCAGGCTGCCGTGCCGGCAGCTGTCGCTGCTTCAGCGCAGCCAGGAGGGCACGTCGGTGATCCGCAGTACGGCGGTCGAAGCCGACCAGCCGGGTGCCGCCGCGTGCAGCATCACATGGTCGCCGGGCGCGAGCCGGCCGTCCGCCAGCAGCCGTTCGAGCGTAATGACCTGGTCGCAGGCACCGATGTGGCCGATGTGCCGGCCGATCTCCCAGCTGGAACGGTCGGCGGGGATGCCCAGCGGCTGAAGGAACCACTGGTCGATCGCGCGGCCATCGGCGTTGAGCGAGACGAGAGCGGCGATGTCGGAGGCGTTGAGGTCGGCGTCGACGAGCGAGCGCTGCATCAGATCCAGGCTGAACTTGCTGATGAGTTCGATGGCCTCGGTCATCGGCATCACGCCCTCGGTGAATTCGGCGACGGTCTTCGCCAGGCTGAGCGGCTCGAACCGCGGCTCCTGGGGCGGCAGCAGGTCGTCGTTCCCGCGGTGCCAGCCCTCCAGCTCCGGCAGAGTGCTGGAGTTGATGGCCACGAGCTCCGCGAAGCCACCCGTGGTGCTCAGTACGAGGGCGGCGCCGCCGTCGCCGACGACGACGGCCGGCGCGGATCCGCGCCACCGGTCGATCAGCGGCGTGGAGTAGTTCTCGGCGGAGGTGATCAGTACGCTGCCGCACCGGGCGGCGCCCGTCATCAGACCGGTCGCCATCTCGATACCGGCGAGCGTGCCGTTGCACCCCTGCTTGAGTTCCAGGGACGGGATCGCCCCGAGGCCCAGTTCGCGCAGTACGTATCCGGGCTTCGAAATGTCGTCAGGGCCCTGGTAGAAAGCGCCGGAGTGCAGGTAGGACTCGACCGGCTCCCCGTCGGGGCCCTGCCGGTGCAGGGCGGTACGGGCGGCCGCGACGGCCATGTCGAGGGCGGCGACCTTGCCCGCGACGTGGGTGCCCCGCCAGCCGACGGTGTCGTAGAGCTCCTGGTCGTAGAGGCCTTCGGCGATGGCCTCTACGGCGCTCACCTGCTGCGGCAGGTGGGTACCGAGGGAACTGATGTGGACGCCTTGTACCTTCATGACGATTCTCTCCTGACATCGTTGGCCGCGTCGTGGGCCGTCAACTGCTCGTCCAGGTGCTGTACGAGCCGGGCGGGTGTGGGCAGGTCGCGGACCAGGGTGGACGGCAGTCGCAGACCGGTCGCTCTGCCCAGGCGGTTGCGGAACTCGATCGCGCTGAGTGATTCGAGGCCGAGGTCCTTGAAGGTGAGCGTGGTGTCCACCGCGTCCGCCGTCTCGTACGAGAGAGCCGCGGCCGCTTCGGCTCGTACGAGCTCCAGCAGCAGTCCGCGCCGCTCGGGCTCCCGCAGCCTGCTGAGCCGCGCCCCGAGGCCGCCCCCGGCCGCGGGAGCGGACCCGCGTGCGGCCACCGTCCGGCGGCCGGGAAGCCTCAGCAGCCGCCTCAGCAGCGGGGACACCGCTCCGTCCCGGGCCCGGTCCCGCAGGGCCGCGGTGTCGGCCCGGGCGAGGACCGCTGTGGGATGGCCCAGGGCGAGCGCCGCGTCCAGGAGCTGGGCCGCGTCGGCGGGAGGAAGCGGGACGAAGCCGGGTGTCCGGCGGGCCGAGGAGCCCGCCAGGGGACCCCAGGCGAGGCTGGTGGCGGGGAGGCCCTGTGCGCGGCGGTGCTGGGCGAGAGCGTCGCAGAACATGGCGAGCGCGGCGCGAGCCGGGTCGCCCTGCGTACCCAGCGCCGAGTCGAAGGAGCAGTTGAGGACGAAGGCGTCGAGATCCTTGTCCTGGGTGAGGTGGTGAAGGTTCCAGGCGGCGTCGGCTGCAGGGCGCAGGACGGTGTCGAGTTGGTCGGGGGTGAGGGTTTCGACGGTGGTGTCGTCGAGTACGCCGGCGGTGTGGATGACGGCGGTGAGGGGGTGTTCGGTGGGGATGGTGTTGATGAGGTGGGTGAGTGCGTTGTGGTCGGCGGCGTCGCAGGCGGTGAGGGTGATGTGGGCGCCGAGTGCGGTGAGTTCGGTGCGTAGTTGTTCTGCGCCTTCGGCTTCGGGTCCGCGTCGGCTGGTGAGCAGGAGGCGGGTGACGCCGTGGTGGGTGACGAGGTGGCGTGCGGTGAGCGCGCCGAGTGCGCCCGTACCGCCCGTGACCAGCACCGTGCCACCGGGTGTCCAGACCGTCCCCGCCTTCTCGCCCGCTGGGCCGACGGCCAGCCTGGGAACGCGCAATCTTCCTGCGCGGAGCGCCAGTTGGGGCTCCCCGCTGGCCAGGGCGGCGACTACGGCGCGCTGCGACGCGGGCCGCTCGTCGAGGTCGACGACCGTGCACCTGCCCGGCTCGGTCGAGCGCGCCGCGCTCGCGAGGCCCCACACCACGGCGCCGGCCGGATCGGGGACCGGCTCCCCCGCGACCGAAACGGCGTGCCTGGTCAGGAACACCAGCCGGGTACGGCCGTAACGCCCGCCCGCCGCAGCCGACGCGATCAGATATGCCGCCTGCCGAAGGGACGCGGTGAACCGCCCCGGGACAGCGCCCTCTTCGCCCCCCGCTTCCGCTCCCCCTGCCCCGTGGACGGGACCGTCCCCGGAACGGGCGGAAGGCGCCTCCAGCACGATCACGGTGTCCGGCAGGGGCGCTCCGGCGTCCACCGCCGCGTCGAGGGCATCGACGGTCGGGTACGCCTCCGCGTACGTCCGGGCGGTCATCAGCGCGGACCGCATCGCGTTCCGGTCCTGGCCCACGAGGGCGCACCGCCCCAGCGTCGTGGCCGGAGCGGGCAGGGCGAGGTTCGCCCACTCGACGTGCAGCAGCGGTGCGTGGCGGGCGGGCTGGTCCTTCGCCGGAGTTCCGGTGCCTTGTGCAGCCCCGCCCGCGACGAGCTCCGCCACGGTCATGACGGGCACGCCGGAGTCGTCCGCCAGGGTGAGCGCCACGGCGCCGCCGGCGCCGGGGGCCACCCGGACGCGCAGTGCGGTGGCCCCCGTCGCCAGGAGGGTGACGCCCCGGACGGCGGACGGGACGCCCGCTTGGCCGCGGCCGAGGCCGGCCGTGAGCAGCGCGCTGCGGAGCAGCAAGGGATGGATGCCATACCGCTCGCTGTCCGCGTGGTGTTCCCGGGCCAGCGACACCTCGGCGAAGATCTCCTCCCCCCTGCGCCAGGCGCGGCGCAGGCCGGGTACACCGTCCTGGACCGGGATGCCCGCCGCGTCGGCCGGGGGCCAGACGCTCAGGTCCGGCGGCCCGGACGGGGAGCCGCCTGCCAGGCTGCCCGACGCGTGGCACCGCCACTGCTCGCCGGGCAGGGCGTCCTCGGGCCGGGTGTGGACGAAGAAGGCGTGGCGACCGTCCGTGCCCGGGCCCTCGACCGTGACGCGGAGCTGAACGCCGCCGCGTTCGGGCAGCACGAGGGGGGACTCCAGCGTCATGTCCTCGATACGGTCGCAGGCGACCTGGTCGCCTGCCTGTACGGCGAGTTCCAGCAGCGCCGCCGTCAGGGCTCCGAGGTGCGACAGGCTGGGGTGCGAGCGGGCGGACAGACGTCCGGTGAGCACTGCGCCCCGCCCGTCCGGGAGTTCCACGACGCCGCCGAGCAGCGGATGCTCCGTACTGCCGAGACCCACCGCCGCGCCGCCCGCGCCCGCTCCGTGCGTGGGGTCCAGCCAGTAACGGCTGTGCTGGAAGGGGTACGTGGGCAGGTCGGTCCACGCCGCGCCGGTGCCCTCGAACGCGGCTGTCCAGTCGACGGCTACGCCGCCGGTCCAGATCCGGGCCAGCGCCTCCGTGAAGGACACGTGTTCCGGGCGGCCCGCGCGCAGCGCCGGCACGAAGAGCGGTTCGGGGTCCGCACCGCTGCCGCCGTTCTCCTGCGGCCCCGGGAGCGCACCCGGCCCCATGGTGCTCAGCACGCCGTCGGGGCCGAGTTCCAGGAAGACGGTGACGCCTTCACGGACCAGCGTGCCCACACCGTCCGAGAAACGGACCGTACCGCGCACGTGGCGCACCCAGTAGTCCGGCGACGAGAGTTCCCCGGGACCCGCCAGCCGGCCGGTGACGTTGGAGACCACGGGCAGGCGCGGCTCGTGGAAGGCGAGTCCGGCGACGATCTCCCGGAAGGCGCCGAGCATGGGCTCCATCAGCGGTGAGTGGAAGGCGTGCGAAACCCGCAGGCGTTTGGTCCTGCGACCACGTGCTCGCAGCTCCTCCGCGACCTTCAGTACGGGGCCTTCCTCGCCGGAGACGACCACGGACGTATGCCCGTTGACCGCGGCGATCTCCACCCGCCCCGCGCCGTGGGCGCCGAACTCCGCGAGTACGGCCGCCGTCTCGTCCTCGGCCGCCTCGACTGCCACCATCGCGCCGCCCGGCGGCAGTGCCTGCATCAGGCGGCCCCGGGCGGCGACCAGCCGGGCGGCGTCCGCGAGCGAGAGCACTCCGGCGACGTGGGCGGCGGAGATCTCGCCGATGGAGTGCCCGCCGAGGAAGTCGGGCCGTACGCCCCAGGACTCCATGAGCCGGAACAGCGCCACCTCCACGGCGAACAGACCCGCCTGGGTGTACACGGTCCGGTGCAGCGGTTCGTCGGCGTGCTGCGGTCCACCAACGGCAGGAGCGTCGCCCCCGCGGCCGTCACCCGCCGCGCCGTCACCCGCCGGTGCCCCGTCCCGCGATTCCTGGCCGAAGACCACGTCCCGCACGGATGCCCGTACATGCCCGGCGAGTTCCCGGTCGAGTGCCGCGCAGACGCCGTCGAAGGCCTGCGCGAACACCGGGTACCGCGCGTGCAGTTCCCGTCCCATTCCGGCCCGCTGCGCCCCCTGCCCGGTGAACAGCAGCGCCAGTCGCGCCCCGCCCCGCGCGACGCCCTCGGTCAGTCCGCGGTCGGACTCGCCGGCGGCCAGAGCCTCCAGCGCGGCCCGCAGGTCATCCGTGCCGTTCTCCGCCGTCACCACGGCCCGGTGTTCCAGCGCCGCCCGCCCGGTGGCCAGTGACCAGGCGGTGTCAAGGAGACCGGGCGCCGGCGAGGATCCGGACCAGCGCAGCAGCTGCTGTGCCTGGGCGCGCAGCGCCTTCTCGCCGCGCGCCGAAAGCACCCACGGCACCGGTACGGCGGTCGCGGACGGTTCCGCGTCCCTGGGGGGCGGCGCGGCCGCCCCGGGTGCTTCCTCGATGATCAGGTGCGCGTTGGTGCCGCTGATGCCGTACGACGAGACGGCCGCACGCCGCGGCTGCCCCGTGCGGGGCCACGGCTGTTCGTCGTCGAGGAGCGCCACAGCCCCCGAGTCCCAGTCGGCCCGCGGCGTCGGAACTCGGGCGTTCAAAGTGGCCGGCAGAATCCCGTGGCGCAGGGCCATGACCATCTTGATGACGCCGGCGACACCGGCGGCGGCTTGGGCGTGGCCGATGTTGGACTTGAGCGAGCCGAGCCACAGCGGTCGGGCCGCGGCGCGGTCCTGCCCGTAGACGGCCAGCAGTGCCCGTGCCTCGACCGGGTCGCCGAGCCGGGTGCCGGTGCCGTGCGCCTCGACCGCGTCGATGTCGGCGGGGGAAAGCCGAGCGTCCGCCAGCGCCCGGCGCAAAACGCTCTCCTGGGCGGCGCCGTTCGGCGCGGTCAGGCCGTCGCTCGCTCCGTCGTGGTTGACCGCGGAACCGCGCACCACCGCGAGCACCCGGTGCCCGTGACGTACGGCGTCCGACAGCCGCTCCACCAGCAGGACTCCCACACCTTCGGCCCAGACCGTACCGTTCGCGTCGGCCGAGAAGGGCTTGGCCCGGCCGTCTTCCGCCAGTCCCCGCAGCTTGCTGTACTCGACGAACATGGCCGGTGTGGACATGACGGCCGCGCCCCCGGCGAGCGCGAGCGAGCAGTCACCCCGCTCCAGCGCCCGGCAGGCGAGATGCAGTGCGACGAGCGACGAGGAGGAAGCCGTGTCGACGGTGATCGCCGGCCCTTGGAGCCCGAGCGCGTAGGCGACCCGGCCGGACAGCACGCTGCCCGCGCTGCCGGTCAGGGTCTGGCCTGCCGCGCGGTCCGGCCGCTGTTGCAGGAGCGAGAGATAGTCCTGCCCGCCCGCCCCGGTGAACACCCCGACCCGCTCGCCGCGCAGGGCGTGCGCGTCGATCCCCGCCCGTTCCAGCACCTCCCAGCTCGTCTCGAGGAGCAGCCGCTGCTGGGGGTCCATGGTGAGCGCCTCACGCGGTGAGATGCCGAATAGGCCTGCGTCGAAGCCGGCCACGTCCTCCAGGAAACCCCCCTGGTGGGCGTGGGACGCTCCCGGAGCGTCGCGGTCGGGGGCGAGCAGCGCGTCCAGGTCCCAGCCGCGGTCAGTGGGGAGGGGCGACATGGCCTCACGGCGGGCGGCGAGGAGTGCCCACAGCTCTTCCGGAGTTGTCACACCGCCGGGCAGCCGGCAGCTCATTGCGATGATCGCGACGGGCTCGCGCTCGCCGACGGGTGCTTCGTCCACGGGTGGCCACCTTCAGATGCGGTCGCGTGCGGTTTCTCGGGAGTGGTCCTCAGGAGCGCTTGTCCGGCGGGACGGGTGCGATGCCCAGTTCATTGGTGAGGAAGTCGAAGACCTCGTCGTCGGACGCCGCGTCGAGTCCGCCGCGGGCCGAGGTGCCCGGTCCCGCACCCGGGTCCGTACGGCAGAGATCCATCAGCTCCTGGAGCCGCCCCAGCACACCGGCGCGCATCTCGTCATCGAGCTGCCCGGAAGCCAGGCGTGACCTGAGAGCGTCGAGTTCGGGCAGTGGGTCCGCCGCGGCGGAGTCGTCCGGGCCGGCCGCGAGCAGGGACACAACGTGGTCGCAGAGGCCGGCCGGGGTGGGGTGGTCGAAGGTCAGTGTGGTGGGAAGCCGAAGCCCCGAGGCCTCTGCGAGTTGTCCCTGAAGCTGCAGCGCTGCCAACGAGTCGAACCCCAGATCCTTGAACGTCCGCTGCTCGTCGAGGGGCTGTTCCTCGCCGTGTCCGAGTATCGCGGCCACATGCGATGTGACCAACCGCCGTACGACGGACCGCGTTTCGGCCTCGTCGAGCCCCACCGATACGGCGAGCGCCCGAGGGCTTCGCGACGCCATGGCCTCGGTGCCGGTGTCCCGCACATCCGGGAACTCCTCTGTACTCGGCATGTCTCCCCCACGTCTGCTCGGTGTGAGCCAGTGGGGTGTGTGTTGGAAGGGGTAGGTGGGGAGGGGGGTGTGGTGTGTGGGGGTGGGGGTGTGGTGGGTCCAGTTGATGGGGTG
>NZ_JBSHNE010000054.1:0-27629 GCF_053646035.1 Streptomyces sp. NPDC055287 | reverse complement strand
CCCCGGAGCCGTTCCACCTCCCCCAGCTTCATAACCAGAAGCTGCCCCTCACCTGGCAAGATCACACGACGTAACGAAGCACTACTAGGCCGTTTCTTTCGGATCAGTCAGTGGACCAGGCTGAGGTGAGAGGGACGGGCCGTGGCCGGAATCCACGGGGAACCTTTAGCGGCTCCGGGCGCCTGATCATGAGAAAGCGATCAGGGGGCGTATACGGGGGTAGTGGGTATGGCGATCACACTGGCCAGGAGATCACGCTGCTGTCTCTGGACGACGAGTCCGGGGCGGCGAAGCAGCGGTAGGCCGCTGGGTGGGCGGTGTCGGGAGGCATCCTGCTCGAACTGGTTCTGGCCGCACGGGTGTCCGTTGCAGACAAGCACCTCGAACTGACTGACACGACGCCCACCGGGGACCAGTTGCTCGACAGCCGGACGGCACTGATCGAGACGTGGCTGCGCGATCGCAATCGGCGTCGGCCCTCACCACCGTCGCTGGGAGGCCCCGAATCCGCGGAGCCGTACCGATCCTCCCACCGCCGTCACGAACCCGTCAGCCCAACCGGCGAAGCGAGCACACCACATCGCCCCCATCAAGCAATGGCTCCCCAATCGGTGAGGGCGGGCTGCGCCCGCCCTCACACCGGTTCGAAGCATCGCCAGTACTCCGGAGCCGTGTACTTCGGGTTGATTTCCGGGCCGGGACCTCAGCTGTTGGTCAGGGTGCGGTCGAGGAGGGGCAGCAGGCGGTCCCAGTGGTGCTGCAGTGCGGCGGGGTTGAAGGCATCAGTGTCGGACATGGTGAAGCCGTGGACGGTGCCGGGGTAGATCTCGGAGGTGTAACCGACACCCGCGGCATCCAGGGCCTGGTTGAGTTCGCCGAGAGCCTCGGGCGTCATGTCCGTCTCGGCGTGGCCGAGGTAGACCTCGCCGGTAAGTCGGCGCAGGCTGTCGGGCCCGTCGGCGCCCACGGGGCCGTGGAATCCCGCGACGGCGGCCACTAGGCCGGGGTGGGCCGCGGCGGTGCGCATCGCCAGGAGGCCGCCTATGCAGTAGCCGGTCACCGCGACCGGGCCGGCGCCGACCTCGGGCTGGGTGGTGAGGAACCTGAGGTAGGCGTCGGCGTCGCTCAGGACACGTTCGGCGGTGTGCGCCTCGATCAAGGGCATCAGCTGCTCGAAGAGCGCCGGCCGGACCTCTTCTCCGATGTGATCGGGAAGTTCGATCACCGGTGCCGGGCCGTGCCGGTAGAAGAGGTTGGGAACGAGCACGTAGTACCCGTGCCCTGCCAGTTCGCGGGCCATCTCCCGCAGCACGGGCCGGATGCCGAAGCCGTCCGCGTATATCAGCACCCCTGGGTGCCGCTCGCCACGGTCGGGGAAGGCGGCGAAAGCGTCGGCCTGGCCGTCCGCAGTGGGAATGTGCAGCATCTTGGTGGGCATGAGTTCTCCTGTCGTGGTTGACGTGTCTAGCTGTGATCAACACGACAGGAGGCGGAGCCCGCGCAGCAGCGCCAGGTCCTCGATCCAACAGCGGGCCAGCACCGACCCGTACGGCGCTCAGAGGAGCGCCGGGTCACCAATCCGTGTGTGGCGCAAGGCCGTCCCGGTAGTCATCGCCGCATAACGTAGCCCACGGGCGGGATCGATGCCAGCCCTCCCCCAGTCCACAGTGCGCACTGTTCGCGAGAATGATTTTGGTCAGCACCTCGGATTCTGATCCCGGTCCACGCGCTGCCCGTGACAGCGATACCGATCTTGTGTCTGCAAGGTCCTCACCACACTTCGAAGGCTCTGTTCGAAGTGCGGTGGGCAAACTCTCGCCAGGGATCGAAACAGGCTCACTGGTCGAACTCGCTGTGTTCGAGGTCGGTGAGTTCGCCCAGGAAGCCCTCGGACGGGCGGGGCGACAGCCATGTAGCGTCGGCGTAGACGCCCGGTGGCCTGCGGCCCGTGCGTGATCCGGCTGCGGTCGGTGAGGAGCAAGGACCAGGCCGGCACCGGCGGACGTGTCAGCCGAGACGGAACCGTTGGTGCCCCGTGTTCTCTTCGGCTGGCGACCGAAGTCTCATCCGCGCTCGCGAAGGTACGCCTCCAGCTCGGCGGCCCCGGTCAGCATCGCCCGCCCGCGGGCGGACAGCCGGCGGCGCCAGTCGCCCAGTGAGGCATCCAGCGGCTCCAGTCCGCCCGCTGCCCGCACCTGGGCGATCAGCGGGGCGATCTGCCGCAGCAGGTAGCCGCCCCGCCTGAGCTGGTGGGCCAGCCGGACGTCCCGCACGTCGGCCTCGTCGTAGACGCGGTACCCGGTCAGCGGGTCGCGGCGCGGGCGCACCAGCCCGGCGCGCTCCCATTTGCGCAGCGTCGCGGGTCGGATCCCGAGCTGCTCCGCCAGCGTCCCGATGAACATGCCACTGGGCCCGGACACTGCCGCGTCGGGTTCGGACGTCGTGCTGAGCGCCAGGATTCGGAGGGTGCCCTCCACGGCCTGGAGGGTCCGGCGGTCGTCGAGGAGCTGGAAATGGCTCTCGTCGATGATACGGAACGCCTCCTCGGCCACGCCCTGGTTCACCGCCCGCATGATCGCCGTCGCCGTCTGGTGGCCGTGTCCGGGCACCAGGGCAAGGAACGCGCGCAGGGCCCGCGCGTGGAGCGGGGTGTAGGTGCGGTAGCCGTGGGGTGTGCGATCGGCGACCGGAAGGATGCCGGCTTCCTCGTAGTTCCTGATCGCCTGCGTGGACAGACCATGCCCACGCGCCAGGTCAATCGGCCTGAGCCGCTCACCGCTTTGAAGATTTTGCCCCATAGTCCTGCTGATATCTCGCGAAAGTTTCAACCGTCGGTTCAACGATAGCGTTTAAGGCATGGTTAAGGACATCCAGGAAACCGCCCATGCCGTTGAGGCCGCCACTGTCATGCAGCTGCTCCCGGCCCGGCCGCAGCTGCTCGCCCTGGGCGAGCCCACCCACGGCGAGGACACACTGCTCGAGGTCCGCAACGAGCTCTTCCGGCAGTTCATCGAGCAGGAGGGCTACCGGACAATCGCAATCGAGAGCGACTGCATGATGGGTTTGGTCGTGGACGATTACGTCACCTCGGGCACGGGCACCCTCGACGAGGTCATGGAGCGCGGATTCAGCCACGGGTTCGGCGCGTCCGCGGCCAACCGCGAACTCGTGCGCTGGATAAGGGTGTACAACGACGGTCGGCCAGCATCCGAGCAGGTTCGCTTCGCCGGTTTCGACGGCCCGTTGGAGATCACCGGAGCCGCGAGCCCCCGGCAGGCCCTCACCGCACTCCACGGCTGGCTCGCGGCGCGGGTGGACGCCGATCTGCTCCCCTGCACCGCGGAAACGCTCGAACGCCTGCTCGGCGCCGACGACCAATGGACCAATTCCGCCGCGATGATGGACCCGGCCCAGTCCGCGGGGCGGTCGGCCGAGGCCAGGGAGCTGCGGCTGCTCGCCGATGATCTAGTGGCGCTGCTCGACGCGCAGACGCCGCACCTGATCACTGCGACCTCGCGGGACGGCTGGGACCGGGCACGCCTGTACGGGCGTACCGCCACCGGCCTGCTGCGCTACCACTTCTGGATGGCCGACACCTCACCGGCCCGTATGACGCGGCTGATCGGGCTGCGGGACTCGATGATGGCTGACAACCTCCTCGCCATCGCCGAACGGAACCCGACCCTGGTCCACGCCCACAACAGCCATCTCCAGCGCGACGAGAGCACGATGCGCATGTGGGAACAGCCACTGCTGAATTGGTGGAGCGCCGGCGCACTCGTGAACGCCCGCAGGGGGAAGGAGTACGCCTTCCTGGCAATGGCCCTCGGCACCATGCGGCACCAAGGAGTCGACATCCCGCCACCGGACACCGTCGAAGGACTCCTGTACGCGCTCCCGGAGGACCGCTACGTCGTCGACGCCCCCCGGCTGGCCGCCCTCGGCGACGCGCGACCCGCCGCCCGTGTGTCGCCCTGGTTCGGCTACTCCCCGCTGGACCCGGCCCACTTGGCAGGAATTGACGGGATCGTGTTCGTCAAGGACGTCCCGCAGAGCTAATGCGTTTCCCTCGGATCATCTGATCTCGGTCTGGGTGTGTCGTTGACTGATGCGCAGTGGGCGCGGACTGCCGCAGGGGGGCCGAAGTGACTCCGGCCGCACAGTGACACGAATGCCCCGACGTGCCCATGACCGGGATGCCGTTCGCGCTTGGGCCGGCCGCCCGCGCCAACGCCTACGAAGTGCTACGCGGCCGTATCCCCGCAACCAGCACGCGCACATGACCCTTCGCGACAACGGGCGGTTTGGTTTCCTGAATATCATCAGCTGCGCCGACGCGTGATCAAACAACCGATCGTCGGCGAGTCACGACGATCAGTTGTGCATGCCTAAGGTGAACCAGTGGACACCGAGGTATTGCGATCGTGCGTCCGGGCTGCCGAGCTCGGACAGTTGCAACATGCGGCCGATGAGCTGGGCGTGACGCAGCAGGCAGTCTCCAAACGGATCGCCGCCCTGGAACGCGAGCTGGAGGTCTGTAGGCCGTTGTTCTGCACGACTATTGGCGGTCGCATCCCGAAACCCACCTCGACGTGGTGACCCTCAGGGTCAACGACCCACGCGTGGCGGTCACCGCCGTCCGAGCAGGCGCTATCGACGCCTCGTTCCGCACCGTCACTGCCCCGGACACACTCCCCCCGACGTGCAGATGATTCACGCGTTCGACTCTCCGCTGGAACTTCTCGTCGGCCCGAGACATCCGTTCGCCTCCGCGCGAAGACTGACGCCACCGCAGCTGCGCAAGCACCGGATATGGGCGCCGGGTATCGCGCCCCGAAGCGAATGGGCAAAGTTCTACGATCAGCTCGCCACCGACTTCGACCTACTCGCGGATGGAGGACGAACCCGGCCCGCCAAGACCGTAGCGGCCATGGACCCGGGGTCGATCCTGGCGCGGGAACGAAGCAACCCACTGTAGATCATTCTTGGCTCCCGGCCTGATCGCTGCCACCAGCGTTGACGTCGGGCGGGGCCTGTACAGCGAATCAGGAGTTCACTCTGCTTCACTGACGGCCACCGGGGGGCATCAACTCATACCACGACCGGGGGCAGATCCCGTTTGCGTGCGTGCCAAGCAGCGTGCTGCAGGCGGCAGCAGAGCGGGAGTACGTGAGCGGCCGCCACGCAGTGCAGAAAGACACGCTTGCCCTCCTGGCGCAGCCGGACGATCTCACGGGCAGTCTGGTCGAGCACGTAGTGGAGGTTGGCGTTCGCGCTTTCCTTGTCGACCAGCAAGACCGGACGTGCTCGACGCCGGTGCCGGAGAAGATCGAGTCCTGGCCGACGCGGCACAGGGACACCACCGCGTCGGTGGGCACCTCGCCCTGGTACTCGGTCACGGGCAGATTTCCGAGGAAGAGCCCGTCGTCCTGCGGGCGCTGCACGGTGAAGTACTTTCCGGCATTGGCCGGGGATTTCCTGCGCGAGCGTCTCGGCGATGTCGAGCGACCTGTAGCGCGCCTCCTGTCGCTGTCGCGCCGGGCCTGCAACACAAGGGCCACCACGGCAGCGACGACGAGCAGCACGACGACCGCCACCTGCAGCCAGAACACCTGCCCGGCGAGGCTGCGGACGCCCAGCAGAGCGCGCAGGCGTCGCCCCCGGCGACTGACGGCCACCGGATGTCGAACGTGGACCTAAACGTCCCGTCATGTCAGTTGCAAAACGACGGGGGTGGCCGGATCTCGCGCGTCGGACGCGTTGGTGCACCGAAAAAGCACCACACCACCCCTTGCGGAATGTCCTACTTGCCGGGCATAAAGGGGCAGGGGCGGTACGCCACAGACAGGGCGTGGAGACATGCATGGGGCCAACGGACCTGGTGCGGGCAGGGCTGTTCATCGGCGTCGACAGAACAGGGGGGCTACAGAAACTCAATGCGGCTGCGTCCGGTGCCCGACAGATGCACGCCTGGGCCCTGGCCCAGGGAATGAGGGATGTCAGCCAGGCCAAGCTCATCACCGATGCCGGGGGTCGGCGGGTCGGTCCGGACGAGCTGTTCGACGCTGTCGCAGAGCTGCTGAACGGCCCCGGCCTGGATCAGCTCATCGTGTACTTCGCCGGTCATGGCGTCACCTCCAATCATGGTGAGCGCTGGCTGCTCAGCGATGCGCCCCAAAGGTCCAGCGCCGCCGTCAACGTCGCCGGCAGTGTCGAGCTGGCGCGATACAGCGGCGTCGGCCATGTCGTATTCATCTCGGACGCCTGCCGCGTCGCACCGGACGGCGTCCAGGCCCAGAACGTCCACGGCGTAGAGATCTTCCCCAATGAGAGCGCCGTCGACCGTATGCGGCCGGTGGACCAGTTCTTCGCCTGCGTGCGCGGCCGAACCGCCGTAGAAATCCGCGATCCGAACAAGGCCGCCAGTGACTACCGCGCCATCTACACCGAAGCCCTGGTGGAGGCCGCCAGTGGTTTACGCCCGGAACTGCTCGCACCGTCCACGGACACATCGGACGCCGCTCGCTACCTCCTGCCGCTCCGGCTGAAGGAGCATCTCGAAGCGGAGATTCCCGCCCGGCTCCGCGCCCTGAAACTCCACCACCTGGTCGACCAGTTGCCGGACGCCCACATCGTCGCCCACTCTCCCCCTCCCTGGCTGTCACGCATTCATCCCCTCCCCCAACCGCTCCTTCGGACGGGCCCTTCCACCCCTCCGGTGGATCCTCTGAACATATATACAGTCACCGCCGATCTCCTGCGCGCGCCCGACGAACGAGCCCTGGGCCGAGAGATCTGGAAGGCGAGGGTGATCGGCGTGCCCGAAGCCGAGCAGCTGGTCGACGGTGTGGAGAGCATCGCGAGCCCCTTCGGCCCGGACGACTTCGAGACGCGCTGCGGAGTCAAGGTGCGCGGTGCGCGGATCACCGGTTTCTTCGCACCTCATGCCGATGGCCGGTTGCTCGGCCCGGCCCTGAATGTCCTGCGCCTCCGCCCTCACGGCCGGGAGGGATCGAGCGCCCTTGTCCGTTTCGAGGCCGATGGGGCCCCTGTGGGAGCGGTCGTCGCGGTGCTTCCCGGGTTCATCGCGGCTCTCACCTTCCAGGGTGGTGAACTCGTCGACGTGGCCTACGAACCCTCGGCCCGCACGTTCCGCGGGGAGCTCTACCGAGAGCACGCTGCACGGTTACGGGGACTGCGTGCCGTGGCCTCCGCGGCGTTCCGGCACGGGTGGCTGCGTATCGGGCCGGCCGACGCGGCGGAGCTCGACCGGAGGATGCGGTACGGCGAGTACATCGATCCCTCACTGGTGACGTACGCGGCGTACGCCCACTACGAACAACAGAACGTGCCAGGCATCCAGGACATGGCAGGACAGCTGCGCTCCCAACTTGGCGCCGACCTCTTCGACACCACGCTCCTCGGCCGGCAACTGACCGGGCGCACCATTGACCGCGACTCCCGGGTCCTGCCCTTCGTACCGCTCATGGGACGCGGTTGGGCCCTCCTCGGCGCCAACCGCGTGCGTTTGCATCCCGCCCTGGACGGACTTGAGCGGAGAGTTCACGACTCGTCGTGGTCCCTGTTCGGGCCGGACGGCATCGACCGACTGGAACAGGCTCTGCGCTCGGGAGAGGTGCGATGACACGACAGCTGGTGCTGGTCCACGGCCGGTCTCAACAGCACAAGGATCCGGCCGCGTTGAAGGCGGAGTGGCTCGACGCGCTGGCGGAGGGCATGGCGAAGAGCGGGCTGCGACTGCCGGTACCCGAGGAGGACGTCCGGTTCCCGTACTACGGGGACACGCTCTACCAGATGGTCGGCGGAGCCTCACCGCAGGCCGCCGCCCAGATCGTTGTGCGGGGTGAAGCGGGTGACGAGGCTGAGCGCCGGTTTCTGCAGTCGGTGCTGGAGGAGGTCAGGCTGGCAGCGGGCATCACCGACCAGCAGCTCGCCGCGGCCGCCGAACATGACGTGATCGACCGCGGTCTCCTGACATGGGCCTGGGTCCGGGCCATGGCCGACGCCTTGGACCGGTACGTGCCCTACGCGAGCGGGGCACTTCTCGCCCTCACGACCCATGACGTCTACCAGTACCTCCGGAACTCCGCCATCCGGCAGGAGATCGACGAGGGGGTGAGCGGTGCGCTGACACCGGGCCGGGAGACCGTCGTGGTCGGCCACTCGCTGGGCTCGGTCGTGAGCTACAACCTTCTGCGCCGCGAGGGACACCTCCGTGGCTGGCGGGTGCCCCTCTTCGTGACGCTCGGCTCGCCCTTGGCGGTCACCGCCATTCGCAAGTCACTGACGGGCATGGCCCCGGCACGCTGCCCGCAGTGCGTCACCCGCTGGATCAACGCCATGGACAGCAGGGACCTCGTCGCCCTCCGTGCGCTGACGCCCGAGCACTTCCCGCTCGACCCGGAGCGCCCGGGCATCAGCAACCGGACGGCTGTGAGAAACCATACGGCCAATCGGCACGGCATCGGCGGGTACCTCGACGACAAGGACGTTGCCAGGAGCATCCACGACGCGCTGACCGCTCAACCCGCCGGACCGGAGTGACGTGAGGTGGCAGGGTGACAGGACAAGGCAGGAGTATTCCGCGGTCCATCGGGGACGCCGTGCTGGACTTCCTCAACGCGGACGCCGACGGGATGGAACGGGTCCTGCGTGAAAAGCAGGCACGGCTGCTGACCGACGATGCCGACTGGCTGCTGGGGCGGCTCATCGAGCAGCACCGCCAGGACGAGGACGGCGAGTCGCACGTCTCGTACCTCCGCTCCCGCCGGTGGCTTCTCCATCGCTGTCGTGAGTACGGCATCGACCGTGGCATCGCCCCCTACGCCGACATCTCACAGGAGGTCCGGGAAGCCGTAGAGCAGTACCTCAACATCCGCTCGTTCAGCGATCTCGCGGCGTACGTCATGAGCCACCAGCACCTGTTGCTGACTTCCGAGGCCGACGTCCTCCTCGAGGAGCTGCTCGTGCGCTATCGCGACGACGAGGTGGCCCAGCAGCACCTCACAGCACGCCGCGAACGGCTGGCCGCCTGCGGGCGCCTTGGCGTACGTCAGGCCTTCTCGGACGAGTTCATCGAAGCCTCCGCGGAACTGCTCGAAGCCGTGGTGCGATTCCTCACGGCGCCGGCACAGGAGGTACGTGCCGTGGTCGAGCGGTTCCAGGACTTGCTGCTGACGGATGAGGCCGAAACCGTACTTCAGTTCATGGCAGCCAGCATTCAGCCGTCCGACGACCTTCCGGGGATGCCCCCGCGCCGGGGTCTGGCCCTCCTGCGCAGCTTCAGGGCCCATGGCCTCGCGGCCATGAGCGACGTGAACCCTCCGCCGCCCACCGGCCTTCTTCCGGACGGCCCTGACCGTACGGACGAGGCCGCTCCGCACGCGAGCCGCACAACGGAGCAGTCGGAGCGGGAACTGTCCGAGGAGCTCGAAACCCTGGCAGGAGAGCGGGGACTCATCTCGGAGCACGACGTGCGGCAGCTGCTGGAGCGCCGGCCCGACCTCGCGCAGGTGTTCCACAGCGGCTTCGCCGGCCGCTCCATCAGCTGGTATCCCTCCACTCCGTCCCACGCCCCGCCCCTGGTGGAGGAGCTCACCCGAGCGGCCTCGGCAGCCGACTGGCCACGTGTGCTCACGCTCGGCGCCGCCATCCTCGACATCACCAGTCGTGACGAACAGCCGGCGTTCTGGGCCAGAACACACTCGATCATGGGCGAAGCCCTCGCCCGTATCACGGACGGCGACCGGGCCGAGAACCTCGAGCGTGCCATCGACCACCACCGTGCGGCTGTGGAGGCGTGCGGCGAAGAGGAGGCGGCCCAGCGGGACATGAGTCAGGACCTGCTCGCTCAGTCGTATCTGAGAAGGGTGAAGGGCGATCCCGCGCAGAACGTGGAAGAAGCACTGGCCACCTGGCGCACGTTGATCGAAACGGCCGGCCAGGATGGCGCCGATCCGTGGTGGGAGTTCAGGTACGCGCAGGCTCTGCGCACGAGGATGCGGGGCCCCAAGGCCGAGAACGTAGAGGCGTCGATCACACTCCTCAGCGAGCTCCTCGCCCGCGAGGACGTCCGCGAGGACCCGGACTTGCTCAATTCCGCCAGGTCCCAACTCGCCTTTGCCTACCTCGAACGCACGTCGGTCGACAACGCCGACGCCGCCGAGCGTGCCGCCGAACTCCTGGCGCATTGCACACCGCCCCACAACCCGACGGCCGAACTCATCCCCTGGGTGCAGTGGCACCGCAACATGGCCACCGCCCGCTCGCAGCTGCCCGGAAACCCCACCGAGAACTGGCGCATCGCTCTCGATCACCTGGCGCTGATCGCCGAGGTGTGTCCCCGCTCGACCGCACCGGAGCTCTGGGCGGAGAACCAGCGCGCTGTTGCCGCTCTGCTGCTGAAGCATCCGGCCGGGAGGACCGTAGCTCGAGCTCTGAAGGCGGCAGAGCTGATCGAGTCCACTCTGCAGGTGTACACCATCGAGGACTACGCGAAGCAATGGGCGACAGCCCACCACGTCGCCGCAGGCATCTACACCGATCTGTTCACCACCACGAATGGCGAACCCCGGGGAACCGATCAGAAAGCCATCACGCACCTGGAAGAAGCCTTGCGCGTATGGACGCGGGAGAACACGCCCGATTGGTGGTCAAAAATCCACATGATGCTCGGCACGGTGTACCTCCACCGTGCCGATCTCCTTCCGGACGACCACGAAGGCCTCGACGACGCGGTCGACCGGGGGGTCCACCACCTGCAACGGGTACTGGAGGTGAGCACGTCCGATACCGACCCGGTTGGCCGCCTGAAGGTCCTTGCGCACATCGGAAGTGTCCGATTCATGCGGCGCCGCTGGCACGAGGCACTGACGGTGTACGTCGACGCGATGCGGACGGCGGACTGGGTCCTCGGCTCCGCCCATACCGAGGCGGGACGGCTCTCGGCGGCGAACCTCAGCGGCTGGCTCTTCGAACCCGCCACCTATTGCCTGTTCCGCCTCGGCGACCCCTGGGCGGCGCAGGTGTGCTTGGAATGGGGACGCGCGCGAACCTTGGCAGAAGCCCTGGCCCTGCGCGACCTGGACATCGCGGGGCTGCCACAGGAGCAGTTCGAGCGGATGCGAGCCCTCCGCCACGACGTGCGCGTGCTCGACGCGGCCCTCCGTACCCGGGAGAACGACGCCGAGCGTGGGGACATCGCCACCCGCCTGGCGGAAACCAGGCGCAAGCTGGCCGGTGAGATCAAACACGGCCGGTCCTCGAATCCGGCCTTCCTGCAGCACCGATTGCGGTTTCAGGACCTCGGTGAGGCCGTTCCCGTGCCCGGCGCCCTGGTCACCCCCGTGGTGACTGACCAGGGGCTGGTCGTGTTCGCTCTCGTCAGGAACGAGGACGGCACCGTCGATCACTTCTTCACGGAGGATCACCGTGTCACCCGGGCGTCCCTGCGGTACATGCTCGTCGGCACGGACGATGACCCCGGGTGGGTCAGGCAGCACCGGGCATGGCGCACCGGCCGGGCCGACGAGGAAGCCTGGCGTCAGGTCCTGCGTTCCCGCCTGAGCCTGCTGTGGTACATGCTCGCCGAGCCGATCGAGACAGTACTGCGCCAACGAGTGCCGGAGGGCACGCCGGTGACACTCGTGCCCGAGGGCCTGCTGTCGCTCCTGCCCTTCCACGCCGCGAGCCGGGCGGGCGACGGGACGTTCTGCCTTCTCGACCGGTACACCGTTTCCTATGCCCCCAGCGTCTTCGCCCTGCGCGCGGGGCAGCGGCGCCTGCGCGCCGTACGAGACGCACCGACCAATGTTCTCGCCGTCGTGGATCCCACCGGGGATCTGGAGTCCGCCCACGCCGAGGGCGAACATCTGGAGGCACTGCTGCCCGCGGGCTCCCGCACGGTGCTGCGCGGCGCGGACGCCACCGAGAGGTGCGTGACATCCGCCGCACGTGGCCGAACCCATCTGCACTTCGCGTGCCACGGCAGTCACGACACGCACGACGTCATGAATTCCGGCCTCCGGCTGTCGGGCTCCACGCTGACGTTGCGAACGGTCCTGGATCCGCAGTTCGATCTGACAACAGCCCGCCTCGTCACCCTGAGCGCCTGCGAGACGGGCCTGATCGACACCACCCGTGCGGTGGACGAATGCGTCGGCCTGCCGACCGCCTTCCTCCAAGGCGGCGCGTGCGGTGTGATCAGCACCCTGTGGCCGGTGCGCGACGAGGCCACCGGCCGGCTGATGCGCCACTTCTACGAGGGCCACCTGGACGGTGGCCTGCACCCCGCCGAGGCGCTGCGCAAGGCCCAGCTGTGGCTGCGCGATTCCACCGAGTACAGCGACCCGTACTACTGGGCGGCCTTCCAGTACACCGGTGCCTGATACCGGCAGAGGAGCAGAGGACATGACCGCGGACATCAGGGTCTTCGCCACCGACCGGGAGCTCGACGACGTACTGCGAGAGCTCCTCCCGGACGAGTACTACGAGCTGTACACACGGTTGCATCAGAGGCACTTCCACCACTGGAAGTGGCGACGGATCAGCGAGCCCTTCTCGCTCCGAGGACTGCGCATGCTGCTCGTCGGCTCCGGTGTCGCCACACTTCAGCGGACGCGCGTGCATGAGATCGGCCGGCCCTTCCATGAGTACGCCGAGGAAATCGGCCTCCCGATCGAGGACTTCTCCGAGTCGGCCGTACGGGCCGGCCGGGTCAGTCTCCTCCGGGCTCCGGAGCGCCGCTTCCCTCAGCCCGGCGACTGTGTGCGGATGTACGAGCAGACGACCGCCGGCCGGACCTCCCACGGACTGGGAGAAAGTCTCACGTACAGCTTGGACGAAACACTCCGTAACTGCATGTGTGAGGAGGCCCGCCAGGACGGGCCGGACTACGTGAAGGCCTTCCGGTGCCAACTCTTCGGTGATGCCCTCCAACAGCTGGAGTACTGGTCGGTGGACGGCCTCTCGCGCAGCTTTTCGCCCAGGGGCCGGCAGACGGACGACAGCCATCCTGAGCCGTATGCCCCACTACTGACGAAGTCGGGTCGTGTACGCGACGAAGTCGAGCGGCGCGAACTCACCAGTCTCCTGAGCACTGTTGACGCCCTCCTCGGCGAGCAGCCCTGGGACCCGGGAGCGGATTCCGGCCGGGTCTTCGCCACGCTTCTGGGACTTCTGGTGGATGATCTGCTGGCGCGGCTCGCCGAGCCCAATGGCATGCGGTTCTTCTACGGCTACACCGCGTCCACCCTGGCCGCACTGCGTGGCGCACTGCCATCGCTGCGGAACACCATCACGCGCTGGGGCTTCGACGCGGACGTGCTCGGGCAGGGCGTGGACGACCTCCACACCACATGCGTCTCCTTCGCCCATGAGACGGCACCGGAGCAGAACGCCGACGCGGCATGGTGCGAACGGGCCATAGGTGTCGCCGAGATGCTTCGAGCGCTGGGCCTCGCCATGGGGCGGCACCAGGGGGACGGCCCTGACGTAAGCCGCGTCTTCGCAGTGAGCAACACGATCTGGCGCTGGGTCTTCTTCCTCGAACACCGGGACCGGAATGTGCAGACCCTGGATGACCCGGCCGGAACACGGGACGAGGCGGCGGACGTGGTGCTGCGCTGGCTGCGTCGCCCCTTGGGGGTACTGGACTCCACCGACATCGACAGCGTGTTCCGCGACCTTGTCCCGGACGACGACGAAACCATCCCGAAGGCCTTCCACGTACTCATGTCCATGGTGGCGAGCGAGCCGGAACAGTACCTCGTCGGAAGGTTCGGCGTGCGCGACACCACGCAGGCGGCATCAGTGCTGCACCGGTTCATCGGCCGGCGCTACGTGCTGCAAGCCATCCGACGCCACGTCAGGCGCGTGCTGCATGATGAAGTGCCCGAATCGGCTGACGTCCGCACGCGGGTACGGACCTTGGCCGACCTCTTCACCACCTGGGCGTACGACGACGGGGGCGACACCCGGCTCCGCGCCATCGAGGACGACCCGGAGGAGATCGTACGAGCCCTCCGGTCCGGGCAGTGGTGCGACGAGCTGTTGGAGAGCACTGCCGCCGACGCTCTCACCGCGCGGGAGCGGGCGACGGCCCTCGCCTACCTTGATGATCCTCAGGGTTTCAGCGCGCGGTACTTCCGTTTCGACGAACCGGGTTTCCGGATCGAGGAGTGGGTCGGCATGATGCCCCCTGAGTGGTTCACCTTCTGGCTGTGGGAGCCCGATGAGCCGGCTGACCCGACTGACCTGCCGGGGGAAACATCCTGACCATCTTGGTCTGCTCGGTGGGCTGCTGGGCGGCCTCGCGTTCTCCGGCGCTGACCAGCCCTGTCTCGTAGGCGACGTTGACGGCCTGGACACGATCACGGAGTCCGAGTTTGGCGAGGATGCGGGCGACGTGCGTCTTGACGGTCGTCTCTGCAAGGTGGAGGGGCGGGCAGCCGCCGGCGTCGCGGTAGGGCTCCAGTTCGCACCTCGCACAGACCGCCGTCGACCCGCACCGCCGTGTGAGTGTGACCCACGACGCCAAGTTCACCATCCCACTGCTGGAGTCAGGGCTGCGCCTACCTGTCGGCTGCGTCGGACAGCGCGCAGCATCGCACACTCAAACACCGGACCGCCGCGAGGAGGTTGCCCGAACTCGGCGTGCGTCGGCGCGAGTCGGGTCATCATGAGTGCGTGAACGGATCGAGGCGCGTGTGGGCGTGGACCGGAGCTGCACTCGGGATTTCCGTCGCGGTGGCCCTGGTGCTGGTCGCCGTTCTGGTGGATCTCGACACCGGCGACCGGGTGGCGAGCGTCGTGGGGGCGGTGGCGGGTTTCGCCGGATGCGCGGTGGCCCTGGCCGCGCTCCTCCGGGAACCCGCGGCCGCCACCGAGCCCGGCGTCGGCGCGTCGGGTGAACGGGCCGTCGGCGTCGGCGGCGGAGTGCGGGGAATCCTGTCCACCGGGGACAGCGCGGCGCTGCGGGCTCCGGCTGCCGACCCGTCGGCTCCCTCCCCACCGGCTGGTACACCGAGCCCGGGCCCGGGGCCGGTCAGCGCGGCCGGCGACCGCGCGATCGCGATCGGGGGCGACCTGGACGGCATCGCGTCGACCGGCGACGACGCCACGACGCCCCCGTGAGCGAGGCACCGCTCCCCGTACCGGAGCGCGCCAAGGACCTTCACGCCGAAGCCCGCCGCCCCGGGCCCACCGCAGCGACGGCGGGCTCGCGGTCCGTCCAGGTCACTGCCTCGGCACGGCGTGCGGTCGCCATCGGAGGCGACAACCTGGGGATCGTGTCGACCGGCGACGGGGCCACGATCCACCTGGAGATCCATCCGTACGGACCCGCTCCGACGGCACTGGCCTCCCTGCCCCCGGCACCGGCTGGGTTCACGGGCCGGGACGATGAGCTGGCCGTCCTGACGGATCTGCTCCGGCCGGCGCCGCGGCGCCGCCCGGCCGCCGGCACCGGACCCGCCCAGGTTTCCCCCCTCGGCGGCGGGACGGCTGCTCCCGCCGACGACGCCGTACCCGAAACCGGCGCCGTGGTGGTCGCGGCGGTGGCAGGCACGGCAGGCGTCGGAAAGACGTCGCTCGCCGTGGCGGCTGGCCATCTCGCCGCGCAGCGGGGGTACTTCGATGCCTTCCTCTTCATCGACCTGCACGGGTACGACACGGCGCCGGTCCTGCCGGCCCAGGCCCTGGACGCGCTGCTGCGCTCCCTCGGCGTCGAGGACGCGTACATTCCGCCCACGCTGGAGGAACGTGCTGCCCTGTACCGTTCTCAGCTCGACGCGATGGCCGCCAGGGACTCGGCCGTGCTGGTGATCGCCGACAACGCCTCCACTCCCCAGCAGGTCCGCCCCCTCCTGCCGGGCAGCGGATCGCACCGGCTCCTGGTGACGTCCCGGCACACGCTGCCGACCTTGGGCGCCCGCCTCCTGGACCTCGACGTCCTCACCCCGTCCAGCGCCCTGCGGCTGCTCGACACCGCCCTGCGGATCGCCGACCCGGCCGACACACGCGCCGTTCGTCAGGAAGCGGAAGCCCTGGACGTCGCACGCCGCTGCGGGCATCTGCCCCTCGCTCTGCAGATCGCCGCCGCTCTGCTCATCGCCGACCCGCAGCAGCACTTCGGCGAGCTCGCCGCCGAACTCGCCCGCACCACAGGCCCCCTGGATCACCTGGACGACGGCGAGCGCGCTTTGCGTTCCTCGTTAGATCTGTCCTTCCAGTCGCTGACCGAGCCGCAGGCCGAGACTTTCCGGCGACTTGCGCTGAGCCCCGGGCCCGACATCTCCACCACCGACGCCGCGCTTCTCCTGGAACGCGACGACCGGGAAACCCGCGCGCTACTGGCCGCCCTGACCCGGGCACATCTCCTCGTCCGGGGCGCGGTGAGGGACCGGTGGTACATGCTCGACCTCATCCGTGTCTACGCCCAGGAACTGGCCGGCAGGCACGCCGCGACAACGGACGTCTACCGCCGGGTCCAGCGCCTGCTGTTCGACCATCGCGCCGACACCGCGAAAGCGGCCGACGACCACCTCTCAGCGCTCCCCGGACAGCCCGTGCCGGAAGCCTTCGCCGGAGAGCGGCAGGCCATGGACTGGCTGGGCGCCGAGCGGACCAACCTGCTGGCCACCGTCGAAGCGGCCCACCTGCTCGGCCACCACGACGTCGCCTGCGGTCTGGCGCGGCTGCTCGCCGAGTACCTCGAACGGGGCCGGTACGTCGACGACTGGGTGGCCGTGGCCACCACCGCGCTCGCTTCCGCCCGCGTCCTCGCGGACCGGCGGGGCGAGGCCACAGCCTCGATCTGTCTGGGGGCCGCCCTCGACGGAGCACGACGGTTCCAGGAGGCGGCCGAGGCCCACCGGCAGGCTCTGCGCATCAGCCATGAAACCGGGGACCGGGAGCTCGAAGGCGTGGCGTTGAGCAACCTCGGCTGTGCGCTGCTCGAACTGGGCGAATACGAGGAGGCGGTCGGCGTACACCGGCGGGACCTGGCGATCTGCCAGGAATTCGGCGACCTGCACGGGGAGGGCAAGGCATGGCACAACCTCGGCAATGTGCTGCGCCACCTGAGGCGGTTCGACGAGGCCCTCTACGGCCATCAGCAGGACCTGCGGATCTGCCGGTCCCTCGGCGACCGGCGCGGTGAGGGGGCGGCGTGGCAGTGCCTCGGCGTCGTCCTCACCGAAGTCCGCAGGTTCGACGAGGCGGTCGACGCCCTTAAGGAGGCCCTGGCGCTCTTCGTGGCGACCGAGGACAGATTCGCCGAAGCCGGCGCGCTGACCGACCTCGGTATCGTGCTCCGCGAGACGAGACGGTACGAGGAGGCGGCCGAGGCCCACCGTCAAGTCCGCGCGGTCTACGAGGAGTTCGAGGACGCACACGGTGTGTCCTGTGCATGGGGCAACCTCGGCAGGGCTCTCACGGGACTGGGTGAGTTCGAGGAGGCGCTGGACGCACACCGACGGGACCTGAGCATGCGGCAGGAAGCCGGTGACCGGCTGGGCGAGGCGCAGGCATGGTGCAACCTCGGCGTCACGCATGCCGCTGCCGGACAGTTCCCCGAAGCCATCGAGGCACATCTGCGCGACCTGGCTCTCTGCCTTCAGGGGGAGGACCGGCCGCGCGAAGGCGCCGCCTGGAACGGGCTTGGTATCGCCTACACCGGAGTCGGAAGGTTCGACGAGGCCATTGAGGCTCACCGGCGCGACATCGCCATCTGCCAGGAGGCCGGAGACCAGTACGGCGAGGGCGTGACCTGGAACGACCTCGGCGCTCCCCTCACCGCGTCGGGGAAGTACGACGAAGCGGCACAGGCCCACCTGCGCGCCATCGGGTTCTTCCGGAGAACGAACGCTCCGTACGAGGAGGGCGAGGCGTTCGCGAGTCTCGCGGCGGCGCTGGCCGCGGACGGGCGCGACCAGGGCGAGGTCCGTGCCGCCTGGGAGTCGTCGGCCGCGGCCTTCACGACGGCGGGCGCCGTATCTGAGGCAGCCGCATCGCGGGACGCCGCCGCAGCGGTCTGAGCGGAGGCGGCGTCCCGCACCGCACCGCGGCCCGGTCGGGCCTCGGGCGGGCGCGAAGCCGGAGCGCCACCGTCGCTGCCCCTGCCCGTCAGCGGGCCTCCTTCAGGAGGTCGGCGCACTTCTCGCCGATCATGATGGTGGTGATGCACGGGTTGACGGTGACGAGGTCCGGCATCACCGAGCCGTCGGCCACCCGCTGCCCGCGGACGCCCTTGACGCGCAGGCGCGCGTCGAGTGTGAGAGGCCGCCTGGCAGTCCGCGCTCCGCCAGGCCCGGGGCGAGAAGCGTCGGCGGCGGATGATGCCGGCCGAAAGCCCAAGGTGCTCTTCCTCGATCGGCTGCTGGCCACCCTGGTACCCATCGCGCCGACCCGAGGTGCAGCAGGAGGTGGCTCGTAACGTCGCGGAGACCGCCGATGCGCAGGCGGCCCCCTGGGCACGGCTCACCGCCGGGTGCCAGACGTCGCTCGCCGCCCGCCCCGGTCCGGACGTACAGCGGATCGTGCTCGTCGGCGGTCCGGCCGGACCAAGCTGGAGCCAGGTGGCGCGCCTTGGATGAAGCCGCGTCGGTCCGCCGCCTGGCCGAGGCCCTCACCACCCTGATCGAGCAGCGCCTGATCGCGCAACAGTCGGTGGCACCAGTGACGCACTTGTTGTCGGGCGCGATGAACGAGGCGGCCCCACTGGCTGGCGAAGACCTCGGAGGACCTGCCCGCCGCCCAGACCGCCCTGTCGCGGAGGACGAAGTACAGCTGAGGCGGCTCACTAGCCGGCGCTGATGGCCGTCACGTGCGTGGTGCCGTCGCGCAGGGCGGTGATGCGGACCTGGCCCGCGGCGAAGGAGTCGCTCCCGTTCGGGCCGGGTATCTGCGAGAACGGCGTCCAGGAGCCGTCCGGCTTCCTGACGTTGTGCCAGACCCGTCCGTCGAGTCCGACCGCCACTACCTGGGCGGAGCCGTCGGGGGTTCCCGCGATGCCGATGGCGCTGGCCCCCATGGTGGCGCTGGTGACGCCCCGCGGGGGCCGGAATCCGGTCCAGGAGCCGTCGGGCCGCCGCTGCTGGTGGTGCACGATCCCGTCGAGCCCGATCGCGAGGACCTGGGAGGAGCCGTCGGGCATGCCGGTGATGGCCAGGGCGGGGCCGGAGAACGTCGGGGCCCCGTTGTAGCCTGCCAGGCATCCCCAGGGTGTCCACAAACCGTCCCGCCCGCGGACGCAGTGGTACATGGCGCCGTCGGTGCCGAAACTGAGCAGCTGGGCGGAGCCGTCGGGCATGGCGGTGATCGACACCTTCGTCGCACCCCAGCGGCTCTTCGCGGCCAAGCCGGGCAGGGCCCGGAACCCTGGCAGGGCGCCGTCGGCGCGACGCTGCTGGTGGAAGGTGGTCCCGTCCATCGCGGTGACCACGATCTGGCAGGTGCCGTCGGGGAAGGCCGCGATGTCCGCCTCCCGGACGGTGAAATCGGTCCGGCCGTCCGGTCCGGCGACGCGCTGCCACGGCTGGAGCGTGTCCGAGCCTCGTACGGCGGTCAGCCACAGACCGTTGTCGGACGCGATGCCGAGCACCACGACCGATCCGTCAGCCATGCCGGCCGCGGTGCTCTGTACCCCCGCGAACGAGGCGGCGCCGGCGACGGCGCCCGGCAGCGGACGCATGCTGCTCCACGACCCGTCGGGGCGGCGCTCGGTGTGGAAGAGCGCACGCTGCTCGACGTCGTACGGGGGCAGTTGCGCGGAGTAGAACCACACCGGGTTGGTGATGGCCACCAGTTGGTCCAGCGTCGTGGAGGCGGGTTTGGGCCGGCGCACCTCGGCCCGGGCGAACAGGGAGGCCTTGCCCCAGCCGCGCCAGCGCAGCTGCCCCCTGCCGCTGCCGTCGATACACGTGGCGGCCATGATGCCCCACTCGGTGTACAGCGTGGCGATGCTGTCGGGGGCGCCCGTCACGTCCAGGGTCACGTCGACGGCGTCGAAGAACGAGAGGGGAAGTTCCTCCCCGGGTCCCGCGACCGTCCCGCCGGCGCGGGCGGTGAAGTCCACGGTCACGGCTGCGGATTCGACGGCGTACGACCTGCCCCGGCGCAGTGCGTCCAGCACGGCGGGCGACGACAGGCTGGTGGCGCGCACCACGTTGTGGGGCCGCCCGACGGCGTCCGCGGGGCTGTGGGCGTCGCTGTTGCCGACGGCGGCGACCCGCTTGCCGAGGCAGAGCATGACGTGCCAGGCGGCGATGTTGGCCGCGTCGTCCAGGGTCCACGGACCGTTCCACACCTCCAGCGCGTCCACGCGGTCGAGACCGAACTCCCAGAAGGATCCCGCTGCCGGAGTGAGCGGGTGGGCGGCGATCGTGAGTCCGCCCAGACTGTGCACGCGCCGGGCGTGGCCGTCGAACACCCCCTTGTCGGCGGGGCCGTAGCGCCAGTCCACCCATTCGCCCTGGGGCAGGCCGACGGCCAGCCAGTGGCCGTGGCGGGTGGTGACCTCCTCGGCGTTGATGACCAGCAGGTCTTTCGGGATGTTGCCATGCCACGTCACCCCGGTGGAGCTGGTGTTGTGGTCGGACGTGGCGATGAAATGCAGCCCCTCCTGGCGGGCGGCCGCGACGATCTCGTCCACCGTGCGCTTTCCGTCGGAGTGCACGCTGTGCAGGTGCAGGTCGCCCCGATACCAGCCGGGTCCCCGCCCCGCCACCGCGGTCGGCAGGATGTCGTACGGGGTCCGGGGCAGCGGGTCGCCGGAGTGCAGGGTGACGTCGACCTGCCAGGCCATGCCGCCGGTAGCAGCGACCATCGGACCCAGGATGACGGACCAGCCGCCGGGCTCGACGGGACCGGGTACGTAGCCGGGAGTGGCGTCCGCCGCGGAGAGGGTGAAGCCGGACCGTTCGCCGCCCGACCAGCCGCGGAAGCCGGACGGGCCGAAGATGCCGAGGTCCAGGATGCCGGCGGCGGCGTCGTGGGAGGTGGAGACGGATACCCGTTGCACTCCGGCGGGAACGTCGAAGGCGACGTACGCCCACTGGTCGTTGCCGTACGGGGCGCGGCCGCGGTAGGTGGTGGTCACCGTGTCGGTGCCCTGGCCTCTCGTGGCGGCGTGCGCGATCGGTGCGGGAACCAGCGCGGCGGCTCCGGCCGCGGCCATCAGGGCCCCTAATCGGAGCAGGGACCTTCGCTCGACACCCGGGCCGGGGTCGGACTCAGCGTTCGGTAGGTGTTCACTCGGCACGGCGGTGCTCTCCGTTCACGGGGGCAGGGAAGGCGTGCGGGTGCGGGTGCACGGGTGTGCGTGGGCGCGCGGGTGGATCCGAATGAGGGTGATGAGGGTGGGGAGAGATCGCGAGCGGCGGTCCGTTCGGGGGCTGGACCGCCCGCGCCTAACGGCGTGAGCGCTGGGCCTCGACGATCTGTCGTACGGCGCCGTCGACGTCCGCGCGGGCCTGGATCCGCTCGGCGAACCCGGGGAACTGCCCGGCGATGGCGCTCAACAACCGCAGTTCCAGCGGCGCCACGTTGACCTCGCACCGGTCGTGGCGGACGGCGCGTACGACGCCGTCGGCCACCTGGCCTGGCGTGACGGTCCTAATGCCGTTCGGCGTGGTGGCACCGGAGTCCGCGAACATCCCCGCGTCGCGGACGAAGCCGGGCTGTACCAGGGACACCCCCACCCCTGTGCCTCTGAGTTCCTGTCGCAGGGCGAGGGCGAATCCGCGCAGCCCGAACTTCGTCGCGTTGTACAGGGAGGTCGACTTGGTCGCCGCCTTGCCGGAAATGGAGCCGACCAGCACGATGTGGCCTCGGCCACGGGCCACCATGTGCTCCGTGAGCAGCCGGGACAGCAGGACGGGTGCGCGCAGGTTGACGTCGAGGGCGCGGTCGAGCTGCTCCTCGGTGTAGTCCAGGAGATCGCCGCTGGCGGGCAGGGCGGCGTTCGCGACGAGGATGTCCGCCTCGGCACAGGTCTCGGCGAGGCGGACGACGTCGGACCGGACGGCAAGGTCGGCGACCTCGGTGCGGGCGCCGTAGGCGTCTGCGGTGGCCTTGAGGGCTTCCTCCCGCCGCCCGCTGACCGTGAGGCGGGCCCCCTGCGCGGTCAGGCGGGCGGCGAGGACGGAGCCGATGCCTCCGGTGGCCCCGGTGAGCAGAACGTTCGATCCGGATATCTCCACGACGACTCCCGTGCGGCGGCGGCTTCCATCTGTTGTTCGTTCGAACGAACAGTAGGGATCGCTCCTCCCCTTGTCCACACCTCAGTCGTCCCCAACTCCCCATCCGTGGCCGGGTATCACTCACCCCTGCCCGGGTGGCCGCGTCGGTCGATGGGGCAGAATGCCGACATGCCCCATGCTTCCGACACCCGCCAGAGCATCATCGACGCCGTCTTGCGGATCATCGGGCAGGATGGCATCGCCGCCGTCACCAACCGGCGGATCGCCAAGGAGGCCGGTGTCTCCCTCGGTTCCGTCACCTACCACTTCGCCACTCAGCACGAGTTGCTGCGCGAGAGCCTGCTGCACTTCGTGGCCGAGGAGACCCGGCACTTCACGGCGCTTGCCGACGCATGCTCCGACGAGCGCTTCGACATCGGGCAGGCGGCCGAGGTGGTGGCGCAAGTGGCGGGTGGCAACGCCTTCGACAGCCGCCACATCGCGCCCTTCGAGCTGTACGTCCAGGCCGGCCGCGACGAACGGCTGCGTGCCGCCGCGGCCGAGTGCTTCGCCGCCTACGACCTGCTGGCCACCCGGATCCTGATCCAGCTCGGGGTGCCGGACCCTGAACGTCTGGCCGGCGCGGCCGTCGCCCTGGTCTTCGGGCAGCAGCTGCGCCGTCTGGCCACCGGCGCCCCCGCAGCGGACCTCGTCGACACCCTGCTGATCCTCACGAGGTTCACCGAGGCGGAGACCCCGTAGGCATCGGCGACTCACCGTGGACCGGGGGCGTTCGACGGTGCCGGATCCCGAGGCGGTCGGCGACCCCGCCCTGGCCCCATCCGTCAGCGTCGGCGCGGCCGTCGCAGCCCTCGGCTGCCCGCTGGCGCCCATTTTCGATACCTCCCGCTTCCCGCACCACGCTGGCCATGGCCCGCGACCGGCACCCTCGCCGCTGTCCACCCTCGCTTCGGCGTTCCCCACCACGCGGAACTCGCCGTCGGCGCAGTCGCCGCACGCGGCGCGATCGGCTCTTCCGCCTTCGGTGTCTGGCTTTACTACGCCCGGTCATCGCCCGCCGCGGAACCCGGCACGGCACCGGGGCCAGTTGTAGATCGTGATCTTGCTGGTGGAGGATCCTGCGCGCCGGCGGGTCAAGCCCGAGGTCTTGATGGGTCGCATTGCGGGACGGTTCGGCCATTGGTCCGAGCCGGGCGGAGGGCCCACATTGGCCGTTGTTACGATCCTCCGCATGCACAGCGCAGACACCGCGGTCGACGGAGAGGACGTGCGTCGGGTCGTCACTCTGGCCATCGACGCCCTGAGAGATGCAGATCCCCAGGTGTGGGAGGCCAAGGCGGGAACGCTCGAGTGGACGTGTTGGGAGACGCTCGAGCATCTGGCCGATGACCTGTTCACCTACGCCGCGAGGTTTGGGCTCGCGAAGCCGCCGATGTCCACGGTGTTGCCGTTCCGGACGAGCAGTGACCGAAGCGGTGGGCCGCCAAACGTCATCTTCGTTGAGCGGGCCTCGGGCCCCGAGGGCCTCCTGACCATCCTGGAGGCGTGTGGAGGCCTGCTCGCGTCCGTCCTGCGCACTGCCCCCTCGACCACCGTTGCTTACCACGTCTTTGGGCCCTCGGATCCAGAGGGCTTTGCCGCAATGGCTGTTGTTGAGACCCTTGTGCACACCCATGACATCACTCAGGGATTGAATCTGGAGTGGTCGCCGCCAAGGGAGTTGTGCGAACGGGTCCTGAAGAAGCTCTTTCCCCATGTCGCCATTGATTTTGACGTCTGGGAGATTCTGCTGTGGGCAACTGGACGCACCGCCCTCCCCGATCGCCCACGACTCACCGAGTGGCGCTGGTACGGCACGCAGGGCGCCTGAGCGCCTGCTGCACAGCTCGACGAGCGCAGCGAGCCGCCCTGGCGTGGAAAAGCGTGACGGTCGTCACCACTCCGCAGCTCCACCGCCGCCACCGGCACCTCTAGGGCTCGCATTTAGTCGCGATCAAGGGTTGGTCCGTGTGAAGTCCTTGACCCAGATGCTCGAGGGGCGGAGGTGGAGGCCGGCGAGGTAGCTCTGAGGGGGGCTTGACATGGCGGGTGGCGATGCCGCGCCACGCCTTCAGTTTGTTGATCAGGCGCTCGACCCCTTGTTCGTGTCGGTAAGTTCGCGGCCGACGTCAGCTTCGGCCGGCACGGCTCCGGCCACCGGTCCTCTGCTCCTGAGACCGGGTGTGAGGGCGAGGGTGACCGCGGCAGAAGCGGCTGCCATCACGGTCATGGCGGTCGCGGGTGAGGTGAGTTGCGCAATGCCGCCTGCGACCGCTGCGGCGATGCCCTGCATGGTGAACATCCCTGAGTGGTGCAGTCCGAGGGCGTGACCCCTTAGTTCGCTCGGGGCCAGGGACATCAGGCGTTCCTGGAGCAGCAGGTTGGCGGAGAAGCCGATCGACGCGAGGGCCACGGCGGCAAGCGCCACGGGCAGCGCCGGGTGCAGGAAGAAGATCAGATACGGGGCGGCGAGCAACAGCAGTAGTGGCGGCGCACCGAGTCTGTCGCGCCAGTGCGGGGGCAGGAAACGGCCGGTCAGGGTGTCCCCCGCCAGCATGCCGACCGCGGCGGAGGCGAACAGGAGCCCCGCGTGGTGTGGTGCGTAGGAGACGAAGAGGGACTCGCAGCCGACGACGAGTCCGTTGGGCACCCACAGGGCGAGGTAGAGGCGGCGCCGCGGTTTCGCCGCCCACAGGCGCGCGTTGGTCCGCCAGGTCTCGCTCGCGGACGGACGGCCTTGTGCGCGTGGGTGCCGTCTCGCGAGACCGATGCGGGCGACAGCCGCGGAGACGACGAAGAGGGCGGCGCCGGTGAGCAGGGCCCCGCGCGGCGCCAGGACGTTGACGAGTACGCCGCCGACGGCGTACCCGCAGATCTGCAGGCTTCCCGCGCACATGTTGAGCACCGAACGGCCGAGCAGATAGCCCTCTGCGGGGAGGATCTCGGTGAGCAGTCCGTAGCGCACTCCGCCGCCGACCGAGCCGAGCATGCCCTGTACCGACAGGATCGCGAAGAAAGCCCCCATGGACAGACCGGGCAGGGCCAGGGTAGTGGTGGTCACGGCGAAGAAGAGCGCCAGAGCGACGGTCGCGGCGCGCGGCGGCAGGCGGTCCACCGCCGACAGCAGGACACTCGCGCCGATCATCTGCGCCAGCAACGGGCCGAACATGCTGAGGGCGGCGAGGAGCGGGGAGCCGGTCGCACCGTAGACGAGCGTCCCCACGGCCATTCTGCTCACTGTCTGGGCCGCCACGTGTGAGGCGAAGGCCGCGAACAGCGGGGTGAACTCCGGGGTCTTGAAAAGCTCCTGGTAGGTGCGCATGGCCGCAGTGTCGTCATACGGTCGGACGCGGAGTTAATGTTTCGCGGGGAGGCGAAACAATTGGGCTGGTGGGAAGTCAACGCGGATACGTTCGCGAGCAGCCGGTTCGTCGTATCGCCTCTCTGCGAGACAACAGCGAGCCTGATGGCCCTGGAGAAGGGCTCACCCGCGCATCCCGCCGAGCGCCGCTGGCTGGACAGCCACGGACCTTCCTACCGGGCACGGCTGGCCGCCGATCCGGTCACAGGCCTGCTGGTGCGCGTCGCCCTGGGCAGACACCGCTGGATCGCCGACTTCCTTACGCCGGTGCCGTCCCGAGAGGACGAGACACCGGGCGGTGCGGAGTTCTACGACGAGCTCGGACGGATCCGCGAGACACCGGCCGACACCGCCCGCACCGACCTCGAGATCGCTCACCGCGGACCACTGCCCGGCTCTTTGCTGCGCGCAGATCTGCCGGAACGCATCGCCGACCTGCTGGAATGGGTGTGGCGGGAGACCGTGGCGTCCGACTGGCCGCGGCGGCGACGCGTCATCGAAGCCGACGTCGTCGCGCGTACGGGCCAGTTGAGCCGGGCGGGGTGGGCAGCGGCACTGGACGACATGCATCCGGAGATGCAGTGGCTGGGCGGCAACCGGCTGCAGATCAACACCCGCGCCTTCCCACCCCGGCAGCTGAAGGGAGCACAGCTGCTGTTCGTGCCGGTCACGCCGCGCAGGGGATGGATCTCCAGAGACCGGCCGGATGCCCACGGGACGGTGCTCCGCAACGCCGTGGTGTACCCGTGCTCGGGCGTACTGGCGGACCCGGAGCGCGCAGCCACCCCGCAGGCGCTGGCCACACTGATCGGTGCCGGGCGGGCGAGTGTGCTGGTACTTCTGGACAGCCCTATGAGCACGACGCACCTGGTGGCGATGACGGGCCAGGGTCTCGGCTCGGTGGGCCGCCACCTCAAGGTGCTCCTGGACGCCGGGCTGGTCGGCCGCCGCCGTGCGGGACGGTCCGTGCTCTACTACCGCACGGCTGCCGGCGACGTGCTGGTGCGGGCGCAGAACTCCTGAGGCGCATAAGGTAGCTGGATCAATCTGCGGAATCCGTCCCCGTGAGGCTTGATCCGGTAGCTCGTGTTGCATGACGCGGGTGCAACTGACGGACGAGGAGTGGGAGTACATCGAGCCCCACCTGCCAGTCGGCAGGTTCGGCCCGTATCCCGAGCATTTCTTCCTCGTCCGGCTGCGCCCAGTACGGCACGAAGCACGGTCGGATCCGCCCCAGACGGGGCCGGACCACCAGGAGCAGCAGCACGACCGCAGCGCCCAGGGCCAGCGCGGCCAAAACGCCGAAGGCTTTCGTAACGAGCGGCAGTTGCGCATCGGCGGCACTGGCAAGGCCGGCAAGGACCGCGCCACTGAAGGCGAGTAACAGGCTGGCCTTGGTGTCGGTACGGGCGGCGCGGGTTCCCGGAATCCTGATCGTTGGTAAGCCGGAACCTGCATGTCAGCTGATGGCTGTGGTGGTCCCGCGCGCGGGTTCGCCGTGGTTGACGGGATCTGGCTTCCCGAGCGTTCGCCGTGCCGCATCCAACTGGCTAGCCCTCGGGCCAGTATGGGTTCGGCATGCCGTCATCGCTCATGTGCGCCCGCTGCCAGATCTCGTTCCAGCCGTACGGGATCTCCGGCACGAGCCGGTGCCGCTGCCCGCACGGACAGGGCACCGGCGCCCACACGCACCCACGGCACAGCTCGACCCAGCCGTGCCCGGTCGAGTTCGAGCGGGCCGCACTTGAGGGATGGGTGCGGAGTCGTTCCACACCGCAGGCGTGGGCCTTGCGGTGTCGGATTATCCTGGCCTGCGCTGATGGTGCGTCGAACAAGGACGTGGCTGCTCAACTCGGTTCCACGCCTCAGGCCGTGGGCCGTTGGCGGGCCCGGTTCGTTCAGTACCGGATCGCCGGGCTGGGTGACATGCCGCGTTCGGGTGGCCCCAGGACGGTGACGGACGAGCAGGTGGCCGCAGTGGTTACCAAGACGCTGGAATCCACTCCGAA
>NZ_JBSHNE010000053.1:0-28637 GCF_053646035.1 Streptomyces sp. NPDC055287 | reverse complement strand
CACCCACCCCAAACAACAACGTCGGCCTTCAAGACCACAACCGGGTCCTGAAGGCCGACGTCACGCGAAGGGCCGAATTAACCAACAGCGTCCGGTCCGGCCTGGCCCCCTGCATCGCCCGAACTGCGGCGGCCCGGTCCAGGGCGAACCAGCTGGCCGAGGTGCGGGGGAGGGTGTCACGCGGCCTGGGACCCGGCACCCGCAGCCACTAGCCTCGGCTGCGCGTCATCGACATCAGCAGCCGGTGGGTCTCCTCGTCGGCAGCGACCACAAGCCCGCGACCCGCCTCGCCAACCGGGGCACCGTCGATCCCGGTGACAACACAGCCAGCAGCCCGGCACAACGCGATTCCAGCCGCGTAATGCACGCTCCCGGAGAGGTCGCCGCCGTCGGTGACATACGCGGCGCGCTTACCAGCAGCCACCCAGGCCAGCGCCAGCGTCGTGGATACGACGCGCGGCCGGAAACACTCGGCGAACTCAGGGCGGGCAAGGAGATCCACGGCCCGGAATCCCGGCGCACTCGGGAACGGCGGATCCAGGTTGACGTCCACCAATCGGGTGGACGGCGTGGGCGACAGCAGTACGTCGTCGACCCCGTCATGCCGCACCCAGGCGAGCTCCCCATCGGTGAAAAAGACCTCGCCGCTGAAGGGGTCGGCCACCGCCGCCGCCCCATCACGCAGCGCCACATTGACGGCCACCAGCATGTTGCCGACGGCGTAGTTCAGCGTGCCGCACAGAGGGTCCACCAACCACTGGCGAACGGTGTCGGCGGCACCCTGCTGCCCGCCTTCCTCGCCGAGCACCGCATCATCGGGCCGTGCGGCACGGATGACGCCGAGGATCGCCTCCTCTGCCTCCACATCGGCGGCAGTGGCAAAGTCCCCGGCACCCTTGTCGATGCGGCTGAGCCGCCGGCCGTACATGTTGCGGACCACGTCCGCGCCAGCCCGCGCCCCGGCTATCGCGACTGCAGCATCGTCGAAGCTCGCGTATGAGTTGATCATGCCGTGCAGACTATCGAGGCGAAGCTGTCGCCCCGGGGGACCTTCCCGGTCAGAGCACAGCGCGAGCGACAGAAGCAAGTGACGTACCTCACGGGTCAGTTCATAAGTTTGTTGTCGGTTGGAGCCTCTGCGGAGACCGAAGGGTGAAGGCGTTCACTTCTTGAAAGGATGAGGCTCCTGATGAATCTCCTCTCGCACTTACTCTTCCGCTCGGTCGGGCCCCGCAAGCCGGGGACCCTCACCAGAGAATGGTTCTTCGACCCCGGCAATCAGCGTTACCCTGCAGACGTGCCCGCCGACCTGATCAAGGCTCTGGACGCACCAGGCGATGCCGCGGCCGGAAACGATGCGGCGATCGACCGCTTCGCTTCACGAGTGCTGGTGCTCCGCAAGGAGAACGGTGGCGTGAAGCTGTATCTACCGCTCTCCTCAGCGACTGGATCGCCCCCGCCGTGGACGGCAGGGCCCTCGACATCACCGCTGTCCAGAACATCCGGTCCGAAGCGCAGGAGATCCATCGTCAGCTCACCCCCATCTGGCGCCGGCGCGCCAACCGGTCCCGTGTCCTGTTGCTTGACACGCCCCTGGGCAATGACGTCACCCTGCACGACCTCATCGCCGAGAGCTCGGTTGCCGAAGCGATCATGGACGGCACCTTCGAGACCGACAACCCACGCCTGATCTCATTGCTCCGTGCCCTGGACCCCAAGGACAAGGCAGTCGTCCTGGCCTGGACGCACCGGGGAGTGCGATGTGGGTCGATGCCGCAGCGGTGGCAGGGGCGAACGACCCTCAGGCGACAGGTGAACGAGTCCGCCGCAAGATCCGACGTCTGGTCACCGAGCAGGACAGGCGACTTTCCGCGAGCACAGCCACCAACCGCTGCTCCACGGAAGGCAACGAGGGGGAACAAGCGTGACGCTTGTGAGGGAGGCCGTGCCGGAATTCCTGGGCGGCGTCGGTGCCGGCCTGCTGCTCCTTCGATCACTGCCGGTATTCGTGCCGTACGTAAGCGGGCAATCCGCCACGCCCCTAGCTCACGGCAGGATGCCCAGCCGGGGCGCCAGCAGGCGCCCCGGCGAGTGGGTGTGCCGGATGGGCGTGGGGCGGTCGGCGGCGCCGTCCGCTCTTCCTCATACCCTCACAGTCCACCGCGTCTACCTGGGAAACAGGGTGTGAGGCTCACAGGATTGCCGTCTGGCGCGAAGGGCGGCTGTCCGGCGACAGCAACCTGGATCGGCTGTCGCCAAAGTGGGACCGGCTGGCCTTAGCTTGGCGTTTAGCCTCTGGCGTCGGCCGTTGAACTGGACTGGGCAGACCTCCGTTGGGTTTCATCCCTCCGAGCTCGTATCAGCCGTCCTGCGCCTCCTGCTCGGCGGCTTCGGCTCTTCAGAGGCGCCATTGCATTGTCTCCGCCTCGCTACGGGCCCTCTCCCGAAGCTCCGGCGTCAGGTCGGAGCGATCTGCGGCAGCCTCGGAGGCTTCGGTCCAGGCACGCAGGACTTCGGTGGGCCGCTGATGCCCGCAGTCGACCTCGTTGCCCGAATGGTCGTAGACGGTCGCCTCGCAGCCGGTGTTCACCCACACGCTGGCGCCTTGGCCGTGGAAGACGACATCGTCCCCCCATGGTTCAACCCACATCCCAACGGTCTTCCTGGTGTCGTTCTCATGATCTTCGGAGTTGCGGGGTGGTGCGCCAAGAGTCTCCGGCCGTTGTCTCGTGCGCCGTCGGGCCTGCGAGCCCTTTCAGCCAGCCGTCCATGGAACGCGGCAGATGTGCGGCGCCACGCCCTCTGGACACAGGGTCTCGATCACTGTCTTGCGGATCGCCCGCCACGTTCGCAGGGAGCACAGTAGGTGGACGCGCAGCTCTACGGTTTCCCGTGCGCCGCTGCTCTGGGCAGGATGTTCCACGGCCCACTGTTCCGCCAGGTGGTCGTACACGTCAGCGGTCGACAGCTCACTGCCGGAGAAAGCGCGGACGATAGCCTCATCGACGATCCGGGCGCTCCGGGGTCCCACAGCCTCCCCGACGAGTTGGCTGACCCATGCCAACCCCTGCTCGTCTGCGTAGATACCGAACTTCAGGACGCGCGTCCTCATTGCATCAAGCCTTTGTGATCGTCGTCATCGCCCATGGCAGAAGGCGGTGGTGAACCAGGTGTAAACGGGAGTGAGTGTTGGTGAAGCGGGCCATCCATTGATCGTCGCCACGAGTCGCCAGTAGTGCTCGGTGTGTGGGTCGGCGGTTGTCTGCAGGCGGGCGAGGAGCCAGCGGCGCAGATCGCCGTCGTCAGCACGCTCGAACGCGTAGCCGTAGAGGCCGCCCAGTGAGTCGGCACGAGGCACATCTTTGGCAGAGGCCGGGAGGATGCCGGCGGATACGGCTTCGTCGAATCGTTCCCCCATGGCGTGGTTGAGAGCGCCCTGCATGGCGATGACGTCCTGCTGGGAAGGCTCTTGCGCTTGGTCCGCAGCTGTGCGGCGTAGCGCGATACGGAAGTCCGCGTTCTGGCAGAGTTCGGCGAGTTCCACCCAGGCCTCGACTTGTTCGGGCGCGGGATCATCGGGGAGCTCGGGAATGAGGGATCGCATCAGGGCCACGAATTCGGGGTTGTCGTCAAGGTCCCTGAACGCGTCATCGATGAAGTCGGACACCAACTGGTGCCGTTCAGCCCGGCAAAGCGTGGCGAGTCGGTGCATAAGGTCCATCTCCATGGTGGTGGGGCCGAGCCTGGCGACTGCTCGCAGTACTGCCCGGCGCAGGCGGAGAGTCTGGATCTGTACGTCCAGAGCCTTGGCGTGTACTTCCGCGACTTCCGATACGGATGCCTCACGGTCCAGCACTTTGCGCACGGTCGCCAGGTCCAGCCCGAGATCGCGCAGGGTACGGGCCAGGTCCAGGCGTGCGAGTGCGTCGAGGCCGTACAGCCGGTAGCCCGCCGGACTTCGGTCGGTTGGCGGGACGATGCCCTTGTCGGAGTAGAACCGGATGGTCTTCACCGTCAGGCCGGTCCTGCGGGACAACTCTCCTATGGAATAGAGCGTGTCGCGGTGCATGCCCCCAGCTTGCTGTCTCCCCCCACAGGAGACTCAACCGGGGCCAGGACTTCCTGCGGGGTCAAGGGCTCTGTGCGCCTTGTAGACCATGTTCTGGGCGGTGTCGTTCGTGACCACGGCGTCTCGGGATGGTCCGGGCGCTGCCCGACTCGCTTTTCAGCCAGGTCCGTCGTCCAGCGCCGCACCTTGGCGCGCTCGTCCAGCGGAAGGCGTCGATCGCCTGGAAGCGTTCGGCGTAGTCCGGTATTAGGGCGAGGATGCAATGGCTCTTGTGGGAGACGCCCTCACACCGCCGGCTGCGTGCCAGCGGTGGGCGGCAAACGGGTAGCGGCGGACTCCGCTCAGCGAGCCTCAGGTCACATAGGCTGCGGGTCGTGTCGACCCCGGCATGTGACCTCCAGAGGCGACCGGGCGACGTTCGTCCTGGCGTGGCCTCCACGAGGCACAGCCGGTATCCCTTGGCTGGGCGGTCGTGCCATGCGGCTGAGCGCGGGGCGGGGGAGGAGCCCCGGCCCTGCCCCTCTACCAGGGGTGAGTGCCGCGGGTGCAGGATGCCGCCCCGCTCGAGGGACGCCGTGAGCATGCGCCGCTTCGCCGCAGAGCACATCAAAGCCCATGGCCGACTCGCCGGCGCCGCCCCAACGCCGCCTGCAGCTGTGGCGCCACGCAGGGCGCCCTCCACGAGACGCAGGTGGTCTGGATGACCGACGTCGACGCCGTCAACTGGCTCACCGACCCGGAGGACCACGAGAGCTGACCCCGGACAGGGCCTTGGGCCGCAGCTCCAGCAGCAGCCAGCGACGCGCGATCGAGAAGCATCTCAAGGGCATCGCCGAGGACTACAAGCGCGCAGCCAAGCGGAACCCCATCCGGGTGCCGATCCAGACCGAGGCGACTGGCACAGGAGGGACCATGCCCGGCCGCGACAGCGCCGAAGGAGACCCGGTCCTGGCCCGGCTCCTAATGTGGCTCGACGAGCAAGCCCAGCAGAACCGCTCGCACCACGTCGACGTGACCCGGTTCGTCGAAGAACAGCAGCTGCCGGACGAAGACCCCTCCGTGCTCGCCTACGAACTGGAAGAGCGCGACCTGGTCCACAACTCGCGCGGCCTCGACGACGCCCCCACGGTCTACCTCACCGACGCCGGCCGCGCCGCGATCCACCGGCTGAAGAAGCGGCGAGGCGACCGTGCCGCCCGCCTTCGCTACTCCATGGACGCCTTCCACCGGTGGCTGTTCGACACCGCGGGCGACCAGAAGCCCATCAACCCGGTGCTGTTCCTCGACACACCCGCCGCCTACTTCGCCGGATCCGAGATCACCGGCACCGAGCTGCACGAAGCGCTCGCCCACCTGGCACAGCACAAGCTGATCGAGCACATCGACACCGAGCCCCCCACCGTCGCCATCACACCCCAGGGCGTCAACTGCGCTCTGACTGGAGGAAGCGTGCAGGACCACGTCAACCAGCCCCGCCCCGGCGCCACGTACAACACCTATCTGCCGAACGCCAAGGGCGTCATCATCGGCGAGCAGCAGCACTTCACCCAGAACAACACCGACGGCGTCGACCCCACGTTGTTCGTCCAGCTCGCCGGGTACGTCGGTCAGGTCAGCCCCATCCTGGGCCTGCCCGATGAGGACCGCGTGGAACTGGAGCGCGTCGCCCAGGACCTCCACACCGAGGCGACCTCCGGCAACCCCGAGCCCGGCCGCGTGCGCCAGTTCGCCACCCAGCTCAAGGACAAGCTCCTGGAAGGCGCCACCACCATGGCGGCAACGCAGGGCATCCAGATGGCTGAGCAGGCACTCGCCGCGCTGATGTAGTAGTCGCTTCAGCACCACCACGGGCCCCGGGGGATCAGCCATGACGTCCCCGGGCCCGGCTTTATGGAGTCGTACGGCCCAACGACCGTGCCACCCGGTCGTCGGCGTCCCCTCCCCGGACCTGCTCGCCCGCGCGGACCGCGGCTTCGCCCGCTTCCTCGCCCAGCACACCGAGGACCAGGACGACCGCGCCGACGGCAGCGAGGCCCCCCAGCGGTGACCGCCGGCCACCCGCGCGACGACGCCCCAGCAGCGAGGCCCGCCATGTACACCAGCACGCACACGGTCCTGTACGACCCCCGACGGCCTGATCGAGGCGGAGCTTCCCCTCGACCGCGAACCGTACGTGTGCCTCGTCAAGGCCGTCCTCGCCTGGACCGGTCCGGAGGCGCTGGCCGAACGCGACTACGAGCAGATCGCCCTCCAGCTCACCGGCCACGCCCGCGCCGTCGCCTCCGACGTCCGCCGCCTCGCCGCTCAACTGCCGAAGGACAGCGGCCCCCGGGCGCTCGCCGACGTCGTCCTGCGCGAGGCGGAAAGGCGGCTGTCCGTGACGATCGAGGGCACCGTGCGCTGCGTCCAGAACCGCGCCCGCCTCGTCCGCGCCCTCTACGAACGCCTGGACTGCCTTGAGGCCGCGCGCACCCAGGCTGAGTGACCACCCCGCCGGGTGCCGCCGAGGGCCGGGCCGGACCGACGTGGTGGGGGCGACCACAGGCCCGACCGTGCCCGGCGCGACCCCGACCACGGGCGTGTCCGAAGTCACTAAATCGAACAAGCAATCTAATGCCGGTATGGACGGTGACCGACTTCCCCGACGACCTGGTGCAGACGCAAGCCGCCTGGAACACCACCTACGACGCGCTCGCCGCACCCCGCCCCCGCGACACCCCCCGCGCTGCGCCGCCGCCTGTCGCTCCTGTCCGTACGGCTGCGGTGGCACCCCTACGGGCAGACCGTCCCCTCGGTGCCGGCGGCGCGCTCCGAGTTCCGGCAAAGGACCCGAGCCTGGCGAGCCGTCCGGGCCGCGTGACCGGAACGCTTCGGCCGATCAGGAGCACGAGGTTGCGACAGGGGTTGCGCCTGTCGGTTGCGCTGGATGTTGCGCCACGGGTTGCGCCTGCTGTTGCGCGCCCCGCAGGAGCGTCTGCGTGTCCGTGCAGGTCAGCACGCGGTTTCGCCGTGGTCGGACCGCTGACATCCCCGTTACGGCCGCTTTCGCCCATGTCCCCTGGATGGAGTGAAGGAGAATGGGACGGGCGGAATGGGCGGCACGGCCGCAGCCGGGGGCCGGGGCGCGCTCAGCCGGTTGCGCGTCGGCCGGGCCGCCGCGCCTCGCCGCCGTCAGCCCGGCGGCGGAGCCGGAGGGAAGTCGCCGGCGCCCCGGTGCTGTCCTTCCGGTGCCGAGCCCCAACAAGGGGTGGGATGGGAGAGTCCCGCCGGATGGAGGTACCACCGTGATCGTCCGACTCCTGGGTGGCCCGCTCGCCGGTCGCGTGCTGGAGACCACCGGCGCTCCGTGGGCGGAGGCTGGCTCACGGCCGGTGACGCCGACTGGCGCTCTACCCGCCGCAGCTCATCGGATCGGATCAGGAACCGCGCGGGAGGGGCACCGGGGGCGAGCACGTGGGGGAGCGGAGTTGCCCGGTTCTCGCCCCGCATGACGAACATGCGCCGATCACCGGGAACTCAATGCCCCAGCTGGTAATGGCAATCGGCTGGTCACCCGTATTGACCACCTCCACACTGACGAAATGATCGCCCAGGTCCCGACTGCCGTCGGGCAGATCGCAGACAGGAGCGCAGCTGGAGACCTGGACGACTACCCGAGGGCCCACGGGAGCAGGCAGATAGCTTGCGATGTGGAAGCGATTCTCCTGCTGGTTGTGGTTTCCGACCTGCACAGCGGCAGGGCCGTGGAAAATGTTGCCCGCCACGCCCTGACGGGCCGCGAGTTCCTGCTGCTCGGCCACCAGCGCCTGAAGTTCGGCCGCGACCTGCTGCTGCTCAGAGTCCCCCAGGTCCAGGAGCGACTCGAAACGGGTCTGCCACGACGCCTCCTGGAGCACGCGCGCCCGTTCCGTCTCGCCAGCGGCATCGGCTTCTTCCAGCGCCTGCGCAGTGCGGTCCAGGCGTAGTTCGTACCACGGACGACCTCGCCGGCATTGCTCTACACAGCGACTTGTTCGCACTTCCTAATCGGCGGCCGAGTCGTCGTGGGGTGGCGGGCGGCGAAGCCTGGGAAGCCACGAGACGGCAGCCGACTGATAACCACACCCAGCAACCCTGGGTGACCCAACCCTACGAATGGCTCGATCAACCCGAGCAAGAAGGTAGGCCGACTGATGTCTTCAACGCCACCAAATGTCTTCAAAGCCGCCTGTTACCCGACTTGCTAGGTTTGGCCGCATGAGAGCCGATACACCCGTGCGACCGATCAGAAGGCTGCGTTCGAAGGTGGCTGACCGACCGCTCTGGGCCTGGGCTCTCGCCGCCGTCGTCGCCTGTTGCGGCATGGGCACCTATCTCGTCTTCTCCCCGGGCTTTCTGAGCGGGGACAGCATCTCCCAGCTCGAGCAGGCCCTGGGCACCCAGCCGATGCACGACTGGCATCCGCCCGTGATGGCGCTCCTGTGGCGCGCGTTGATCGACGTGACGGGCACTCCCGCCGCCATGGCCGCCCTGCAGTCCGCCGTCCTGTGGGCGGCGCTGTGGGTCGTCGCCTGGCGGGTCTGGGCGCGCACCGGCAACCGGGCAGGCTCCCTGGCGGTCCTCGCGATCGGGCTGGCCCCGCACATCATGAACTTCACTGGCGTGGTGTGGAAAGACGTCCACATGGCGTTCGCGCTCCTCGCCGCCTGCGCGATCGTCTTCGTCGCCCAGAGCCTCGCGGCCGACCGCTCTCGCACCCGCTGGGTGCTGCTGGCGCTCGGGGTCCTCTTCATCGGCTACGCCATCCTGGTCCGCAAGAACGCGCTGCTGGCCGGAATTCCGGTCTTCATCCTGCTCGTACGCGCCCTGTGGCCCGCGCCCGGCCGACGGAGGTGGTTGATCTCCACCGGAGCGCTCGTCGCCGTCATCGCCGTCATGAGCAGTGTCGTCAGCGTCGTCGCCAGGCCGGCCGAGACCCGTCAGTACGCGCAAATCATGCTGGACGACCTGGTGCACGTACTCCCCGTGGAAGAGGTACGGAAGGCGGCCGGGGAGGCGGCGACGACGCCGGACTTCCAGAACAACATGGTCGCCACCACCCAGCGGTGCATGGCCCAGGGGACGCGGAAGGAGAAGCTGTCCGACGCGTACTTCGCAGGTACCAGTTCCAGAACTCCCAGATGGACGTCCCTGGAATCGACGCGCCCGACGTGCGCCGCAAGGCCATGCTGAGCTACTACGTCCTCGGTTCGTACCGGGACATGCCGCTGCTCTTCGCCGGATGGTTCTGGCTGGCCGTCGGGTTCGTGATGGCGATCTGGCCGGGCCGGGGGCCGTTCCGGATGCTGGTGCGCGCGATGGGCATCAGCTCGGTGCTCTACATCCTCGGCTACCTGCCGACCTCTCCGGCCAATGACTACCGGTACGTGTACTGGCCCGCGCTCGCCGGCACGCTCTGTCTCCTGCTGGTCTGGCTGGGGCGGACCAGGACGCCGCTCGCGGCCGTGCCTGACCCCGTACCGGCGGATCGCGAGCAGCCACGAGGAAGCAAGCAGGCCGGTGCCGATGCGGGTGACGACGCTGGCGCTGGTACGGACGACGCCAGGAGTGTTCAGCCGGCCGGCTGAAGCGGCTTGGCGACCCGGCAGCGGCACCGACCCCGAGCTGATGGAACCCCATTACTGAGACTTTCAGGGTGGGGTCGGCGGGTTGAGGGCCGGGCTTGTGGCGGTGAGGCAGCCGTCGATCAGGCGGGGCCGGAGCTGGATCCTGCGTTGAGTCGGTTCTTGAGCCGGTAGCTGTGGCCGTTGATGGCGATCACTTCGCAGTGGTGGAGGAGGCGGTCGATGTGCTTGCGCGGGACCCGGAGGTGTCCTTCGCGTTCGTAGTACTGCTGGGCGGCGGTGAGGTGCATGGCCCACTTTTCCGCTTGGCTGGTGCGTGGCTGGGGTTTCTCGTCCTCGGTGGCGGGTTGGATGCCGAGGGCGTGTTCGCACATCCATTGCTGCACGGTGGTGAGTTTGTCCCAGCCCAGCCGCTGCGCGCGCACCCATCGCCCGAGGTCTTCGCCCTGGTGTACGACAATGCCGGGCTCGGTCGGCAGTTCGCCGCCGGCCTCTTCCAGGTGGAGGCGGGCGAGAGAGCGAGATGTCCCCGTGCGGGCCACCTTCATGTACGAAGCCGGCTCCATGCGCGTCCAGAACGCGCACGATCCCCCGGCTGACCGCCGAACAGCTCGACAGGCTGACCAGCCTTCCTCCGGAGTCCGGAGCCACCCCTACGGAAGCAGGCCTGCGGATGCTCGAACGCCGACCAGCCGGTTCCTCCGACCAGTGCTCACCACTTCATCCCGCGCAGAAGGAAATCCCGTGCAGAATGTGACCCTGAACAACGGCGTCGAGATGCCGGTCCTTGGATTCGGCGTGTACCAGATCCCACCGGAGCGGACCGAGCGAGCCGTCACCGAAGCCCTTGCCGCCGGCTACCGGTTGTTCGACACCGCCGCCGCCTACGGAAACGAGCAGGCCGTCGGCCGCGCGCTCAAGAACAGCGGCGTCCCGCGCGAGGAACTGTTCGTCACCACCAAACTGTGGATCCAGGACGCGCCTGCGCAGGCGAACGCCGTCCGCGCCTTTGAGAAGTCGTTGAACAAGCTCGGCCTGGACTACGTCGACCTGTACCTGATGCACCAGCCCTACGGCGACGTGTACGGCCAGTGGCGAGCCATGGAGGACCTCTACCGCGAGGCCCGTACCAAAGCGATCGGCGTCGCCAACTTCTACCCCGACCGGCTCGTCGACCTCAGCACCAACAACGACGTCACGCCCGCGGTCAATCAAATCGAGACCCACCCGTTCTTTCAGCGCACCGCCGACCAGGAGGTCATGCGCGAGCACGGGGTCCAGATCCAGTCGTGGGGCGGGTTCGCCGAAGGTCGTAACAACCTGTTCACTCACCCGCTCCTGAGCGGAATCGCCGAAAGCCACGGAAGGTCAGTGGCCCAGGTTGTGCTCCGCTGGCTGATCCAGCGCGGCATCGTCACCATCCCCAAGTCCGTCCGGGCCGACCGCATGGCGGAGAACATCGACGTTTTCGACTTCGAGCTCACCGACGACCAGATGGCGTCCATCGCCACCCTGGACACCGGGACCTCTCAGTTCTTCGACCACCGGGACCCGGCTGTCACCGGCGAGTTCGGCAAGCGGCGCCTGAACGACTGAGCCGGCCGGTCAGGTCGGGCGCGTCGGCACACGCACCAGTGCGAAGACGCGGATGTCCCCGGTGCGCGCCACCATCCGCGTCGGCAGCCCGACCCTCAGCGCCACTCATCCGTACGGGCTACATCGTGACCCACCAGCAGGACACGACTGCCGCACCGCGGCGAGGGCAGGACTGTTGCCCGCGATGCCCTGGTCATTGCGGCAATTCGCCGCCACAAGCGTGGGGAACCGCGGCACTCTTCGTGCCGTCGTACAGGGCATGGAAAGCATCACCTCACAGACCCCGTTGACCCCACCAGCCCAGCCTGGCACCCCCGACGAGTGGTCTGCCCTGGTGGCCGACTGGGACTCTCTCCGGCACGGGTACTACCTCGGCGACAAGGACGAGGCGGTCTTCCGGTGCGTCCGCCACCTCCGCGCCGACGTGACAGGCCCTCAAGCCCTCTTGTGGACCCTCGGCCTGGTCGCCCTGTCCCCGTACGTCGGTTGGGGCGGCCCGGGACCCGATGTCGAGGCATCGGTGATGGACGTGCTCACAGCGGTTACACGCGCGCACGGAGGACACGTATGCGAGCACGAACAGCATCCCTTCGAGCCGTTCGAGGACGACATGGATCTGCATCTGGACCGACTTCCCGGCGCGCTGGAGGTCCTGAGCAACCCCGCGACGGTGAGGTTCGGAAACCTTGCCCTCGAGGACGATGACGATGACGACGACCTCCGGAACGAGGAGAGCGTCCTGACCGCCCCGCACCTGCTGGAGCGGTGGCGCTGCCCGCGCAACGCCGCCGGATTCGCCCGAGTAGCCCTCGAATACATCGGCGGCTGAGGCGCGGAGTGCGGTGAGCAGGCGGTGAGGCTCGGCGCCATTTCGCCTGGCCGGAGTCGAGCCGGAGGCGTCGGGCTCCGGCCGGCAGGCCTCACGTCCGCGCGGGGACAGCCAGCAGCGAGCCGTGGCGGAAAGAGGAGCGGCCCGGCCGGGGCGGGTCACAGTGCCGACTGTTTCAGGCCGTGCAACGGCATCCACGCATCGGGAAAGGGGCGTACGGCCTCACCGTCCGGGGCGCGCCCGGCTCGCCGCCATCGCCCCGCCGGGCGACCATGAAGTACGAGAGACGAGACCGGTCCGGAGGCAGGCACCGGGAGGCACCCGTGGCACATCCCCACACAACCGACGTACTGATCACAGGCGCCGGCCCGGTCGGGCTGAGTGCGGCCGCCGAACTCCGCCGGCACGGAGTGCGCTGCCGTCTCGTGGACCGGCTGCCGGCCCGTCTCCCGTACGCCAAGGCGGTCGGCATCCAGCCGCGTACCCTGGAGATCTGGGACCGGATGGGCCTGGCCCGTACTGCCCTGGAGGCTGCCGTTCCGCTGCGCGGCCAGCTGATTTACGTCAACGGCAGGCAGCAGGCGCGGATCGACCTCGTGCTGCCGCCCGACGTGCCCTACGGGTTCGCCGCGCTGCCGCAGTACGAGACCGAGCGCCTCTTGGAGGACTACGTCGCCGGGCTGGGTACGGTCATCGAACGCGGCACCGAGCTCCTGTCGTTCACCCAGGACGCCGACGGGGTGACTGCCCGGCTGCGTACGCCTCCGGCGCCGCCGAGGAGGTCCGTGTCCGCTATTTGGTCGGCTGCGACGGTGCGCACAGCACCGTCCGCAAGGGGCTGGGCCTCACCTTCGAGGGCGGGGCCTTCCCCGAGGAGTACATGCTGGCCGACGTCGAGGCCGACTGGGACCTGCCGCACGGATACGGCGTACGCTCCAGCCACCGCGCCGCCGACGGCTCCACCGACGACGTGCTGGTCTGCATCCCGCTGCCCGGCGCGGGCCGCTACCGCATGTCGACGCTGGTCCCGCCCGAACTCTCCACCCGGGCGACGGACGGGTCACCGGCACGGGGCAACGGCGTGGCGCACGGACTGGAGGGCGGCCGCGGGCCCGAGCTGTCCCACGTCCAAGCCGTCGTCGACCGCCTCGCCCCCAGGCCGGCCACACTCTCCCGAATGCGCTGGTCCTCCGTGTTCCGCATCAGCCACCGGATCGTCGACCGCTACGGCGACGGCCGGGTGTTCGTCGCGGGCGACGCCGCCCACATCCACCCGCCCACCGGCGCCCAGGGCATGAACACCGGCATTCAGGACGCGTGCAACCTGGCCTGGAAAATCGCCCTCGTCGTCCGCGAGGAAGCCCGGCCCGCCCTGCTCACCAGCTACGACGCGGAACGCCGCCCGGTCGGCGAAGAGGTCGTCGGCCGGACCGTCCGGCACGCCACCCAGGGCATCGAGACCGACCCCGACGATCCGCGGACCGTGATGCTCCGCGAGGCCCAACTGCTCGTCGGCTACCGGGGCGGCCCCCTCGCCCACAGCCCCTACGGGCCGGCCGACGCGCCCCAGCCCGGCGACCGCGCCCCGGACTGCACCGGCCTGACCGCCTCCGTCGCCACCTACCCACTGCGCCTGCTCGACATCCTGCGCGGCCGCGCGGGGCACATGCTGCTTCTGTACGCGGCCGACACCGCCGACCTGGCCAAGGCCGCCGAATCCGGGGCGGCCGGGATACGGCTCAGGGCCGACGGCGGCCCGGGCACCCCGACAGCCCGGGCGCCGGGACCGGCCTGCAGACCGTCGCCGTGCTCGCCCGCGAAGCCGCGCGGACGGTACCCGACGCCCTGCCCGTCCCGGGATACCGCGACGCCTCAGGGGAGTTCGCCCGGCTCTACCGCCCCGACGGCGCTTCGTCGTCCGCCCGGACGGGCAGCTCGGCGCCCGCTTCCCCCTCGCGGGCACCGCGGCGGCCCTCGCCGACTACGTCGCGGCCCTGTCCACGCCGGCGTGATACCCGCGTCGTCCTCTTCGCAGCGATGTTCTGTGAGCTCAGCCTGAACCAGCGGTCGGCTCCGGCGTGGGTGATGGCGAACGCGGCGCCCGGCACTGCATGAGCCACGCCAGCTGCCGTCGACGACCTGGCGCCCGGCGTAGCGCTCCCGCAGGCCGCAGCGAGGCCGGTCCGGACCAACGGTGGTGGACTCTCCCACGGGGGGAGGGTCCACCATGATGACGTGCGCAATGAACTCCTCACCATTGGCCGCTTCGCCCGCCTGTGCCGGCTGAGCGTCAAGCAACTGAGGCACTACGACGAAACAGGACTGTTGGCTCCAGCCCATGTGGACGTCGGCACGGGCTACCGTTACTACGCCCCTGAGCAGGCACGCGATGCCCTGACCATCGCCCTGCTGCGCGATATGGACCTGCCACTGGCAGTGATCGCCGAGGCCCTGGCCGCCGAGGCCCCGTCCAGGGCGCGCATCCTGCGTGCCGAGCGTGATCGGCTGGCTCAGCGGATCAGCCGGGACCAGACACGACTCGGAATGCTGGAACGGATGGCGGAGGGTGGCCTGCCCGGCTACGAGGTGAGCACGGGCAGGGAACCGGAGCGGTGGCTGGCCGTGGTGCGGGCGGTCTGCGCCCCTGCCGAACTGGGGGAGAAGGTCGGCGAGTGCGTAGGCCGGCTGCTGGTAGCGCTCAGCGGGGCAGGGGCCGTGTGGGAGCCGCCGCTGTGGGGGCTGTACCCACTCGACGTGGGAGATCGGATGCAGATCGCCATCGGGGCAAGTACGCCGCGGGAGACAGCCATGTCCGGCCTGGAGATCGAGGTGCTGCCCGGCGGACTGGTGGCAGAGACCGTGCACATCGGACCCTATGCCCAGCTGCCTTTGGCCTACAACGCGTTGTTCTCCGCCATCCACGAGCGTGGACTGCGACCGCACGCACCCGTGCGTGAGGTCTATCTCGTCGGGCCGGGCGAGGCACCGCCGGAGGAACTGACCACCCGCTTGATCGTCCCCGTCGAGGAGGGCGCGGCATGACCATGGTGAAGGACACTGTCGCTCGCGGCATGCGCCACTGCGAGACGACAGCGCTGGGGGTGCTGCTGCGGCATGAAGGAATGGACTTGTCGGAACCCATGCTGTTCGGGCTGGGCTCGGGTCTGTCCTTCATCTATTGGGACAGCAAGGGGATGGGCTTTCCCTTTCTCGGAGGCCGGGTGAAGCCGTTCGACCTCACCAGGAATCTGACCGCCGGACTCGGACTGGAGCTGCTGGTCAAGGAGACGGTCTCCCCGCGCAAGGCATGGGAGAACGTGGCGGCCCCCATCGATGCGGGCCGGCCGGTCGGCATTCAGCTCGACAGCTACCACCTGGACTACTTCGGGGCCAAGGTGCACTTCGGCGGCCATGTCGTGGCCATGTACGGCTACGACGAACAGGAGGCCTATCTGGTGGACACCGACCAGCAGGGCGGAGCGGTGTCCACCAGCCTCACCAGCCTGGCCACGGCCAGGTCCGAGCGCGGCCCGATGACCGCCAAGAACCGGTCCTTCACCATCACTGGACCGGGTGAACTGCCCTCGCCCCAGGACCAGATAATTCCCGCGATCAAGGCCTGCGCCGACGCCTTCCTCAATCCGCCGATCGCCAACCTGGGTTACCGAGGCATCGAGAAGACCGCCGAACAGGTGCAGGGGTGGCTGCGACGCACGGACAGTCCGCGAGAGGACCTTCCGCAGGCTGCCCTCCTCATGGAGAAGGCCGGCACTGGCGGCGCCCTGTTCCGCAATCTCTACCGGGACTTCCTCGGGGAGTGCGCCCAGCTGATTGACAACAGCCGCCTGCGCACTGGCCAGGCGCTGTACGCCGAGGCCGCGACCCTGTGGACGGAAGTGGCCGCGCTGATCACAACAGCAGGCGAATCCGGCGACGCGAAGCACCTCACCCAGGCCGGCACTGTGCTCCACGCTCTTGCTGACGTAGAGCGGGATGCGATGCAAACGCTGAGTCGGCTGTAGGGAGCGTACGTCTCCTTCATCCCGGTCGGTCGGTGGAAGCAAGTTCGAGCTGGTGAAGGCAGGACATGAACCGAAACTTCCGGCAGAACGGCAAGCTGCCGCCGGCCCGGACGACGCCGAGGCCTGCGGGGACGCCTACAGTTTGAGCCCGTACCGAAGCAGATCCAGCCGCAAACCCGTGCCTACCTGAGCAGACGCGGGATCCGCTGCACCACCCCGGACAACGACGACCACGCCCGCAACCGCAAGAAGCTCGGTGCCCGCGCCGGACGTCTGGCGACGTTCGACCAGACCGCCTCCCGTGAGGGTCACGCGGTGGAGTGTGGCATCAACCCGCCTCAAGAGACACCGGGCCGTGGCCACCCGCTACGAGAAACTCGCCGTCTGCCATGAAGCCACCGTGCTCGTCGCGGCCGTCACCCCATGGCTATTTCCGGGTACGGAAAACAATTCGCCCCACTGCGGTGCGACCGGGAAACTCGCCCCATGACCACAGACTTCACCGTGCGGTCGGCCCGACCCGCCGATGCGGGCCGCCTGGCCGAACTGCGTTGGAGGTTCAAGCAAGAGGACCACGAAGGGCGGCCACCGGTTCCGGCGCGGCCCCTGAAAGAGGCAGAGCACTGGATCCGCGATCGGCTCAGCGCCGGCCACTGGTTGGTCTGGGTCGCGGAGACCGAAGGCGAAATCTGCGGTCACGTCTTCCTCTGTCTGGTGGAGCGGATGCCGGAGCCCTACGAGGACAACAACCCGTTCGGTTATGTCACGAACTTCTTTGTCATGCCGTCACAACGGAACAAGGGAGCTGGCTCGGCGCTCCTTGAGGCGCTGAAGCAGCATTCACGCAGCGCCGGCCTCGAGGGCTTGATCGTTTGGCCGTCGGAGCGCAGCACCCCGCTCTACCAGAGCTTCGGTTTCCAGCCTCCAGAGGAGCTGTTGGAACTTCCACTCGACACCTGATGAGATCCACTTTCGGGACAAAGCCGCCCCGCGTCTCTTGGTGAATCCGGGGACTCCGACGTCTATCCGCAGCCCGATGCCGTCGACCACCGCAACCGCCCCGGCTCCGAAGCGGGTCCGGATCGCCCACTGCGCGAGATGAAGGAGCGCGGGGAGAAGTGGGCGATGCTGACGGCGTACGACGTGTACATCGCGGCGACCTTCGACGAGGCCGGCATCCCGGTGCTGTTGACGGGGGACTCGGCGTCGAACAACGTCTTCGGCGACACGACGTCGTTGCCGGTGACGGTGGACGAACTGCTCCCGCTCGTACACACGGTGTCCGAGGCCGCCCGCCGGGCGCTGGTGATCGCGGATCTGCCGTGCGGCGGTCGGCGTCAGTGCCGGGGGCCGGTGGCAGTCGCTACCTCAGCAGCCATTTCCTGGTCAGCTCCAGTACCTCGGTTCGGCTGTGACTGCCGTGGTCGGCGGCGATGAAGTGGTTGCCGATCCGCAGTGAGAAGGTGATCATGCAGCGGACCTCGACGTCGTCCTCATCGTGGCAGAAGGAGGCGAACAGGGCGCGCATGTACTCCATCCGCCGATTGTCGACGCGTCGGAGGCGCTGCGCGACGGCCTCGTCGCGCCGAGCCCAGTCGCGGATCGCGAGTTCGGCGACCGTGCCCGTCATCGGCCTGTCGCCGGACCCGGCAATCGTGAACAGCCGCCCCAGTTTGGCCTTGGCGTCTCCACCGCCGCTCTCGACCCGCTCGATCACCGCTTCGGTGACCTCGCGCTCCCACGTGTCGAGTATCTCCGTGAGCAATGCGTCCCGGTTCCGGAAGTACCCGTAGAAGCCACCCTTGCTGACGCCGAGCGCCTGCGCCAGCGACTCGATCCGGACGGCGTCGGGTCCGCCGGTGGAGAGTGCCCGAAGCCCCTCCTCGATCCACTTGCCGCGAGGCGTGCGGGCTATGGCCATGATGTGTCTCCCGTCACGTCTTCCCTATCTATACGGAGCCGTATAGATGGACCTAGCCTTGTCTATACGGCATCGTATAGATAGGGGCCTGCACATGAGACTCCCCACCACCGCTCACACGTCCCGTCCCTGGCGGATCCACGAGATCGCCGGTGACTTCCACGTCGAGGACGTGTGGGTGCTACCGACACCAGGCGGCCCTGACGACCTCCCGCACCTGGTGCGCCAGATCGCGAACGGCGCGGGCGACGGGACAACCGTTTCGTCCCCCGTGTACCGCCTGCTCTTCGCCATCCGCTGGAAGCTCGGGGCGCTGCTCGGCTGGGACAAGTCCGGCGTCGGCATCGGCGCCCGGGTTCAGACGCTGCGCGACCGATTGCCGGCGGACCTCCGCGAGGGTCCCCGGGGGCCCGACCCCCGTTCTGTCCCGTTCACCTCCGTTTACCAACTGCACGACGAGTGGGCGGCCGAGGTGGCCAACCGGACCGTGCACGCGGTGATGCACATCGGCTGGGTCCCGGACGAGGCCGGTGGCGGCTACCGTGGCCAGATGGCCGTCCTGGTGAAGCCGAACGGGCTGTTCGGCGCCCTGTACATGGCGGGCATCAAGCCCTTCCGGTACGTGGGCGTATATCCGGCGCTGTTTCGAGCCATGGGGCGCACGTGGCAGGCGGGCGCCGGCAAGAGGAGCGAGGTATAGCGTCCGACGGAGGGCGCAGCTACCGCCTCAGAGAGCGCGCGTCGGCTGTCCTTCAGCTCGCGTAGTGCCCGCTACGGGGGAGCGGGCACTACGCATCATTTCCGCCGAGTTCCGGGATCGACTGCGGGGCGATGGGGCGGCGATGGCCGGTTGCGCTAGCGGTTGCGGTGTCGTGGGTTGGGTGGGCCGGGTGGGGGTGGCGGGAGTGATCTGCCGCTCGAGCTGCAGGGAGCAGGGAGCAGGTCAAGAGAGGCGAGTGAACGACCAGGGATCCACCAGGGGCGGGCCACTGGCGACAGGGGCCGCTCGGCGTGGATGGTCCGGAGTCCGGAGTCCGGGGGATCGCGGAACGGGAGGACGGATCTACACGGCGGTGACGGCCGCGCGTCTTCCGAGGCGCAGCCGGCCGGAGGCCCTGACGGGAGATCATCAGGGCCTCCGGCTCAATGTGCGCCGCACGCATGGATCACGGGCACTTCACCTGGGGGTTGTACGGCGCGAAGAGGCCACTGGGGTTGTGCTTCCACAGCCAGGCGTGCAGGGAGTAGTGCACGGGCAGGCCGGGGATGTCACTGAAGGGGCCGTCGAACTTCTGACCGAACAGCTTTGGGCGGTCTTTGGTGGTCTTCGGGTTCTGGTCGGAGTCCGGGACGATGTACTCCACCGCCACCAGTTGGCGCTTGCCGGTCTTGTCCGACGCGTAGATCACGGCTGCGGGGCGCCCGGGGTGCAGGGAACCGATGTTGGCCGGGTCGACGTAGTGGTAGCCCATGCCACCCTGAGTGGGGTGGCTGACGCACTCGTTCGTGCTCTTGAAGCCGGCGGCGGCCGCGAGCTTGGGTGCGTGGAATGCACCGCTGGCCGCCGCCGCTGTGTCGAGCTGGTGGTGGGCGTCGTCGCCGTTGCCCGGGGCGGCGGCGATAGTCAACGAGGCCAGAGCGGCGAGGGCAATGCCGACAGCGACCGGTCGTGCGCGCATACGGGTGCTCCTGTTCGAGGCTGGGATTTCACCCTGAGCCTGTACGCGGGCACGTGGCGGCGCACACGTAGCGCATCCGTTTGGGCACATGTCATACCAAGAGGCTCATATCAAGAGCGGCGTCGGCATCGCCGGCCTCGCATTGGCAGCAAGCCGTGACGCAGAACACCGGATCCTGCCGGCCGGACGTCATGATGCGGAAGTCAACCGCCTCGTGGCCAAGACCGACATCGTTCTCCTCATCGTCACGCCGACCGCTTCGGCCGCCCAAGGACCCGATGGGGCGTGCGCAATCAGGCAGTCAGCCTCTGGTCAGACAGACGGGATGCCCGGCCGGGTCAGTGAAGACCCGCCATCTGTCGCCGCCCGGTTGGTACTCCGGCTTGACCGCGCCCGATGTCAGCAGCAAGGTCTCAGCCTCGTCGAGATCGTCGACCGCAGAGTCGAGGTGGACTTGCTGTGGCACGGTCTGGCCGGGCCAGCGCGGAGCCTTGTAGTCGTCGACCCGCTGGATCGGACAGGGCCAGCGGATCAGGGCAGTCGAGTGTTATCGCTGTTAGCTTCATCTGAGCGGGCACGGAGCCTCCGTAACGGCCGTCCATGTTGGCTCGTGTGATGTCACACCGTAGGGATCAGGACCGAGTTCCGCGATCAATACCGCGTCAACGCCGCACCGGATCCCGAACGCCAGAGGGTGAGGCCCTCGGCACGTAGAACGTCGACAGCAACGTGTCCATGACCTCTCGCTGACGGGGCCAGTCCACGCTCGGACCTGCTGCCTGGACTTCGTACGTCGTGCCGTTGGGCGCGGTGAAGACGCGGTAGAGGCCGCGCCGCCGACTCCCTCCCGAGGTGTCGTACTCGAAGTCGACCTCGGCCGCCGCCTCGGTCCCTTCGCCGACCGGTGCGATCGAGTTCTCGACGTATCCGGGCCACACCGACGCCACCCCCTGCGAGAAGGCCCGCACCGTTTCGAGATTGCTCATCAGTCCGGTCGTGCGGCCGACTTCCACGTACGAGGCGAAATCCCGCGCTTCGTGGACCTGGGTGCCGCCCCTGAGCCGTGGCGACCAGTCCGCGGGTACGGCCATGACGGACCCGTCGGGACCGTCGGCGACGCGGTAGCCGCTGGGCGAGGTCGGGAGCTCGGTGGGGAAGGCGGTCGGGGAGGTGTCGCCAGATCCGCCAGATGTGTCGTCACCGCCCGACACGAGCCACAGCCCGGCGGCGACGAGGAGCGTCACCAGGCCGATCACCGCCACCAGGCGGGCGAACGGGGGCGGAGTCGGCAGCCCCGCGCGTGAACCGACGGAAGGCCGCGTCGGGAGTGGTTGGCGGGGTACCGGCGGCGGGGTCAGCGGCCGCCGTGAACCGGAGTGGCCGGCGCCCGCGCCGGGCTCGTCGCCGTTCGCGCCGGGCGACAGCGACGGCGACGGAGATGATGGCGGCGACGGTGACGGGACGCGCGCCACGGTCTCGGCGGTGGTTTGTGGCGGTGGACCGGAAGCGTCCGACGTGGCGGATGCCGTGGCAGAGTCCCGGTCGTGGAACTCCCAGCGCTGGCTGCCCGCGTTCCACCGGGCTGCGGGCGGAGCCACGTCAGCCTCCCCGTACGGCGTTGCCCCCGGCGGCGAACGCGCTGCCGGCCATGGCCGGAGGGCGGGCGACACGCTCGGTGGACCGCTCCGGTTCAGGTCTTCGCACGCGTGGGCTCCCTCTCCCCGTCAGCCGCGCCGGCTGACGCACTGACGGTGTTGCGGTCACCGATCCCGACCGCGCTGTTGTGCACCGACTGGATGTAGACCGCGCCCTGCCCGAGGTTCACGGCCTTCTGCTCGAACTCGGTGGTCTGCCAGCCGGCTTCGTACAGCGCGAGCTGCACGCCGCGCGCCACCCGGTCCTGAATGGTCTTGAGGTAACGGTCGACGTCCATCGCCTGGAAGAGCGAGGCATCGGGGTCCGCGCCCAGCTCCCGCACGGCGGTCTCGGGCCCGGTCGGCCGTACCCGGGCGGACACGGCGGTCAGCGCGTGCCAGCCGCTGACCAGGCCACGCCCGAGCGCCGCCACTGCCGCCGTCAATGCCTGTGGCGTGTCCGCCAAGGCCCGGAGCGACAGGGCGACGGCATTATCCCGGCCGAAGCACTGGGCGGTGTCGTCCGCCTCCTGGAACGTTCTCTGTACCGGCCGCAGCACATGCGGCGCGACCTCGAGCATCAGCATGCCGCCCTGCGTGTGCACGCGTACGAAGACGGTGATGACGATGTCCTCGTCCCAGCCGCCGACCCGGATCCGCAGGAAGTGCCGGCGCTTCTCGCCGCCCTCCTCGATGGCGCCCGCCCGGTGCTCCTCGAAGTCATCGGCGCCGACCGGCACGTCCTCCCGCCGACGCAGTCCGCTGACGGGCAGGAACACGCACTCGTCGACGACGAGTTCGCGCAGGCGGTCCAGGACCGCGGCCGCAACCCGCGGGGAACCGTGCGGAGACGGCACGCGCAAGGCCTCCACCAGCGGGATGACACGGCGCAGAATCTCCTCGTTGCCGACGGCTTGGGGCTCTTCGGGCCCGAGGTCGGTGCGGGGCCTGAGCTCAACCGAGAGGTGCCAGGGCCGGAAGGGCATACCCGCGCCGCAGAACGGTTTCGCCGTCGCGTACATCACCAGCGGCCAGTGCTGCTCACCGCGGATGAGCTCCTGCACGAGACGCAGGCGCGGGCCGGGGGAGCGTTCGGCCGGATCCCGCGCGAGGTCCGCGTAGTGCTCCCGGGCCAGCGGCCCGGACATGGTCCTGGCCGTCCGTTCGTTCCGCAGGCCGACGAGCACCGCGAGCAGCAGGAGCAGACCGAGGGTCACGTAGGGCGACTGGAGCCAGGTGTCGTCGTCCGGATCGAAGTAGAGCTTGTACTGCCATTCCAGCGGCAGCAGCCGGAACTGGAGATCGAGTGTACGGACGCCCCAGTGGACGGACTCGACGAACCAGCTGTCGAGCAGGCCTTCCTTCGCCCGGATCAGCGGCGCCATGGCCGTCGTCAGCAGGAGAAAACCCAGAAGCAGCCGGGCGTACAGCTGGAGCAGCCGGGCCGGCACGCGCATCACCGGAGAATTACGTGTGGCCCTGACGGCCCATGCCGCCCCACTGAGCAGCAGACAGGGCAGCAGAAACCGGGTGGGAAACCAGCCGTCGGTGGCGAAGGCGGCTCCCACCCACACCCCCACCACGGCGGCCGACCAGCTCAGTTCGTCGCGCCGGGCACGCAGAGCGTGGGCGAGGACCCGGGCCGCGTCGATGCCGTAACTCGGCGCCACGACGCGCTCGTCGTGTACGTACAGCTCGTCGATGACCCGGTCCCGGAAGCGGGGGTCGAGATACGCCCCCGCGCACAGCAGCCGTCCCGCCTCGCTGACGGCGGGGTCGACGGGCGCCTTGCCGAGCAGGTGCGGATCCGGGGGACGGGCCGACTGGGGAGGAACCGCCGTCTGGCTCATCCGGGTGATGGTAGGGGCGTGTGAGGCGGTGGTACAGCCATAAACGCGCCAGAGCGGCGGAAGTGGCAGGTTGCCCGCACGCAGTGCGGCCCCTCGAACAAGCCGGTGCTCGTCGGAGGAGTCAGGCTGGACGCCACCCGGGTCGTCACGTTCGGCGACAGTGCCGTCCAGCAGGCCCCGGCGGTGCCGGCTTGGTCGAGAACCGTCACACCGCGCCCGGGAGGTCGACGCCAGACTGGTTACGGCCCGCGCTGGGGGATAGCCCCCCTTCCGATCCTGAGGTTCGCCGGATCGCGGCCTGTTGAGGGGCGAAACTAGCGTTCAGGCATGACTTCGACTCTGCGAAAGCACTTGGCCGTGGCACTCGGTGTCGCTACGCTGCTCGCCGCCGAGGTGGCCACCGCCGTCGCCCAGCCCGCCGGTCCCTCCCCTGTGCAGCAGTTACGCCAGGACACCGAGGCGATCCACGCCCTTGGTGTCAGCGGTGTGCAGGCCCGCGTGATCGCGCCTGACGGTCGGCAGTCGGTCGCCACCAGTGGGACCGCCGACCTGAACACCGGCCGCCCGGTCCGTTCCGACGGCTACTTCCGCATGGCCAGCACGTCCAAGACGCTGGTCGCCACCGTGGTCCTCCAACTGGAGGCCGAGGGCGGGCTGTCCCTGGACGACACGGTCGACCACTGGCTGCCAGGAGCGGTGCAGGGGAACGGCAACGACGGCCGCCGGATCACCATCCGCCAACTGCTCCAGCACACCAGCGGCATCCACGACGACCTGCCCGGATACACCACGTCGGAGGAGTACTACCAGCAGCGCCACGACGTCTACGAGCCCGAGCAGCTGGTTGCCCGTGCCATGGACCACGCGCCGGACTTCCCGCCCGGCAAGGGGTGGGCGTACTCCAACACCGGCTACGTCCTGCTCGACATGATCATCCAGAAAGCCACCGGTCAACCCAGCCACCAGGAGATCAAAGACCGCATCCTGCGCCCGCTCGGCCTCGACCAGACCCGGTGGATGGGCACCTCGCCCACCCTGCCCAAGCCGCACGCCCAGGCCTACCAGCTCTTCGGCCCCGATTCCGTGGTGGACGTAACCGACCAGATACCGGTGGACTACGAGAACCTTTCGTGGGTCACGACCACACAGGACGAGAACGACTTCTTCCGCGCGCTGCTCGCGGGCCGCCTGCTACAGCCCCGGCAACTGGCCGAGATGAAGCAGACCGTCCCCGTGAGCGCCGAGGTCCAACAGCTGTGGCCCGGCGGCCGATACGGGCTCGGCCTGGTCGAACGCCCCCTGAGCTGCGGAGGAACCTACTGGAGCCACGAGGGCGGGGACGGCGGCTACATCACTCTCAACGGTGTCACAGACGACGGCAGGCGAAGCGCCGTGGTCTCCATGTCCGAGGCTCGCGGCGACACCTTGGAGCACATACTGGAGCAGGAGAACGAGGCCAGCGCCCTGATCGACCACGCACTGTGCGCCGGGGGCCCCAGCACCCCGTGAGCGGAGGCGTCGTCGCGGTGGGCGGTGAGTTCGGCGGGGTGCGGCGCTCGATGGTGTCGCGGATCGGCGTTGCGCACCCCCTCGCCCTATCGCAGCTGATGCGAACTGGTGCCACCTTGCGCCGCATTGGCCGGGCGGGCCCTTCTAGGGACCGGTGTCCCCATTGGGAACGATCTGGCGGGTGCGGCTACCCCAGGATGACGACGACGCCGTTCTCCTCGCCCCCGTTCCTGCCGTACGGACCGGCGTCCCCGTGGGATACGCGCGCATGTCCATCAAGGGGTAGTTGCTCGACCGGCAGATCCACGCACTCACCGAAGCGGGATGCATCCGGAACTTCGCCCGACAAGAGATCCGGCGAGAACGCCGAACGCGAGGAACTGCAGATCGGTCACGACCCCGGCCCTGACCTGCCCAGTCACAGCCTTCTGCAACACGCTTTAGCAAGTGTCCGTAAGTGGATCACTCATGTGATCTTCTGTTCAGAAGAGGGGCCCTAATATTGGCCCATGTCCAATATGCCGTCACGGGTCGAACTGTGCCCGCTCACCCTCGCCGACCAGGATGAGTTCTGCTCGCTCGTGAGGGCCAGCACCGAGCTCCGTTTGCCGTGGATGCAGCTGCCCGCGACCGCGGAGGAGTTCCAGGGGTGGATGCGCCGCTTCGGCGACGGCACTAACCGGGGCTTTGTGATCCGCGTTCAGGAGACCGGTGCAGCTGCTGGCATGGTCAACATCAACTCGATCATCCGGGGCCGTTACCAGGGCGCGTCCCTCGGCTATGCGGCTTTCGTCCCGTCTGCGGGGCGGGGTTACATGGCCGAAGGGCTCACCGTCGCCCTGCAGCACGCCTTCAACGACCTGCGGCTCCACCGGCTGGAGGCGAACATTCAGCCGGCAAACAAGGCGTCTTTGGCCTTGGTCCAGCGCCTGGGCTTTCGCTACGAAGGTCTGTCGCCCGCCCATCTCTATATCGACGGGGCCTGGCGCGACCACGAACGTTGGTCCATCACCGCACCATCTCCCTGGACGCCCGATCCTTCCCTTCCCGAGGTCTAGGCATTTCTCTCTGGTCACAGCCGTTCGTTGATGGCGGCGATGGTGACGGTGGCTTTGTAGCGGACGGCGAGCTTGTCGCTCCTGGCCGCGACGGCGCGGTGGCGTGTCAGCCGGTTAGGGCCGCGACGCCTGCGCAGGTTGGCGCGGTTGGCGCGAGAACCGTAGGCCTTGTCGGCCCGGACCCTTTCGCGCTTGGTACGCGGTCGTCGCGGACCCAGCCGCAGCACGCTGATTGCCTCCAGCACCGATGGAACTGCGGGGAGTCATGCCGCTGCCCCAGAGGTGATCACCAGCGACGGACCTTCTGGCCCTGCTCGACGGCCAGATGGTGCTTGGTTGTCAGCCCGCCACGGGATCGGCCGAGTCCGTGGTCGACGGGCTCAACCTGGACGCCGCCCGGCGGTTCTCCCTGCAGATCCCTTTTTCACTTGCCCGTCCAGGCTGGTTCGCTGCTGGCCGCCTGCCCGCACCACTGCCTGTATCAGGTTCGGGTGTTCGGGCAGCTGTATCGCTGCCTGCAGGCGCGCACGCCCTTCGACGGACCGGTCACCTCCGAGTCTCACCACCCCCGTTGGACGAGGCAGCAGGGGCGTGACCTGTCAGGTGCTTGCCGAGATGGGCCGCACCGGTGACCATTCGCAGATGAGACCATCGAGGGTGTGACCTGATGGTGGATGCAGGCTCCTGTGCTGCTTCCTCCAGAGCCTCGAGCAGCGTGCTCAGGGCGGACTGTGCCAACGTGCCCTCCCGTACAGCCGCGTGGATCGGCCGTACCCGCTCCGCACTCTGCGTAGGACAAGGCCGCCACGGTGGTTGGCCACTCCGAGGCGGAGAATGAGTCCGACGCGGACGACTCCTTCGGTACGGTCACCGAAGCCGCGACCAAGAGATTCCAGAAGTCCGCCGCGATTACGGTCGATGGCATCGTCGGCGCGCAGACCTGGTCGTTCCTTACCTTCTGGGCCAACTCACCCGACTTTGTCTACTGCGAGTGCCTGTGCGCTACGACAGCGTGAGCAGGCGGCGGCGATTGCGCCGCGCCCACTGCCGAAGCATTCTCGTCAGGCCGCCATCGGTGCCGATTTGGCGACGATCAGTTGCTGCCCGATCTTGATGAGGTCCGGGTTGGGAATGTTGTTCCACTTGACGAGCTGTTCGACTGTCGTCCCGAACCTGGCGGCTATGGCTGTGAGTGTGTCACCGGACTGGACCGTGTAGCGGGTCTCCTGAGGCGAGTCCGCTCGGGCGACGATCAGTTGCTGCCCGATCTTGATGAGGTCCGGGTTGGGAATGTTGTTCCACTTGACGAGCTCCTCGACTGTCGTCCCGAACCTGGCGGCTATGGCCGTGAGCGTGTCACCGGACTTGACCGTGTAGTGCGTGATGTTTGTCGTGTTTGTCGTCATATTCCCAGCCTAGTCCATATAGGTCTACTTCGCTGGAGCGCGTCGTCAGGCACTGCACGGGCCCGCCGCTGAAGGCGTGCCGGTCGTCGACGGGCTCACCTTTCTTCGGCTGCTGAGCGAGGTTCATACTGGGACAACTCACGAGGCTGCCGTCGTGTCCTCTGTTCGCGAGCCACTGGTGACAAGAGCCCAGGCGCCGGAATCGTGCCACCCACGGCCACCCCTCCTTGGGGCGCGCCCGTCCCAGAAGAGCCTGTTCTCCTGGCGGCGCCCTCACCCGTATCCGTCCCTGCCCCGCGCCGGCCGGGAGACGCCGGGAGCGTATCGCCGGACGGCGCCTCGGAACAGCCGTTGGCGGGAAGACGGGTGTGGGTGCTCGGCGCCGAACAACCTGTCGGCCGGCGTCACCGACGTCGTACTCCTCGCCGGTGGCGAGAACGACCGCCGCACCCAACGCATCACCGCCCTTGAACTCCCCCAACACGACGAGCATTGGCTCACCACACCAAACACCGCAGCCCAAGACAGACCAACCGCCCGGCCGCACGCACTCCCCAGGGGCGGCGTCATCGATCTGCCCATGCCGCAGGGGCCTTCAGCGCCTGAGTGGTACATCACCGGGAGCGGGGCTCCGCAGGCCGACTGCGAGATCGATGTCGTCGCCTTCGTCCTCGACGAGGAAGAACAGGTCACCTTTGACGAGGACTTCATCTTCTACGGTGCTCCCGAGAGTCCAGTCGGCACCGTACGGCTTCTCACCGGTGGTCCGGCCGAGCAGACCATCGGCGTCGACCTCGCGTACCTGCCACCCGCGACCCGGAAGGTTGTCGTTGCCGCGGCCATCGACGGGCCCGCCACGTTTGGGAACGTCGGCGCGATCCAAATTGCCGCCGCCCTCGGCGGCAGCGGCGCACCGCTCACGAGGGCCGCCCTGGACGCCGCAACCACCGAACGCACCATGCTTCTCACCGAGTTTTATCGCAGAGGTCCCGTCTGGCGCCTGCGCGCCGTCGGCCAGGGTTACGACCACGGCCGCGAAACCCTGGCACGCGGATACGGGGTGGACATCGCTGACTGAGCCGCGGGCGATGAAAGTCTGTGCCTCCGCCGGATGACTCAGTGCCGTCGGCCCTCGTTCCGGGCTCTCGCTCGCCTGTGAACGCCCTGGCGGGGCGCCGCACCAGCGCCCTTGCCCTCGACTCCACCGCCGACAGGGCCCCTGCTCGTACGCCGGGCGCGGATGAGCGACAGGGAGATCTGTCCCTGCCTGCATGATGGCCGGACCGCGTTCGACCGACTGGTCCTGCTCGGGAACGACGCGGCCGATCCTGCGGCCCCCGCCGTGCGTAGGCCCGGCGACCAGCTAAGGGCTTGCAGGGAATCAAGGTGTTGCTTCCCGTCCTGAAGCTCGTTGGTGTGGTATGAGCATTCCGGACGAGACTTGTAACCAACTCGCTGTGA
>NZ_JBSHNE010000052.1:0-28769 GCF_053646035.1 Streptomyces sp. NPDC055287 | reverse complement strand
GCTCGCCGACCGCTACCGCGCCGGAGTCGTCCTGGCCTCGCTGATCCTCTGGCTCCGCGAACCCGTCCGTGATCATTTGTCAGACACGGCCTAGGGGTGAGCGGCGCGGACGTAGTGGATCGCGGTGTGAGAGGTGGTGTCGAACAAGCGCATCAGCCGGACCGGGTCCGCGGTTCTCTCGTGCCTCGTCGAGGAACGATCCCGCCGAAACTGTGTGGGGTTGATCCCGATCCGGGCGGGGCACGGAATTCGGCTCTGGCGACGATCACGTGACGTGCCCTGGTCGACGCGTCGCGGCGCAAATTGCCCTGTGTGATCAGGGAGGATGACCGGCGTGCTTATCGCAGTGTATTGAGGACCTGTTTCCGCATCTGCACGCTGTTGCCGTCGATCGGATGAACTCCGACGGGATGTCAGTGACGCTATCCGTGCGGTCTTGCGCGTCCGCTGCGGCGTGTTCCGGCTGCGGATCGAAGTCCTCGCGAGTCCATGGTCGCTTCCGTCGTTCGTTGGCGGACTCGCCTGTTGCCGGACGCAGAGCGGAGATCGTGGTGATGGTGCGCCGGCTGCAGATGCGTCAACGATGCGTGTTCCCAGACGACATTCAGTGACCAAATCCCTGGCCTCCCCATGCCGTTCGCCCGGCGGACGCCGATGCTGATGGGAAGTGGGCTCCTTGGCCCCACGGCCCCTGGCGGCGTGCCGGGGGCCGTGGGCAGGGGAGAGGTCAGTCGAGGAAGGCGCTGCCCAAGTCGGTCAGTTCGTACGAGCCGGTGGCCGTCGGTCCGGTGGACGAACCGGGCAGGACGCGACCGCCGGAGGCTGCCGCAACGGCGAGGTCCGCCTTGCCGTCGGAGTTGGAGTCGCGCAGGCGGAGGCTGTGGCCGAAGGACTCGTACTCATCGGAGCTGCCCATGACGGACTGCGGGATCCAGGAGGAGCGGGAGCCGGACAGGCCGCCGGAGCCGCCGCGGAAGAAGTGAATGCCGCCCTGGTCCTCCTGCCCGTCCACGTCTTCGTGGGGGACGCCGACCACGAGGTCCGCGTAGCCGTCGCCGTTGGAGTCGGCGGCCGACACGTCGTAGGCGAAGTTGTCATCGGCCTCGGGCGTGCCCGAGACGCCGGTGGTGGCCTGGGTGAGCTTCGCCGAGCGGGTGCTGCTGGGGCCGGACGAGGCGCCGTACCAGATGTTCACCGCACCCTTGCCGCTGCTCTCGTCGGGCTCGCCGAGGGCGATGTCGCCGTAACCGTCCTTGTCGAAGTCACCGATGGCGGCGTTCAGGCTGAGGTCGTACTGACCGGCGGCGAGGGTCTTGGAGGCGCCCGAGGACAGGCCGGTGGAGGTTCCCCTGAGGAACCAGGCGCGGACGTTCCATTCGGTGCCGGACGCCTGCTGCCCGAGGACCACCAGGTCCGCCTTGCCGTCGCTGTCGACCTTGCCCGCGGCCAGGCCGTACGAGTACCAGCCGGCATCCGACTTGTCGATCTTACTGACGCTGCCTGTGGTGCCGGACTTGGTAAATCCGCCCCGGTGCAGCCAGGCCTCGCTGCTGCCGATGACCGCCAGGTCGGGGGAGCCGTCGCCGGTGAAGTCGCCGGTCGCCAGGTCCCTGCCGAAGTGGCCGGCAGCGCCGCTCTTCGGCGCGATGCTGGTACCGCCGGACAGGCCGGACGCGGAGCCCCAGACGACAGTCACCGAGCCGCGGTACGCGACGTCGCCCACGTGCTCCGAGGGGTTGCCCACGACGAGGTCCGCGTAGCCGTCCTTGTTCAGGTCGGCGCCGGCCAGGCTTTCGCCGAACATGTCGTCTTGCTCACCCGCGCCGGGGACACCAGGGCTGTCCTGGTGGATCACTTGGGTGTGCGAGGAGTCCAGGCCGCTGGCGCTCCCGTAGGTGATCGTGACGGCGCCGCCGGACCAGCCGTTCGGCCCGGAGATGCCCCTGTAGGCGTTGCCGTAGGCGATGTCCCGGTATCCGTCGCCATTGAAGTCGTCATGGTGCTTGGCCGCCGCGGCGGCGGCCGGGGCCGGCGTGAAGGCGAGCAGACCGGTGGTCAGCGTGGCCGAGGCGGCTGTCGCCAGGGCGAGGCGGACGTGCTGGTGCATGCGGGACTCCTGCTGCTTGCGGGTGGGCGCGGTAGGGCGCCCGTGATCGATGAGGTGCGTTCGGCTGGCATTCCGCCACAAATGTCCGGGGCTTGGCTTAGGTGTGGCTGGGCCTGCGGCGTACGGGAGACCGCTGGAGGGGCCTGAGGGTTGTACAGAGCCGTTGAGAAATCTCGAGGTTTCTGGAGCGGACAGCCGCCCAGCGACGAGGCATCACGTGGCGACCGGCCTGCGCCTCGCCAACCGTGCCCAGCCTGGCGCGCCGTAGATTCCCCAGCTCAGGTCGTCGCTACCCACATCGCCCAGGTCATCGCCGGCCAAGCCAACATTTCCGCCCCGGTCTTCCGTGGATGCTCACCCGCACGCATCGGCATCTGGCCTCCCCATGGCCGAGTTCCGGGACCATGACGGGTTCGCGCGCCTGCACCGACCGGCTGACTCCGGGCCGGCGAGCTCGCGCGAGGTGGGATGCCTTCCCCTCCCACTTCGAGAAGAGGAAGGTGTCCATCGGCACCTGCGCACGCGCCTTCGGAACCCCTTGCGTCCATGAGCACGTTTGTGTCAGATGCTCACTCCTTCTCGCGGAGGCCGAGCGTGAAGGCCGGCTCGGTGCGGTCGAAGGACTCCACGTCAGTCTCGCTGGCGCCCAGAGCAAGCCGGCACGGCTCGATGGGGAGCAGACCCGCCGCGACGGCGTAGTCGACCTCGGACTCCCCAGCTTCAGTAGGCTGTTCGCCCCATCACCATCCTCGAAGCCGCTCTCCTGGTCCGCCTTCGGCCATCCGCCCCCGCTCGCTGTCATCGGCGTCCTCGTCGTCCAGCAGGCGACGGGTACACTCTCCCCCCGATACATGCGCCTGTGGTATCGCGATCGGCTGCAGAAGGCCGTGCTGGCGACGTTCACCGGCACCTTCGCGTTCGCGTTCTCCTTGCTGCGCAGCAACGTCGCGTTGCCGGCACCGGGCCGCGTCGGGCGGTCAGAATCGTGAGGACGCCACAACGAACAGCAGGTCCCTATCGCCTCTCGGCGAAAGCCGAACGGGGCGAGCATGGGCCCGGGCTCGGGGCCCGGCACGTCACCCAGCAGTCCTGGGCGCCGGTGCTCATGTTCATCCTCGGGGCGATCGTGTTCGCCGCGATCTGGTCCCGTTTCTTCCGCCGCGGACCCCTGGAGTATCTGCTCAACGCCGCCACCAATCCGGCGAAGCACATCCGATGAGGCCCGGCCGGGGTGGCTCGACCTTCACGCCCCACCCCGGCCTGGACCGCTCACGGATCCGGCAAGCGGCTCAGCCCTTGCGGCGGTGGGTGCGGGACGCCCCACCGCACCTGCGTCCCCGGCGGCCAGCATGGATGCCGTCACGTCCGTCAGATGCATCGGACCGTACCCGCCACCAGCGCTATGCCCGCCAGCATGCGCGCCTGGCGCATCGCGTCGCGCTCGCCGTCGACAACGGACGCCTGTACTCCGAGGTCCAGAACACAGGGGAGCGCATCCAGCGCTCCCTGCTGCCTGATCTGCCCACGCTCGGACTGCTCGAGTTGGCCGCCCGCTACCAGCCCGCTCTGGCCACCTCCCAGGTCGGCGGAGACTCGACGCGTTCGTCCTGCCCGGCGGTGCCGCGGCCCTCATCATCGGAGACGTCGCAGGCCACGACCTGCAGGCCACCGTCACCCTGAGCCACATGCGCAACATGTTGCGCGGCATCGCCTGCGACCGCAAAGAGCTACCCGGCAAGATCCTTGGCCGCATGGACGCGGCCAACAGCATCCTCTACCCACACCAGACCCTGACCTGCTTTTACGCGCTGGTCGAGAAACCGGCCGAGCATGAGCCATGGGCTCTTCCGTACGCCGCCGCCGGCCATCCCGCCCCGCTGTTGATCACAGCTGAAGGCGACACACGCTTCCTGACCGACGGCCGCAGCATGCTTCTGGGAGTGGATCCCACCCAACGACGCCCCGACGCGACCGAAGTCCTGCCGGCGAACGCCACGATCCTGTTCTACACCGACGGCCTCATCGAACGGCGCACTGAAGACCTCGACCGCGGCGCGGCCCGGCTGCGCCAGCACGCCGCCGCCCTCGCTCAAGAAACCCTGGGAGCCCTCTGCGACGAGCTCCTCACCGGCCTCGCTCAGGACAGCAGCGACGACGTCGCCCTCATCGCCGTTCGCACACCGGCATCCGACGACCGCGCCGCCACCGCCACCGCCGACTGAGCTCAACAGCCGGCTGCGCCACTCGACCGCGTCCCCTCATTCGATGAGGGCGGCCTCGAAGGAACCCCCCAGGTATCGGTCCCGGCTGTCGCGACGTTGCAGCTTGCCGGTCGTCGTGAGCGGCAGCGTCCCCGGCTTGAGGAGGACGACATCGTGTACCTGGATGCGGTGTCCTGCATGGACGGCGCGCCTGATCTCCTGCTTGATCTCCTGCGCGGTCACCGGCTCGTCACTCCCCCCGCCGGCTGCCGCCGTCGTCTCGGCGAGCACGATGAGCCGTTCATGTGCGCCGTCGTCGACCGACACCGCGCAAGCACCGAACTCGCGGACTGCCGGATGGCTGGCCTCAACAGTGGCTTCGATGTCCTGCGGGTAGTGGTTGGCACCGGCGATGATGATGACGTCCTTCGCCCGACCGGTGATGAACAGCTCCCCGCTGTGCAGAAATCCGAGGTCACCGGTACGGAGAAACCGCTCGCCCGGCTGGTCGGGAAGGGTCCCCATGAAGGTCTCGGCACTCTCCTTGGGAGCGTTCAGGTAGCCCGTTGCGACGCTCGGGCCGGACACGAAGATCTCGCCCACCTCGTCCTCATCGCAGGGCTTGCCGGTCTCCGGGTCGACGGCGACAGCCGTGCTCAACGGATGGATCGGGCCGCAGCCGACCAGCTCCCGACTGTCCAGTGCCGACGCGGCTGGGCGCACTTTTCCGGCGGCGAGCGCCTCGAAGTCCACGCGCAGGACCTCCGGGCCCTGGCCGACCGGCACGGCCGTGACCATCACTGTCGCCTCGGCGAGGCCGTACGCGGGGGACAGCGCCCCGCGCCGGAAGCCGGCCTCTGCGAATGCCGCGCAGAAGCGGTCGAGGGTATCGGCGCGGACGGGCTCACCTCCGACCAGAGCCATCTCCCAACGGCTGAGGTCGAGTTCCCGGCGCTGAGCGTCGGTCACCCGGCGGACACACAGGTCGTAGGCGAAGTTCGGCGCGCAGCTGTCCGCGCGTCCGAGCCGGGAGATCGCCCGCAGCCACGTGAGCGGACGCTGTACGAACGTCATCGTCGGCAGCAGTGTGACGTCCCGGCCGGAGAAGAGGGACTCGAGGACGTTGCAGATGAGGCCCATGTTGTGGTGCGGCGGCAGCCACGACACCGACGACGGGCGGGGCAGCCCGGCGTCGTCGGCAGACCGACGCGTGTTGTCGTATATCAACGACAGATTGTTCAGCACATTGCTGTGAGTGATCGCGACGCCCTTCGGTACTCCGGTCGATCCCGAGGAGTACTGCAGGTAGGCGACCATCTCAGCGGCGGTCACCGGCGGGGTCCACTGCCGGGCCAGGTCCAGGCATACCTCGTCGGTCGCCACCCGGTCGAGTCGGGCGAGCCCTTCGGTGCCGGTGAGGACGGGCTCCGCGGCGGCAAGCATAGGGCCGGTGGACAGGAACAGCCGGGACTCGGAACTGGCGGCAATCGACTCCACCCGAGTCCATTTGGCATTGCCCCGCGTGCCGTCGAGCGGAGCTACCGGCACCGGGATCAGACCCGCATAGATGCAGCCCAGGAAGGCGGCGTGGAACTCCAGTCCGGGCGGGTAACTCAGCAGCGCGCATGTGCGTGCGGTTGGAGCCTGCTTCAGCAGCGTCACGGCGATCGCCCGCGCATAGCGGTCGAGTTCGGCCAGGGTCAGTGAGTCGGATTCATCGACACCATCGCCCAGGAACACAAAGCTCTTCCGGTCGGGCTCGGCTGCCGCACGAGTGCGGCACAGGTCGATCAACGTCGTCAGTGCGCCATGCTCACCGGCCACGCCCTCGGGCAGGCGGACACTGTGCTGATGATTGGTTTGCATGAGACCACTCCAAACGGAGGAAGGAGGAAGAAGGCGGCGGCAGTTCGCGCGCCCTCCCTGCATGGAGCGAGGTTCAGACCGTCTCGAACACCCGCGCCCGGTACCTGGACCGGCACCGCGAGCGCTGCAGTTTGCCGCTGGTGGTGAACGGCAGCGAACCGGCCTTGACCAGGAGGACCTCGTCGGCCCGGAGGCTGTGCCCGGCGAAGACGGCCTCCCGGACGGCTTCTTCGACCTCGTCCGCCCCGACGGTCGCGCGTGCACCTGACGGAGCGTCCGGCGGGGGGCCGGCCACGACGCGGTACCGGCTGTTGATCTCAGCCAGGACGACGAGGCGCGTGCGTCCGCCGTCCTCGACGGTGAATGCGCAGCAGCAGCCTTCCCGTATGGCCGCGTGGCTTCCTCCAGCGGTCGCCTCGATGTCGTACGGGTAGTGCTGCATGCCCTCCACGACGATGCGGTCGTCCACCCGGCAGGTGACGAAGAGCTGACCGCCGTCCAGAAAGCCGAGGCTGCCGGTGCGCAGGAACTGGCGGCCCTCGTGGCCGCGCACGGTGGCGTTGAACGTACTTGCCGTCTCCTCCGGGGCGTTCCAGTACGCGGCACCGATACTCGGTCCGGATGCCAGGATCTCCCCTATCTCGTCCGGGGCGCACGGTTCGCCGGTGGCCGGATCCACCACCGCGACGGTCATGGACGGGTGCAACTGGCCCAGGCCGACCAGTCGGCGGGCCCCGTCCTCGCGACCGGCTCGCTGCACCTTGCCTTTCGCCAGCGCCACCGCGTCGAACCGCCGGATCACCGGTTCGGGCTCCACCGGCCCGCCGCTGAGCATCACGGTGGACTCGGCGATGCCGTAACTCGGGAAGAACGCCTCTCGGCGAAAGCCGAACGGGGCGAGCATGGCACTGAACTGGTCAATCATCTCTGCACGCACCGGCTCGTCCCCGACCACCGCGATCCGCCAGCCGCTGAAATCGAGGGAACGCAGCTGCTGCTCGGAGACGCGCCGCACGCACAGCTCGTACCCGAAACCGGGTGCCGAACTTATGCCCGCCCCGCGGTCCGATATCGCGCGGAGCCAGTTGACCGGATCCTGGGTGAACGCCGACGGCGGCATCAGTGCGGCGTCGTACCCGACATAGAGCGGCTGCAGGACCCCGGTGATCAGTCCCATGTCGTGGAACACGGGCAGCCAGGACACAACGGGCGGCAGCCCGTCGAAGTCGTCCGTGTCCCGGGAACCGTTGGCCAGGATCAGCGAGAGGTTGTGCAGGACGTTGCCATGGGTGAGCTGCACACCCCGGGGCGGACCGGTCGTGCCGGAGGTGTACTGCAGGTACGCGATCGTGTCCGGGCCGATGCGGGGGGCATTCCAGCCGTATGCGTCCGTCCCACTGATCTCGTCAGTCGCCACAGAGGTCGGCCGGCGCGGTGTGGACATGTCCTTCAGTAAAGTGTCGACACGGTCCAGCCTGGACCCGTTCGACAGCACCAGATCCGGCTGGCAGCTGTTGACGATTGCCCGGAAGCGCGTATACCGGTCGTCGACGCCGACGCGCAGCACCGGAGGAGCGGGCACCGCGATCAGGCCGGCATACAGGCAGCCGAAGAAGGCGGACACGAAGTCCAGACCCGGCGGGTAACTCAGAACGGCGCGGGCGCCCGGCGGGGCATGCCTGCTCAGACGCACGGCGATCGCCCTTGCGCGGGCGTCGAGTTGGGCGAGGGTGAGCGAGTCGGACTCTTCGAGGCCGTTCTCCAGGAAGGCGAACATCCGTCGATCCGGGTCCCTGGACGCGCGATACCTGCAGAGCTCGACCAAGGTCGTCGGCTCGAGTCGGAATTCTGTGATGGCATCCTCTGACATCGTGGTCCTCCTGTTCGGCTTGGCCATTGCGATTGCCCCGCCATTTCCCCCACTGGCCGCGAGGACTTGGCTATTTGCCCAGCCATTGCTGTACGCCTGCGTCACGTTCGTTCCACTCGGAGAGATACTAGGTCGGCGGAGAAATATCGGGTATCCGCCGGCGGAAGGCGTCCACCCCCTACCGGAGGCGAGAACCGGGTAAGCCGTAGGACGGATGACAACCAGCCTCCGGTCGTCCTCACGGTTCCGTCCGCCGGCCGTTATGGAAAGCACCTCGTGCTCTCTACCGTAATGACGACGGCCAGTGGACAACGAATGGCCCGTGCCCACGCCCGTGTCCAAGGGAGACCATTCCCTAGAAGGCTTCAGAAAGGGAACCGTGATGTCCTACGAAGCATCTGACGACTACTTCTTGGGTAATCCGAAACTCCCCGATCTCCCCGGTTCCCCGGACGGGGTCCTCGGCACAACCGGCGTTGTGGTCACCGGCTTAGGAATGACCACGCCGTTGGGTGCCGACGTCCACTCCACCTGGACGGGGCTGCTCGCCGGCGAATCCCCGGTCACCGTGCTCGACGAACCGTGGGCCCGCGACCTGCCCGTACGGCTGGCAGGCCGACTGAGTCAGGAACCGACCGAGGTACTGCACCGGGTCGAGGCCCGGCGGATGGACCGCTGCCAGCAGATTGCGATGGTGGCGGCCCGGCAGGCATGGGCCGACGCCGGCGCGCCCACGGTGGCGCCTGAGCGGTTGGCCGTGGTGATCGGCACAGGCCTCGGCGGCGGGAAGACCCTGGTCGACCAGCACGACCTGTCCTCGGTGAAGGGGCCGGGGCGCGTGTCGCCCTTCGCCGTGACGATGCTGATGCCCAACGGCCCGGCCGCCGCCGTCAGTCTGGACCTCGGCGCCCGCGCCGGCGCCCACGCACCGACCAGCGCCTGTGCCTCTGGAGCGGAGGCAATCGCCATGGGACTCGCCATACTTCGTGCCGGGCGGGCCGACGTCGTTGTCGCCGGCGGCACCGAGGCATGCATCGGGCGGCTGTCCATGGCGGCCTTCGCCCGCATGGGAGCCCTGTCCAGCCGTCATGACGAACCTCAGAGCGCATCGCGGCCGTTCGACAGCGCGCGTGACGGCTTCGTCATGGCGGAGGGCGCCGGAGCCGTCGTTCTGGAACGAGTCGATTCCGCAAGAGCTCGTGGCGCGCGGGCGTATGCCACGCTTGCCGGTACGGGGATGAGCTCCGACGCGCACGCCATGACAGCTCCTTCAGCGGACGGTCAGATCAGTGCGATCCGCCAGGCCTTGAGCTCCGGCGGCCTCGGCCCGCAGGACATCGTTCACGTCAACGCTCACGCTCCCGGTACGCCCGTCGGTGACCGTATCGAAGCGTCGGCGTTGCTGGAATCGATCGGCCCGCATGCTCTCGTGACGGCGACCAAGTCGATCACGGGCCATCTCATAGGCGGGGCGGGCGCGATCGAGGCCATCTTCACGGTCCTGAGCATCTTCAACGACGTGATTCCCGCGACCAGGAACCTCGACGACAAGGACCCCGAGGTGAAGGTGGACATCGTCACGGGAAGTCCTCGGCACACCAAGGTCACCGCGGCCATCTCGAACTCGTTCGGTTTCGGCGGTCACAACGTGGTCCTCGCTTTCACCAAGTCCGCCTGACCAGGGGCGCGGGACCGGCCGGAGGAGAGGGGGCTTGAGGGGCTGGGGGGTACTGGAGGGCCTGCGGAGGCCCGTGGAGCCTGCGCAGGCTGGGGCGGGTGCACCAGACCGCTCCGCTGAGCCATCAGCGCCGCGTGCATCCGGTTCGGCAACTCGAGCTTGGCGAGGATGCGCGAGACGTGGGACTTCACGGTGGCGGGCGTTACATGCAGCTCGCGGGCGATCTCCTGATTCGACCTCCCCATGGCTATACCGGACAGGACTTGGGTCTCCCGGCCGCTCAGGGTGGCCAGGGCGACCGCGTGGGAGCGCTCCTGTGGCGGCGGAAGAATCTCGAACCGATCGATCAGCCGTCGGGTCATCGTGGGGCAGATGAAAGCCGCGCCGCCGGCGACCGCGCGGACGGCTGAGGTCAGCTCCTCCTGGCTGGCGCTCTTGAGCAGAAAACCGCTTGCGCCCGCCTTCAGCGACCCGTACAGATGGCTGTCGAGGTCGATGCTGGTGAGGACGACGATTCCGGGTACGATTCCTGGTGCTGCCGCCCCCGAAGGCTTGGCGAGTTTGCGGACGAATTCGTATTCGGCATCGACGAGTACGACTTGCGGTCGCCGCAGCTCGAACATTCGTAATGCCTCCTCGCCGACCCTCGTATCGGCGACCACGGTGATGTCCGATGCCTCCCCGAGTGCATGCCGGAAACCGCGGCGCACAAGGTCCTCATTGTCGACCAGCATTACTTCCAACGTGCTGAATTCGTCCATCAATCACTCCGCCTGTGCGATTCGGTAGTGTGGTCCCCATTCCACTCCGTGGTCTCCTGACCGGTGTGGTTTCACGGGTACAGTCAAGAACGCATTCCGGTACAGCGGTTGCACACGCGATGGCTGTGGGGCGCGCTGAGCCCTACTGGTGACCGTGGCTGATACCGCATAGGCCCCCTGGCCGGCACGCACATCCCGGTTAGGCTGAATGACAGTCTGCGGCGGGATTCGCCGCATCGATCCCTTCCGATGCTAGGGGGATTGGCAGTGCTGGTTCTAGGCAATGGCGGCCATGCTGTTGGCCGTTCCGGACACGGGGCGGGGGTCGACGAAGTCTCCACGGCTCCGCGGCTGTTCCCGCGAGGCATCGCAGGCGTGCGAGCGATGGTGGATGTCGGGGTCGAGCGCGGAGTTCCCGTACCGGCATGCCTGGACGGCAGCGGTGTGGACGAGAACACTCTCGCCGACGATGCCGCACACGTCCGCGCCTGGCAGGAGCTCGTCGTGGCGCAGAACCTGGTCCGTGCCACAGGCGATGCTCCCGGCCTGGGGCTGGAGGTCGGCAGCCGGATTCCGCTGCGCAAGTACAGCGTGTGGGGCTTCGCACTGCTGGCCAGCCCAACGCTGCGCGAAGCGGCGGCTGTGGGACTGCGCTACCTGGAACTCACCTTCACCATGGTCGGGATCCACCTTCATGAGGAAGGGGACGAGGTCCACCTCGTCCTGGACGACGGGTTTGTGCCCCAGCCCGTCCGGCACTTCTTCGTCGAGCGGGAAATGGCCAACATCCGCACCATCCTGGACACCATTCTGGGTCGGCCCTTCACCCCCCTCCGGCTGGAGGTGCGCTTCCCGCGGCCTGAAAAGCCCGCAGCGTACGAGGCGTTCGCCGACGCGCCGATCGCCTTCGGGGCGCCGCGCAACGCGATCGTCACCCTGGCCGCGGTACTGGAGCAGTCGCTGCCGCAGGCGGACCGCCACACGATGCAGGTGTGCGAACGCGAGTGCGGCCTCCTGCTGGCCCGGCGCGCCCACACCGAATTCGCAGCGCGGGTACGGGAACTGCTCATGCAGTGGCCGGACGGGATCCCCGACATGGGCGTTGCCGCAGCCGCGCTGCACGTCTCCACCCGCACACTGCACCGGCGTCTGGCTGTGGAGGGCACTTCCTATCGGCGTCTCGTCGACGGAGCGCGGCACGCTCGCGCTGTCGAGATGCTGTCCACCCTCGGACTGGGACTCGACCAGATCGCCGTACGGCTCGGGTACGCCGATGCGGCGGCGTTCATCCGCGCGTTCCGCCGGTGGACGGGTGCGACCCCGGGCGCCTACCGCACGGTGCCGACCCGGCCGTACTGATCATTTCAGGACCAGGTTGGGAGCGTACGGGGGTGCGTCCAGTCTCCGGATGGGGGCACCCTCAAGGCCCTGCGACCCGGCGGGCCGCTACAGGGCCATTGGCAGATGCTCGGCCCGAACGCTCGGCATGCGCTACCTCACCGTTCACTCGCGCCGCTGGAACGGGCCTGGGCCGCGCCGTCCTCCATCGCATCCTGCGCGTTGATCCCGTTGGCGGAGATGGACACCGTCACGTACCCCTGACAGGCCCAGGAGTTTCTGATCGCGCAGATAACCTGGGTAGCTCGGCGCCGGCTTCGAACCGGACGGGAGTTGGCCGTCAGGGCCAACCTGTTGCGCGGACGATTGGGGATCGGCAGCCTGTTCAGCGGCAGCCGGCCCTGGCGGTCCCACCGCTGTCGCCAGTACCGCCGCAGCGGCGACCAATAATGCAGCGAGTACGGATCAACGTTCCCCTCCTGTTCGGCACTTGCCCGAGCGCCCGAGCGCCCCGGGATCTCCGGAGCGCTCCTGGCTTTCGTCTTCGACTGTTCGCGTCAGCCTTTGAGGGACTCGGCGTCTCCCATGACGATCACCGGGTGCTGGTCGGGATCGAGCGTGAGCAGCAGTTCTTTCATGTGTTTCCGCGCCAGGCTCACGCAGCCGTGCGTAGGCCCGTCGTGGTCGACGTGCAGCCAGATGCCGCCGCCCTTGTCGTCGCCGAGGCGGCGGGTCCAGTCGAGGGGGGAGGTTCCGGCCTTGCGGTTGTAGTTGATCGCGATGACGTAGTCGAAGGAGCCCGCAAGCGGCTCGCCCTCGAAGCCCGTGCCGCCGATCCTGAAGCCCTGCGACGACTGGTCGTACGGCAGCTTGGTGCCGGGATCGGCCAGCAGCCCGCCGGCATCGGTGAGGGTGAACACACCTATGGGCGAGTGGAGACCGCCGGCGCGATGGTCGTCCGTCCAGCCCTTGAGAGCGTTGTGCGCCGGCCAAGCGGCTCCTGGCTCCCAGCCCGCGCTGGTACGCCGGTACAGCACCACCTGCGACTTCGGGGAGTCCTGCCGCGGCCGGTGACCAGGACAACCTGCCGCGCGTTCTTGGGGATTCCGGCCAGCGTCTGGGGGCCCAGGCCCGGCAGCTGCGCGGGGACGGATGCGGCGGACGCATCGGCGTCCGCCGGTGTCTGTCGGGGCCTGGCCCGTGTCGTGCTGGGGACGCCGGACGCGGTGGGTGATGCGTCCCCTGCACCGACGGCCGCCGACCGGGCGTCGTCGGCTGTCCCGGTGCCAATGCCCCCGCATCCGGCGAGCGTTAAGGACAGGGCCAGGACGGCGGCCGGTATCCCCAGACGGTTCAGGCCCGGGGCGATGACCTGACAGCCCACCCGTTGCACCCGCCCCCGGCCATGTTGGAGCCGCAACGCCGACTGCGGCTTCCAGCCTGAACGGGGGAGCCGAGCGCTGTCAGGCCCGTACCCACCTGTTCTGCTGGCCTTACAACCGTCTCGGAGCGGTCAACCCCGACTGCACCGTCCCCTTCCCTTCGCAGGCCGCACGGCACGCACTACCCCCGGCAGCTGAGCGGGCACTGCGCACAGGCCCCGCAGCATGCGCGGTCACCTATTCGACGCGGGGTTTCCGCGCAGAGCATGGGATTTGGGAACGCGCCCGCACGGTGGTTGACGTGCTGGGAGGATGGGTGGGTGCTGTCCCGGGCCGTGGGTCTGACTCATGAGAACTCTGACCGCGGTGTCTTACTCACGCTGTGTCGACCGCTGACCGGGGACGGTGCGTTGCCGCCACCGGGCTGGCCGAGTGTGTCCCAATAGGGGCCTGCCGACCAATCAGGGCTTATTCACAGTTCTGACCGCCCGCGCAGTCCGGTGCCGGCAACGCGATGCGCCATCGGGTCGGAAGGTGAACGAACATGACCGATACGATCTCTACCCCGCGTGCCCGCCGACGCCGGCCACGGGGCAGATGGTCCTCGGAGTGGACACGCACCGGGACGCTCATGTGGCTGCCGTGCTCTCCCTGGTGGGGGAAGTGATCGGCAACGAAGCGTTCCCGGCCACCGCGGCCGGATACCGCGAACTACACCAGTGGGCCAGCCGCCTGGGCACGGTTCGCCGGGCCGGGGTGGAGGGAACCGGCTCCTTCGGAGCGGCCCTGTCCCGCTACCTGCTGACGCAGGGCGTGGAAGTGCTCGACGTGAACCGGCCCGACCGGACCGACCGCCGTCAGCGCGGCAAATCGGACCCGCTCGATGCACAGAACGCGGCCCGGGCGGTGCTGAGCGGGCGGGCACGTGCCCAGGCCAAGTCAGGTGACGGACCCGTGCAGATCGCCCGGATGTACAAACTCACCAAAGGGTCGGCAGTCAAGGCGCGCACCCAGGCGATCAACCAGCTCAAGGCTGTCCTGGTTACCGCCGACCCGAATCTGCGGGAAGAGCTGGCCGGGCTGGGTAACCCGGAACTCTTCCGTACCTGCGCACGGTTCGCCGACGACAGCAAGCACGACGAGGGCGGTGAAGAGGCGGTGCTGCAGGCCACCCGCATCACCCTGTGCCTGCTGGCCCACCGAATCGAGCAGCTTACCGAGCAGATCCAGGACCTGGAACGCCGCCTGGCCCGGCTCGCGGAACGCTACGCGCCGCAGTTGCTCACTGTGATGGGCATCGGGCCGGACACTGCCGTCACTCTGCTGATGACGATGGGGGACAACCCGGAGCGCCTGGGCAGTGAGGCGTCCTTCGCCGCGCTGTGCGGGGTCAGCCCCGTCGAGCGTTGCTCGGGCAGTCGGCAGTACCGTCGCCTCAACCGCGGCGGCGACCGGCAGGCCAACGCCGCCCTGCACCGGATCGTGCAGACCCGCCTGCGCTTCGACCCGCGCACCCAGGAGTACTACGAACGCCGCATTAAGGAGGGCAAGACCCGACGCGAAATCGTCCGATGCCTCAAGCGCTACGCTGCCCGCGAGGTGTTCCAGCTGGTCAGGCCCGCACAGCCGTGACCCCCGTCATAGGGGCAGTTCGTGACAGATGAGAGGGTCAGGCGAGTGAGCGAGACACCGAAGAGCACTCTGCAATACCGCTTTGACGGGCCAGAAGACGCCCCGGTCCTGATCTTGGGATCCTCCCTCGGTACCACATGGCACAGGTGGGTCGGATCGAACGGCTACCAACGCAATGACTTTGCTGTGGATGCCCGCTTGAAAGGCCTTCACGCATCGTGAAGGACGACGCGATCGATCCCCGGTCCGACACGCGAGGACGTCGAGCCTCGCCCGCGCTGCCCGTCCTGGCGCCGGGCCCCACGATGCTGCGGCCATATGGCGCAACTACTGTCCAGGTCTACGTCACGTGGGTGTGGGCGGGCGCTCGATCGCGATCATGACGGCGTCGTCTCCCAGTCGCCCGCCGACGTGGTGGAGCAGGTCGCGCCGGAGGCGACGCAGGAAGGCGTCGGGGTCGGTTTCGGTCCAGCCGGTGACTCGCTCGGTGAGCGGATAGAAACTGCCGTAGGAGTCGCGGGCCTCGATGACCCCGTCCGTGTACAGCAGCAGGAGGTCTCCGGCCTCGAACGTGAAGGTGTCGACGTGGTAGCGGGGGTGCGCCAATTCGCCGAGGCCAAGTGGAGGCGCGGCCTGGTAGGCCTCGATCATCGTGGCGCGGCCGTTCCGCAGTACAACCGGCGGTGGGTGCCCGCAGTCGATCATGTCGATCATGCTGCCCTGGTCGGGGATGTCCAGAATGGTGGCGGTGATGAAGGTTTCTCCGGACTGGTCCGTCTCCCCGGGTTCGGCCAGGTTCCAGCACACGCTTCCATCCAGGTAGGCCGCCAGTTCGGGCAGAGTCGCCTGGCGGTGGGCGGCGGCCCGGAAGGCGCCGAGCAGCAGGGCGGCGTCGCCGACGGCGGTCATGCCTTTGCCTCGTACGTCGCCGACGATCAGTCGGGTGCCGGAGCTGGTGCGTGAGGCCGCATACAGGTCACCGCCGATCTGTGCCTCGGCCTCGGCGGCAAGATAGAGGGAGGCGACTCGCAGCGGTCCGATCTGCTTGGGCAGTGGACGCAGGACGACGCGCTGGGCGGTCTCGGACACGTACCTCACCTGCGTCAATTCTCTGGCACGGCGCTCGCGCAGTACGCAGAAGATCACGAGGCTTGATCCGACCAGAACCAGGGCGGCGATCTGGGCCTGGTGGTTCGCTGAGAACAACTCGTCCGGATCGCGCAGCACCGCGATCACCGCCTGAGCCACCACTGAGAGGGCGGCAATCAGTCCCGTCATCCAGGGGCCGGCGAACGACGCGGTGATCGCCGGGGCTGCGACCAGCAAGGGGCCCAGGTGAATATCGGGCGGCGCAAGAACGTCGATCACGACAATCGCCACTATCAGCGCGATCGGGATGGCCGCCATGGCGTGACCCCCTCGCGCCGACCGGCGAAGACCGACGAGGCGCTGCAACACCCCTCCTCTCTACACCTGGTTTGTCCGGCGCGCACCCCAGCAACAACAGGTCGCCCCGGGCCGGGGTCGGCCTCGCTGGGCTTCCCGGCCGATCTCTGTCTGGCCAGTGCGCCACGGCTGGGACCCGTCAAGCAATCACCGGGGCCGGACACCGGATCGACAAGAATCTGTGGATCCGGTTGGCTGTCCGGGCGTAGAGCTGCGAATGGACCAGTGGGCACCGGCGCGCAGCGCCGGTACGCAGATGGGCGACGACCGTACCCCCTTCGTCACCGCCGTTAGCCTCACGGCATACACGGAAGCCGGATGCTCGGACGACTCCACCACTGCTGCTGCACCGATGCCACTTCGACGAGGCCGTCGCATTTCCGGTCCCCACTTCGGGGGTGGGCTGAGGCCGTCGTGGGTCATTGGCGGGGCGGCATGGTGGATCCAGGCGTCGGCGAGGGCCTGGAGCACGGCTGGTGAGGCACCGGCGCGTTCCAGGTGGTGGGTGTATGTCAAGAGACGGTCCGGTCCGTCGGGCCAACGGGGATCGGCAGTCGCGAGGCGGGCGAGGTTCCCTACGGCGTTCTCCCTTTTCGCCGTCCGTCCCACGCGGACCGGTGACGCGGGCACGCCGGCCCATGGGTGCAGCGGGTACGGGCCGGAGGCATTGTGATGAGCGGGTACCCCTGGGCGGTATGTGCCGCCAACCTGGCACTGGTCGCCGGCGCCGCGCTCGCCGTCGTGCTCATCGTCTTCGCCCTGGCCGCCGTCAGGGAACACACCGGCTTGTGGCCGTGGCCTGAGGCCTCGCCTTCACCGCGGTGGCCGTCGCCTCGTAAGCGCTGTCCGCGGACCACGGTGACGCCACCAGACGGCTGCTGACCGCCGGGGCGACCACCGTGTGGGGCGTGCGGCTCGCCGCCCACATCGCGTGGCATGGACCGAGGATTGTGGAGCTGGACACGCCACCCGCACCACTTCGGCGACTTCCTCGTCCGGTGGGGCCTGTTCCGCTGGCCTGCGGCAACTGGCAGGCCGCAGCCCTCTCGCTCGTCTCGCCCGTGGTGATGACGCTCCCTTCTGACCCAGGGCAGCGGCAAAAGGCTCCCGGAGAAGCACATCGCCGAACGCTCGGGATGCACCGCATACGCGGCCCGCACCAGCTGCCGCCCAGCGGCGAAGTCCACTGCCAGTACGCCGCGGAACGGGTCGGAACCAAGCTGCGACGGACCTGGTCATCGGCCCGCAGGAACAGGCCGAGTTGCTCGACCTGGCCGAGCAGCCCGACCACCGAAGTCCACTTCGAACCAGCCCGGTAGCGATCAAGATCCGGACAGTCCGTCGCGCGAAAGCCCGAGGGGAGAGCCCGTGTGGGGATCGGTCAGTCGTCGCGGGGCTTGCCGAACTCTTCGATCAGCACGGGATACTGCTCCCCACCGTGTCCGGCGGCGATCGAGCGGTCGGCCATCGCCTTGAACAACTTCGGTAGTTCGGCGTTGACGCCCCCCGCCTCACTCTCCTCGATCAAGTGCGCCATCGCCCGCGCGTCGGTCTCCAGGGCCGACACCTCGGCCGGGAAGGAGCCGCTGTCGATCTGCTCGGCATACCCCGGCAGCCAAGCGGCCACACCGGTAGCGATCTGCTGCGCAAACGGCGCATACGTTGCGGCGTCAACACCGGCCGTCCTGAGCAGCGCAGTGCCCTGGAGCCAGGCGTTCAGGACGCTCCACATCATGGCCAGGCCGGCCACGTCGTACAGGGATGCCAGCCCATGGTCCGCGCCAAGGTAGGTGACGGTACCGAGCGCGTCGAGTGTTGACTTGTGTGCCTCGAAGTCCGACTGCGGCCCGCTGTGCAGGATCACCGCGTCGGCGGTCCCGATCGCCGGTGGGACGGCCATGATGGCGCCGTCCAGGTAATGGGCGCCGCGCTGCTCGGCCCATCGGGCGGCTTCCCGGGCCTGGGCCGAGTCACCCGAGGTCAGATTGATCAACATCGTGCCGCCCAGCTCGACATCGCTCGCGTCGAACAGCTCGTGCATGGCCTGGTAGTCGGTGACGCAGATGATCGTCAGGGAACCTGCCTCGAGCGCGTCGCCAACCGTTGGCGCCAGCCGTGCGCCCTCGGCCACCAACTGGTCGGCCTTGGCGGCCGTACGGTTCCACACGGTTGTCGGATGCCCGGCTTTCAGGAACGCGCCGGCGAGTGCCTGGCCCATCAGTCCGAGTCCGATGACTGTCACGGGTGTATCGGTTTTGTTGTTCATGGCAGCATCGTCAACGTTGATACCGGTGTGAAGGTCAAGAGAGGTTTCGATGCGGATCGGGGAACTGAGTCGTCGGACGGGCGTCAACGCCCATCAGTTGCGCTACTACGAGGCCCAGGGCCTGCTGGAGGCAGACCGCGGCGCGAACGGTTACCGCGAGTACGACGAGAACGCCATGCTGCGGGTGAAGCAGATCCGGCACCTGCTTGGTGCCGGTTTGTCCTCCGAGGACATCGCGTACCTGCTGCCCTGTGCAGCCGGAGAGGCCCCGGAGCTGGCCGGGTGTCCCGAGTTGCTGGCCGCGATGCGGTCACGGCTGCGGCGACTGGACGATCAGATGGACAGGCTCGCTCAATCCCGCGACGCTCTTGCCGACTACATCGATGCGGCCGAGCGAATGGGCAACGAGAGCTATCCACCCTTTCATGATGTTGACCTGGACCCCGTCCCCGCCTGAGCAGCCGGGGTGCCCGTCGTGCGGAACCGTCTCGACCAGCAGCACACGCCGACCTGCGAGACCGCCGCCGATCGCCCCGGCCTGGACACGAACACGCGGAGACAGGGCCGCACGCTTCACCTGGTGAATGACCTCGTTCACGCAGTGGACGGAGCCTTGATTAGCTGGCGGGACCGCCTGTCTGAGACGGCGAGGGCCGGAGACAGGTCGGATCCCCGGTGATCTTCACCAGCTGGGGAGTGCTTCTGGGGAAGGTCCAGATGCGGCCCAGGGTGCTGGTGGCGGTCACCGTGGTTGCGTCCAAGGTGACTTCGGTGAACGGATTGGACGAGCAGGAGACCGCGATCCATTCCAAGGTGTTGTGGTCGTCGTCCCGAGTCAGGGCGACCCAGCCGATACTGCCGTGGTCCGATGATTCACCTGCCAGGGCACGGCTTCCGGCATAGGTGCATGAGGCAGACGTCGTATCGACGTTCATCCAGTCGCTGGGGGTCCACGCGGTGGCCCGTAGGACCTCCCACCATTGCCAGTCCTCGGCCCGCATGTCATGGAGCCGGCCTGCAGGGGAGTACCGCACGAGTTCCATGACCGACAGGGATCCGTCGGAGAACATGATGAAGTCTCCGTGGGGTGCCTCCCAGGCACCCCAACGGGCATGCACCAGGTCAGCGTTGGGTGTCGCGTCGGGGGAGCTCACACGAGCAATGATGACATCGAGGAACAGCGCGAGGAGAGGACTGCATCGGTCAACCATCCCGTCGGCCCACGCTTGGGGGGTGTCGATACGGGAACTGGCCCTCGTCCCGTCGGGCGTGGTCGCGCCCGCTTGATGCGCTTGCCGGTCCTGCTGCCGCCGCTGTGCGGCGTGAGGTAGAAGGCGGCGTCCATGTCGGCGTGCCGTACGTTCGCGGCCGGCCCGATGCCCGTGCACATCCTCGTCAAGGACCTGCCTGACCTTGAACGGAGGCTGCTGGCAAAGGGGTTCGAGAGGACCGATCCGCTGTGCCCGCCGGAACCCGAGCGCGAGACCCGGGAGAGGCGCCTCGGCGAGACGAAACCAGTGAGAGCAGCGAGGGCAGTCCGCGCATGACGCGGGTTGCGACGGCGCCGTAAACGATGCCGAAGATCAGGGAGGCGAGGAAGGCCAAGTGCCTGGAGAAGCCGTCGATCAGCGGGAAGATCTGCCAGTGGGTCAAGTAGATGTACAGGGAGCTGGTGGCCAGGAGGCCGGCGACCTGGTTGACGCGTTCGCGGCTGGGGAGGGCTGGCGCCCACACGAGCAGGGCGAACGTGGCGATGATGATCGCTTCTCGTCCGGGGTCGCCGGGGAAGAAGCCGGGCATCGTGGCCAGCGCGCCGACCGTGACCACGATCCGCTGTGTCTTGGTGCGGGCTTTCGCCGCCGCCCAGCCGAGTGCGAACAGCCAGAAGACGGTGACCGCGTCGGGTAGCTGGGCGCGGTCGGGGAGGCCGAGCAGATCGTAGCGGGTGAGCAGGCCGAGGGCGGCGAGCGTCAGGGGCAGGCCGTAGGGGAACCGGCGCTCTGCCCGGTCCGCGAGGGGGAGCGCCAGGAGGGCCACGGCGACGATCAGGATGTAGACCAAGGCCTCGATGAACCAGAAGTGCATGCCCGTTCTGCTGTCCTCGGGCCCCAGCACGCTGTCGAGGAGAGCGAGGTTGGCCAGGGTGTAGTCGTCGTTGAGGAAGAGTACGAAGCCGATCCAGATCATGGCCGGCACTGCGACCCGCGCGATGCTGAGGCAGGCGCGCCGGATGCGTTCGCCGCGTTCGACGGTGGTGAGGTGGAAGCGGGCGAAGTTGTAGCCCGCGATGGCGAGGAGCAGATGTGCTCCACCCTTGATGCCGAAGACGTGGATGTGCGATCCGACAATGCAGAAGATCGCCATGGCGCGCAGGGCGACGCTGGTCTCCAGGGTGCGTCTGCGGTTGGGGGCTTTGCGTTCGGGCGGTCTGAGGTCGCGGATCGCAGTGGTGTGCCAGTCGGTCGGCAGGTGGCCGATCCGTTCTTCGAGGTGGAGTGACATCTCGACGTACGAAAGGGAGTCGCCGCCCAGGCTGACGAAGGTGCTGTCCGGCGTCACTTCGGATCGGTCGAGGATGCGCGCGTAGAGCAGGCACAGGTCTGCGGGGCCGCCGCCGAGGGGGTGCTCGGGCGTCGATGCGCCGACGTCGGCGGGGCCGGCCAGCTCGCGCACCGCGCGGTAGTCGGGCTTGCCTGTGGGGAGGCGGGGGAGGCCGGCCTCCGGGGCCAGGAGGTGGACGCGGACTGCGCGGGCCGGCAGGCCGCACTCGCTCGTCACCAGGCTTCGTATCCGGCGCGCGGCGGAGGCGTGCGTGCCGACGGCGGCGATGGCGAGGGCTTCGTCGTCGCCGGTGCACATGGACGTGACGCCGTGTCGTGCAAGCATCGTCTCGACCTGCGCGGGGTCGATGCGCAGGCCGAGGATCTTCGCGAACCGGCTGCGGCGTCCGACGATCTCGTACATGCCCTCGGGGGTCAGCCGCGCGACATCGCCGGTGTGCAGCTCGTCCACGGTCCGGCCCAGCGCGAGGTCGTCGGGGGTGTGGGCGTAGCCGAGCATGACGTTCGGCCCCGCGTACACCAGCTCGCCGGTGTTCTTCTCGGGCCAGTCTGGCAGCGGTTGGAGCCGGAAGGAGCCGCCGGGGATCGGAACTCCGACCGCCTCGGGGTGGGTTTCCGCGAGGCCGGGCGGCAGGTAGGCCATGCGGGCGGTCGCCTCGGTCTGGCCATACATCGCGAACAGTTCCCAGCCGGCGGCGCGGCCCAGAGCCGCGTAGTGCTGGACCCGGTCGGGCGAGAGCCGTCCGCCTGCCTGGGTGACGTAGCGCAGGTGGGGCAGGTCCATCGCGGCGAAGCCGACGCGGTCGAGCAGGTCGAAGGTGTACGGGACACCTGCGAAGGTCGTCCCGCGGGCGTTCCGGAACAGATCCCAGAAGCAAGTGTCTGCGACGGAGAGGTCGGTGAGGATCAGTGAGGCGCCGCGCAGCAGATGGCTGTGGATGACGGAAAGGCCGTAGCAGTAATGCATGGGCAAGGTAGTGGCAGCACGGTCGGTGTCCCGGATTCCCAAGTACTCGGCTATCGATTCCGCGTTGGCCTGAAGGTTTTCGTGCGAAAGCCGGACGAGTTTCGGCGACCCTGTCGAGCCGGACGTGCTCAGCAGGAGGGCGAGGTCCGGGTGCAGGTCGTGCCCGGAGACAGGGCGCCGCTCGTCGAGCAGCCAGTCCCCGCCGTCATCGGGGCGTGCCACGACGTCCGGGTTGTATGCCTCGATGAGTGACTGCACGGCTGCCGGGTGGTCGCCCGGCACCAGCAGGACCGGGTGCCCCGCCGAGAGTGCCGCGAGGTGGACGACGAGCGCCTCGATGGTGTTGGCGCCGACCACCAGGACCAGGCGGCGCGTCCGACCCAGGCGACTGGCTGTCGCTTCCACCAGGGCGGCGAGCTCGCGGTAAGTCACGGGGCCGTCGGCGGTGATGACCGCGGTGAGGTCGCCGTGGGTCGCGAGATCGCTGGCGAAGGGGACGTTCTTGGAGCCCGGCAGCAGGGCGGAAGGGGCTGTCACGAGCGCATCTTAGGAAAGGCTTACCTCATTGGATAGTCACAGGAAAGTCACAGATGAGACATGGAAGATCCATAAGGAATCCACAGGTAGGGTCGGCTCCGCCGAACCCCGGGTGAGGCCAAAATGTTGCGTGCGTCACCCTTGCCTTTAGGTTAGCTTTACCTTACTTATAGGGCGTTCAGGTTCTCGCTGCACGTGCAGGAAGGCTTCTCATGCGACGCCCCTTGGTCCACCGTCTCGCCGTCTTCTCCGCGGCAGCGCTCCTCCTTCCCGCCCTCGCGGGCTGCGGCGTCGATGAGGACGACGCCGGGCTCGTGATCTACTCCGGCCGCAACGAGAACCTGGTCGAGCCGCTCCTGGACGAGCTTGAGGAGGCCGTCGGCACCACAATCGCCGTCCGCTACGGCGAGAGCGCCGAACTCGCCGCCCAGATACAGGAGGAGGGTGACAAGACCAAGGCGGGCCTGTTCTTCTCCCAGGACGCGGGAGCCCTCGGCGCCCTCTCCACCAAGGGCCTGCTGGAGAAGCTGCCCCAGGAGTCGCTGGACAAGGTCGACCCTGCCTTCCGCGGCGGCGCGGGCGACTGGGTGGGCACCTCCGGGCGCGTCCGCGTCCTTGCCTACAACCCCGGCGAAGTGTCCAAGGTTCCCGACACCGTGCACGACCTGGTCAAGCCGGAGTGGAAGGGAAAGATTGGTTACGCCCCGACCAACGCCTCCTTCCAGGCCTTCGTCACCGGCATGCGCGTCCTCGAGGGCGACGACGCCGCCCGCGCTTGGCTCAAGGGTCTGAAGGCCAACGAGCCGAAGGTCTACGACAACAACCTCAAGGTCCTCGACGGTGTCGGCAAGGGCGAGGTCTCGCTCGGCCTCGTCAACCACTACTACTGGTACGAGCAGGTCGCCGAGAAGGGCGATGGCAAGGTCAAGGCGAAGATCCACTTCCTGCCGGGCGGCGACCCGGGCGCACTGGTCAACGCGGCCGGAGTCGGCATCCTCAAGGGCAGCGACCAGCTGCCGGTGGCGCAGAAGGCGGTCGACTTCCTGCTCTCGGAGAAGGCACAGAAGTACTTCGCCGAGGACACCAAGGAGTACCCGCTGGCCGCCGGCGTGACCAGCAACGTCAAGGACCTGCCGCCGCTGGACTCCCTCGACGCCCCCAAGATCGACCTCGGCAAGCTGGAATCACTTCAGGAGACCCTGAAGATGCTCCAGGAAGCCGGGATGGTCTGACCCCCATGCACTCCACGGATTCCGTCGTACCGGCGGATCCCGCAGTCCGCCCGGCAGGCGCCACCGCGCCGGCCGGGCGGCTGCGCGCCGAGCGCCGCCCGCCTGCTGTCCTCCTCGTTCCCGCAGTCCTCGCCGCGGTGTTCGCGCTGCTGCCGCTTGGCTACCTCGCCATCCGCTCCCTGGAACGCGGACCCGCGTTCGCCTGGGACGTCATCGCCAACGAGCGCACCGCCCTGCTGCTCGGCCGCAGCCTCGGACTGGCTGTCGTCGTCGTATCATCCTCACTGGTGCTCGGCGTGTCCCTGGCCTGGCTCACCGTACGGACCGCGCTGCCCGGCGCCCGGGCCTGGTCGGTCGTGGTGACCCTGCCCCTGGCCGTGCCGAGCTACGTCGCCGCGTTCACCTGGCTGTCCGCGTTCCCGGGGCTCGCGGGCTTCGGCGGCGCCGCCCTCGCGCTGACGCTGGTGAGCTTCCCGTACGTCTACCTGCCCGTCACCGCCGCACTGCGCGGGGCCGATCCTGCGCAGGAGGAGGTCTCGCGCTCGCTCGGCCACGGGCCGCTGAGGACCTTCCTGCGCGTCACGCTGCCGCAGGTGCGCCCCGCCGCGGCCGGGGGGGCCGTACTGGTTGCGCTGTACGTGTTCTCCGACTTCGGCGCCGTCTCGCTGATGCGGTACGACACCTTCACCCGCGGTATCTACACGTCCTATCGGGCCAGCTTCGACCGCACCCCGGCCGCCGCCCTCAGCATCGTCCTGGTGGTGATGACGATCCTGCTCGTGACCGTCGAGGCTCGTACCCGCGGTCGCGCGGGCCACGCCAGGACCGGGACCGGCACTGCACGCCCCGCCGTCTCCGCGCCGCTGGGCCGGTGGCGGATACCCGCCCTGGCCTGGTGCACGATGGTCGCGGCCGTCGCCGTCCTCATGCCGCTGGCCACGCTCGGGTACTGGCTCGCCGTGGGCAACTCCGCGACCTGGGACCCTGTCGTGCTCTTCGACACCGCCGGCACGACCCTCGGCGTCGCCGCCGCGGGAGCCGCGCTGACGACCCTCCTCGCCCTGCCCGTCGGGGTGATCGCCGCCCGCCACCGGGGCCGGACCGCACACCTGCTGGAGCAGTCCGCCTATGCCGGGCACGCGCTGCCCGGCATCACCGTTGCACTGTCCCTGGTCTTCTTCGCGGTCCGCTACGCCGAACCCCTTTACCAGGAACTCCCGCTCCTGGTCTGCGCGTACGCCGTGCTCTTCCTGCCCGTCGCGGTGGCCGCCACCCGCGCCGCGGTGCTCCAATCGCCGCCGGTACTGGAGGACGTCGCCCGTTCGCTCGGCCGCTCCCCGCTGAGGGTGCTGCGCGAGGTCACCGTGCCGCTCGCCGCGCCCGGGGTCGCCGCCGGAGCCGCTCTGACCTTCGTGGTGTGCATGAAGGAACTCCCAGCGACCCTCCTGCTGCGACCCACCGGGATGGACACCCTGGCCACCCGGCTCTGGACCGAGACCGGCACCGGATCCTTTGCCGCCGCGGCCCCCTATGCCGCGGCGCTGATCCTGCTGGCGGCCATCCCCTCCTACCTCCTCGGGCGGCACCGCACATGACCGACGTACAGATCACCGCAGTGTCGAAGTCCTACGGCCCGGACGCGCCCGTCCTGCGCGGACTCGACCTCACCGTCCCCGCCGGCACCCTGACCGCCCTCCTTGGTCCCTCCGGCTGCGGCAAGACCACCCTGCTCCGCATCATCGCCGGCTTCCTGCGCGCCGACGCGGGCACCGTTACCGTCGGCGGACGCACCCTGTCCGGCCCCGGATTCCACCTTCCCCCGGAGCGCCGCCGCATCGCCATCGTCCCCCAGGAAGGTGCTCTCTTCCCGCACTTGAGCGTCGCCCACAATGTCGCCTTCGGGCTGAGGGGCCACGACCGCGCCGGGCGCCGCAGCCGCACCGAGGAGATGCTCGAACTTGTCGGCCTCGGCGGTTTCGGCGACCGGATGCCACACGAGCTGTCCGGAGGCCAGCAGCAGCGCATCGCCCTGGCCCGAGCCCTGGCGCCGGAGCCGGCCCTGGTGCTGTTGGACGAACCGTTCAATGCCCTCGACAGCGCCCTGCGGACTGGTGTCCGGGCAGATGTCCGAGCCGCCCTGCGCGCCACCGGAGCCACCGCCCTGCTGGTCACCCACGACCAGCAGGAAGCCCTCTCCACGGCCGACCTCGTCGCCGTCGTACGGGACGGCCGCGTGGCTCAGTGCGACACCCCTCAGGAGGTCTACCGTCGCCCTGCTGACCCCTGGGTGGCCCGCTTCGTCGGCGACGCCGTACTCATCCCCGGCATCGCAGACCACGGCACCGCAACCACCGCCCTCGGCCGCCTTCCCCTCGTGGCGCCCCCTGCAGGCCGGAGCGAGGGCACTGTCCTGCTGCGGCCCGAGCAACTCCAGCTCACCCAAACCGCGACGGCCGCCCAAGGCACCGTCACCGACGTGATCTTCTACGGCCACGACGCCATGGTCACCGTCTCCGTCGAGGGGCTGGAGAGCCCCGTCGGCATCAGGGTCGCCGGGCCCGTCGCCGTACGCCCGGGCCAGCGCACCGGCATTCTCGTCAGGGGCGAGGCAACACTGCATCCATGAACCGGAGGCGGTCCAGGCTCCCCAGCCAGGCTCTCGTGCTCGGCGAGGAAGCTGTGCCAGGTGTCCGCGTCGGTGTAGCTGGGGCCGTAGCCAATTCGGCTTCGGTGAGTCCGAAGCGGCTGTGCGGCTGTGCGGCGGCAGAACCCGCAGCAGGATCCGGGCGGGCCGGATTGGCCGGTCAGGGCGATGGTGACGAGGGCGTCGAGCTCGTCGAGGGAGTCCACGGCGACCAGCGCGCCGTGCTGGACGGCCAGATGGAGCAGGGGCCGGGTCCTTGGCAGGACCGTTGACAGCGAGGTGCTAGCCCCGTACGTCGTGGCCGAGGGCCTCGCGCAGCTCGAAGACGGAAGCGACGTCCACACTGGCGCCGCCCGCCGCAGCACGCTCGACGAAGAGCGCGGCCTTGCTGGCCTTCTTTGCGACGTACACGAAGCCCTCGGCCCCGGCCGAGGCGAGCGCGTCCTGCATGGCCCGAAGGTTGATGTCGAAGCGGTCGGGCAGCAGGAAGTGGCACGGGCCGCCGAACGCATAGGCCAGTTCAGGAACGAGACCGCTGGCCACGACCTGCTCGGTGGCGGCGTCGGGGCAGCACCGGCAGCCGCACGCGGCAGACCCAGCGGCGAGCCGCTGGGCCTGACCCAGTCAACCCGGGTCGCTAGTCGACCAGTTCATGTGCGCGGTGCGCAGGCACCACCCGCCCGGCCGGGGCCGTGCGGGAGAGCTCCTCGCCCTCGACGTCGAGGTTGGGCAGCAGTCGGTCGAGCCAGCGCGGCAGCCACCAGGCGCCCTTGCCGAGCAGGGCGAACAGGGCGGGGACGATCGTCATGCGGACGAGGAAGGCGTCGAAGAGCACCGCGGCCGCGAGGCCGAAGCCGATCATCTTGATGAAGTCGTTGTCCTCCACGATGAAGCCGGAGAACACGCTGATCATGATGGCGGCGGCCGCGGCGACCACCCGGCCGCCGTAGCGGAACCCGGTGACGACGGCCTCGTCGGGCCGCGCCCCGTGAACGTACGCCTCCCGCATGCGGGTCACCAGGAACACCTCGTAGTCCATGGCGAGGCCGAAGACCACACCGATCATGAAGATCGGCATCGTGCTCATGATCGGGCTCGGCTGGTCGACGCCGAAGACGTCGGCGAGCCAGCCCCACTGGAAGACCGCGACCACGGCGCCGAGCGCGGCGGTCACCGAGAGCAGGAAGCCGAGCGCGGCCTTGAGCGGCACGAGGACCGAGCGGAAGACCACCATCAGGAGCAGGAACGCCAGGCCCACGACCAGGCCGAGATAGGGGAGCAGGGCGTCGTCGAGCGTCCTGGAGAAGTCGATGAACATCGCGGTCTGGCCGGTGATCAGGACCTCGGCGCCGGTGTCGGCCTGGAAGCCGCCGGCGAGGGAGCGCAGGTGGCGCACCAGGTCTTCGGTCGCACCGTCGGTGGGGCCGGTGGCCGGGACGACGTTCAGGATCGCGGTGTCGCCGGCCTCGTTGGGCGTGGCCGGGGTGACGCTGGAGACGCCGTCCTGCTCGGCGAGTCGCTTGCCGACGGTGTCGGCCGCGACGGCCGCTTCCTGGCCCTCCACGGTGATCATCAGCGGCCCGTTGGACCCGGCGCCGAAGGACTCCGAGAGCATGTCGTAGGCCTTGCGCTGGGTGGTGTCGGGGGCCATGGTGCCCTCGCCGGGCAGACCGAGTTCCAGACTGGCGGCGGGCACGGCGGCCACGCCGAGGCCGAGGACGGCCAGGAGTAGTACGGCGACGGGGTGGCGCAGGACATAACTGGCCCAGCGGGAGCCGAGGTTGGGCTTGCGCCGGGCGTCCTTCTCGGCACGCTTGGCGGCCTTGCGCTGCTGGCGGACGCTGAGCGGCTTGCCGGTGAACTGCTCGCGGTCCCGGCGGCGAAGGACCTTGACCGGCGCGAAGCCGAGCAGCGCGGGCACGAGGGTGAGGGCGACGAGTACGGCGACGGCGACGGTGCCCGCAGCGGCCAGGCCCATCTTGGTGAGCATCGGGATGTTCACCACGGCCAGGCCCGCGAGGGCCACGATGACGGTGAGCCCGGCGAAGACGACCGCGGAGCCCGCGGTGCCGACCGCCCGCCCTGCGGCGTCGGCGCGGTCGCGGCCCTCGGTGAGCTCGGCGCGGTAGCGGGAGACGATGAACAGGGCGTAGTCGATGCCGACGGCGAGGCCGAGCATCATCGCCAGGGTCGAAGTGGTGCTGGACATTCCGAGGGTGGCGCCGAGCGCCGTGATCGCGGAGATGCCGATGCCGACGCCTATGAGGGCCGTGAGCAGCGG